>JACPNL010000002.1 GCA_016185505.1 Candidatus Yanofskyibacteriota bacterium
AGCGGGCATAGCGGAGTTATTTAATTTGTGACATTAGTCATCTTATCCCCAGTTTTGGGGATTTTATATTATTAAATTTAGTCGTATACTGTTAAGTGATATTCATTTTATGAATAAAAATCATCACTTTATTGACCCAATCGACTCCAGAGAGTACGATTTTGCGATCGGGTTGCTGCGGGATTTTTTTAAAAAATCAGGATTTACAGAAGCGGCGGTTCAACATCGTCTTTCCATTCTATCTGCCTGTGAGGACCCATTTAATGTGGCGACGTTCAATTATGCCGGAGAGGTCTGGCCTTTGCCCCAGACAGGACAAATGTGGCTGGAGCACGAGTTGTTGCATAATCCTAAAGAAAAAGGATTTTTTTGCGTTACTACAAGTTATCGGCAAGAGCCGGATCCTAAACCCGGTAGACACAACCTCATCTTTCCTATGTTTGAGTTTGAGTTTAAGGGTTCAATGGATATTTTGAGGAAATTAGAGGCAGATCTTTTAAGATATGTCGGTTTTAGGAAAAAGACCAAATTCCCAGGCGGGAAATATAAGAGTTTGGCCAAGAGTTATGGCACAGAAGAAATTACCGGCGAGCATGAGATAAAAATCAAAGAAAAGTTCGGTTCGGTTTATTTTTTAGAGTATTTTCCCGAATACACATCGCCGTTCTGGAATATGAAACGCCAAGGAGATGTTGCTAAGAAGATTGATGTTATTCTCCATGGGATTGAGACCATTGGTTCAGCGGAGAGGAGTACAAGCGCGAAAGAAATGCGTGATAGATTCTACAATATCAGCGAAGGAGCGTATGCTAAGACGCTTTTCGCCAAATTTACGAAGGCAAGAGTAGAGAAGGAGCTGGAGGATTTCCTGTCCCTTAAATTTTTCCCTCGCTCCGGCGGCGGTATCGGCATGAATCGCTGGATCCGCGCCTTGAAGCTTGAAGGCCTGATGTCGGATACCAGTCGGTATCCGACTAGTCCAGCATAGAATTGTGCTGGGCCGGATTTCTCGTAAAAAGCTTTCCCCGCCGTGGCGGGGTTTTATTATTTGTGGTAAATTTTTTATATGGATTTGAACAGGAGGCGCTTTGTATTTTCTCCTCGGCTAATATATTAGTTTTGACCCCCCCTTTACATTATTCTTATAATTTGATATACTTATTATTGAAGGGTCGGAAGATCCAAGGTCGATATGATTTTTAGTGCATTTTCTTAGTTAATTTAAACCATTATGATTATTTCAAGACCTAGCGTCAAAGCTGTAGTTATCCTTGCGTCTGTTCTATTCGTCGCCGGCGGAACGTTTGTTTACGCGAACCATTCATGGGGAGGTTACCACTGGGCGCGCACGTCTAACCCATTTACTCTTAAACTCGGGGATAACGTTTCAAGCGCGTGGAACACCTATCTTAACGAAGCATCGTCTGACTGGAGCGCCTCCACGATACTTGACACAGCAGTTGTTCAAGGTGGTACTAAACCTAGAAACTGCCGAGCCACGAATGGTCAGGTAGAGGTTTGTAGCAGCAAATACGGTTTTAACGGATGGTTAGGTGTCGCTTCAATATGGATAAGCGGCGACCATATAGTTAAAGGGACCGCCAAGGTCAATGATTCTTATTTCAATACCGCAATGTATAACACTCCCGCGTGGAGAAGGTTGGTTATGTGCCAGGAAATCGCCCATACTTTCGGGCTTGATCACCAAGATGAGGAATTTAACAACGCCAATTTAGGTAGTTGTATGGATTACACCAACGACCCGGATGGAGGGCTGGACGGGTTTGTAAATGATGATCCGTCAAACGAACACCCAAACGCGCATGATTATGAGCAGCTTGAGGCGATCTATTCTCACTTTGATTCAACGGCAACGGTCAGACAAACCGCTTCCGGCCGCGGCCGTTTTGGAAACGGTCATGAAGCCGACGATGTCTCTGATGATTGGGGCAAAAAAATCCGGAAGGACTTAAGAGGCAGAACTTCGCTGCATGTCCGCGATCTCGGAAATGCCGAAAAAGTATTTACCTTTATTTTCTGGACCGATTAATCCTCAACGTTTTCAAGGATAAACGCAAACGATCTCTCGATTTTTGAGGGGTTGTTTGTTTTTTAGAGATTGTATAAACTTAAAACCATGAGTATCAAGAATACTAAAGTCCTTCTTGCTCTTGGCATTATTACTGTTGCCGGTATCGGCGCGATGTTTTTATTTTTGGGAAATCATGACGAGTCCGGCTCCGTCGGAAATTCCGCTGGACTTTTTGTCGGAGGAAACGCGATTTATGTCGCGGAGCAGCCGCCTTCAAACACCGTCTCAGTCGAGATCGTGCGTCTTGAAAAACCCGGATTTGCGGCAGTCCATGAAGATATAAATGAAGCGCCTGGGAAAATTTTGGGCGCAAGTGGCCTGATCATGTCTGGCGAGACAGACGATCCTTTTTTGATAACGCTCTCCCGCTCAACATTAGACGGGGAGACAATTTATATCATGCTTCATTTTGATAACGGGGATGGCGTATTTGATGCGACAAAAGACAAGCCGGTTGTTGATCCCGTTGCTAATGAGCCGATGATGGCGATTGTCGTAATAAGTAAATATGCGACTGAGTCAGACACAACGAATCCCTAGGGACAGTTATTTTCCGAATGACTGCTTGTTTTTATTATAAATTTAATTGTATAATTTCAAGGTATGACAGATGAACAATTAACCAACAAAGAAAAGTACGAACTGCGCAGGCAGGAAAAAGGGTCGGAGCAGGCGCGGCAGGACAGGAAAAAGACGGCAAGAAGATATTTCACCAGATCTTTAGTTCTGATTATCGTCGTCGCGGTTGGTTATGGTGTATATCTTTTGTCCAAGAGTTCAGAACCGGAAGGGGAGGACTTCAGCCGGGTTATACCCGATATGGGCCGCAATCATATCCCTGACGGTTCTGCTCCGTCAATCGCGTATAATTCAAATCCGCCGACTTCCGGCGACCATTATGGCGCGCCGGCGCGCCCGGGTTTTCGGGACGAAGCTATTCCTGACGGCAATCTAATACATAGCTTGGAACACGGACTCGTCTGGGTTTCTTATCATCCTCGCATCGGCGAAGAGGCGGAGAAATTGCGCGACATCACCGGCCCGACTACGGTAGTTATGCCACGGGAAGCAAATGATACTGATATTGCTGTTGCTTCTTGGGGTCGTTTGGATATGTTTAATCTTGAAGACGGCACCCTTGACGCCGATGATCTCCAGCGTATTAGCGACTTTGTAAAACGCTATTCAAACAAAGGGCCCGAACGCCTCTCTCCCGGCCAGCACGGCGGGATATAGCATCATGAGCGGAGAATTGGGAATTTTGAGCGTCGTCTTGCTTGTGTTCTCGACCGTTTTTATTAGCAAGAAAATCATTGCGCCATTAACGTGTGACGTAATAATGGCTAAAAACAAATGATTCCTCCTCCATATAAAAATAAAGTGATTGAACCGATAGTTTTGATTGCCAAAGAAAAGAGAATTAAAGCGATTGAAGAAGCCGGTTATAACACTTTCCTTTTAAGGTCCCAAGATGTCTACGTTGATCTGCTTACCGATAGCGGCACCTCGGCGATGTCTGACAGTCAGTGGTCGGGGATGATGCTGGGGGATGAGGCCTATGCCGGCAGTAGGAATTTTTATGCTTTGGAGCAAGCGGTGAGTGATGTGTTTGGCTATAAATACGTCGTTCCAACCCACCAAGGGCGAGCCGCGGAACACTTGATAGCAAAAATTCTTATCAACAAAAAGGGCGGTTGCGTACCGAATAATTTTTATTTTACCACCAGCCGCGTCCACCAAGAACTTGCTGGTGGGACTTGGGTTGATGTTGGTATTCCTGAAGCAAACGATCCGTCCAACGCCCATTCGTTCAAAGGAAATATTGACGCTGATAAGCTGAAACAGGTGATCAAAAATAAAAAGAATATTCCATTTGTACGTATAGAGGCCTGCTTGAATATGGCTGGCGGTCAGCCGTTCTCAATGGCTAATATTATCCAGGTCAGTTCGATCTGCCGGCGCCACGGTATCTTCTTGCTTTTAGACGCGACTCGGGTGGTTGAGAATGCTTATTTTATAAAGCAACGCGAGAATGGCTATTCGAAAAAAACATTAGCAGAAATTATCCGAGAAATATGCTCTTATACCGATGGCTGTACGATGTCTTCAAAAAAAGACCACATGGTTAATATGGGTGGATTTCTGGCCACAAACAGTAAAAAGGTTTTTGAAAAGGCAAAAGAACTTGTCGTGGTCTATGAAGGCCTGCACACTTATGGCGGTCTTGCCGGCCGCGACATGGAAGCAATAGCCCGGGGAATTAGGGAGTCGGCGGAATGTGAAGAATATGTTGAACATTATGTTTCGCAAGTCCGGTATCTCTGGGAAAAACTTAAAAAGTCAGGCATTTCGGTTGTCGAACCGGCCGGCGCTCACGCAGTTTTTATTGATGCTAAGAAATTTTATCCGCATATTCCGCAAAACCGATTTCCGGCTCAGACCCTTGCCGCTGAAATTTATGTTGAAGGCGGTGTCCGTGTTATGGAGCGGGGGATCGTTTCCGGCAAGCACGGCCGGGAAGCGTACAATGGTCCCGAGTTGGTTAGGGTCACGATTCCGCGGCGCGTTTACGATCTTGCTCATCTCCAATATGTCGTCGAGACAATAAAGTCGGTTAGCAAATCGGCCAAGCTCCCTAAGGGGCTTAAATTTGTTTACGAGCCGCCGACTCTTAGGTTTTTCCAAGCCAGATTTAAGAAAGTAAAGTGATTATAGAGGGATTTAAATGTTTTGACTCGTATTCGGGAAAAGAGTAATATGATTAATATGACGAAACAAGGAGTTATTTTGTTTTTGATCTTAAGTTTTACGGGATTGGCCGTTTTTGGATTTTTAGGAATGGGGTCTCATGAGATGGAACACGGCGGTATCAACGGCTGTCTCGCAGCTCTCCAAAGGGAGACAGGGTGTCCTGCGCCGGCAAGTCCTTTTGAGTTTGCCGTTTTTCACCTTAGCGCATTCAAGATATTTTCCTCGGCTAATATGGGAGCAGCGATTCTTTTGAGCATGATGCTCGCTATATTGACGTTGTTTCTCGCCTCTCTTTTTCAAATTTTTGAGCCGAAGTTGTCGGTAATTCCGGCAACAGAGAGCGCTTTTATAGGATACCCCCGGTCATACGAGTTTCACTCTCCCAACGAGTTGAGATTTATTCGTTGGTTAGCGCTTCACGAAAAGCGCGATGCCGCCTTTTCGGTCTAGGTTCTCTGGGTTTTAATAGCCGTTTTTCGGTTGATTATTGCAGAGGACCTGAATCAGAAGGCGGTTTTTGTTTTATTTAATTTATAGCATTATGAACAAATTAAAATCGATTTTTTACTTTGTAATTATTTTTGGGGCGGCAATTGGGATATTGGTTTGGATCGCGGGGCCGGATGATATTTCTGGCGGCGCGGACAATGTGGTTTCGGCGGGCAACTTAATTCTGGACGAGGCATTTTTTGACTTCGGAAATATCTCAATGGCGGCGGGCGTCGTGTCGCATGAATTTAAGGTTATAAACGCGGGCGACGGCGAGGAGGTAATTAACCAGATCTATACTTCGTGTATGTGCACGGAAGCAAGTTTTGTTACAGAAGATACGAAATTTGGTCCGTTCGGTATGGCCGGTCATGGTTTTATCCCAAAGTTTAACGGGAAGATGGGCGCCGGTGAAGAAGCGATAATCAAGGTTGATTTTGATCCGGCCGCTCACGGGCCGGCGGGTGTCGGGCCGGTTGACAGAGTGGTATATGTTTTCCGGAAGGGCAGCGACAAGCCGTTGGAGCTTATGTTTAAGGCGGTCGTAACGCCATAATTAAAATGACAAATCAAAAACTTAAAATCAGAGGATTAATTATTGTTTTATTGGTATTGGCTGGTATTTTTGTCTTTTTTCGATTCGGCTCAACGGGTACGGCTGTTTTGTGGAATTTGTCTAATGGCGGGAAGTGGCTTCTGCCTCTTGTGGCCGTGGCGGCGCTTATAGACAGTATCAATCCTTGCGCCTTTTCTATCCTCCTTGTGACTATCGCGTTTCTGTTCAGCGTCGGGGAATTTAGATCAAGCATTTTGAGGATAGGCGGGTCGTATATTTTTGGTATTTTTGTCGTCTATATTCTCATCGGTCTCGGTATTCTCCAAACGCTTCATTTTTTCAATACGCCGAATTTCATGGCAAAGGTTGGAGCATTACTTCTTGTCGTATTGGGAGGTATAAATCTTGTCAATGAATTTTTTCCAGCTTTTCCGTTAAAGCTTAAAGTTCCTCATGTCGCGCATCGCAAAATAGCCGAGTTGCTGGAACGGAGCTCAATGGGAATGGCGTTTCTTCTCGGCGCTTTTGTGGGTTTGTGCGAATTTCCATGCACGGGCGGACCGTATTTGATGGTGCTTGGCTTATTGCATGATCAAGCGACATATCTTAAGGGGTTGTCTTATCTGATATTTTACAATTTGATATTTATTGCGCCTTTAGTTGTGATCTTGTTTATAGCCAGCAACGAATCATTGTTAAATAAAGTTCAAGCGTGGCAGAGAACGGAACGTAAAGACATGAGGATTTGGGGAGGCATCGCGATGATACTGCTCGGCATTCTTATATTTTATTTGTGATACGCGTCCCGTTAGAGGTCTCGCCGAGTCTGACTCGGTCAAAGACCTTGGCGGGGCTACCTCTAATGGGATGAAAATCAGAATATGTTTAATATGCGCCGGAGTTAGTTTAACGTGGCTACTGATCTTAGCCGGTCTTAATTTCGGCTGGCTGGCGGCTGACGGCTGGCTGCTGATAGCCGCGATAGCTATGGGCGGAACCGTAGTCGGCATTGCTTATCAAGGAGAAAAAAGATCCAAATGGGCCGCGGATAATACTATGAAATTCAAAGCGTCAGTGATATTGACAGGATTTGTATTGGCTTATCTCGCCTTGAGCTTTATTAGTTGGACCGCTTTTTGGGTCGCATTCGCGATCTTGGGGCTAGTCGCATATGTATATTTTGTAATGCCGGACAGAGCCGAAGAAATCACTAAAGACACGGCTAGGATCCAAGAAATAGAAGAAAAATTAAAAAATTGCTGCTAAGCGCTGCGGCTAAATTAAAAATTAAAAACGAAAAATGAAAAAATTCAGATTAAAATTAAAAATTTTTACATTTTGCATTGTCATTTTGATTTTTGCATTTTACATTTTGATCTTACTTAACCGCAAAAACTCAGCACAAACAGATTTGGACATTTTTGCTCAGTGTTTAACTCAAAGTGGTGTAGTAATGTACGGAGCGGATTGGTGTTCGCACTGCAAGAATGAGAAAAAAGCGTTCGGCGATTCTTTCCGGCTGGTTAATTATGTGGAGTGTCCTGATAATCCAAATTTGTGTCTTGAAAAAGAAATTAAGGGATATCCGACGTGGGTTTTCCCAAGCGGTAAAAAACTGGAAGGCGAACAAGGACTTGAGAATCTATCGCGCGAGAGCGGCTGTACCCTTCCCGATTAGCAGATAAATTAATGATTAAAACTACCTGTGGATAAACGACTTGTCCCGATTCGTTTTCAACGAATCGAGGATCCTCGATTTGCTAATCATGCTTTACATGAAGCAAATCGGGACGAAGTCGTTTATCCACAGGTAGAGAATGTAAAGAAATGAATAATAGTAGAGACGTTAAAATTTTCATTATTGCTCCTCTTCTTGCCATCGCTCTTTTTTACGCGGGTAATTTCTTCAAATTTTCTGTTCCCGCGCTTGACATAGAGAAGTTGCGCGCCGGAAGCACGGCAAAATTGGAAGAACAGATCATTCCTTTAAAGGGGGCGCGTTTGCCTGTCTCTTGGGGAAACCTTGGCGTTCAAATGGTTAATACCGGCGTGATAGACGCCGCAAAGTTCGAAAATCTTTATTCCGGCCGAGGAGGCATGAGCGACGAGATGAAGGGAATCCTTTATGAGGCGGACAACAAAGAATTGGTCATAGCAAAAGATAATGCCGGATTTCTACTGAATGTTCTGTGGGCGCTCGGTCTGAGCAACAAAAATGATATTTTGGAAAAAGGGCCGATGACGGACAAGCGCTATGGAGGCGCTGACAGATTCGCATCAACGGGCGGCTGGTCCCTCAGTGACGGAAACACTATGGAACACTATTCTCGGCACAAATTTCTTATTCTTACCCCCGACCAACAGAAGCTTGTAGAAGAAGTGTCAAAGAATATTTATCGTCCCTGTTGCAACAACCCGACTTATTTTCCCGATTGCAATCATGGTATGGCTATGCTGGGACTGCTTGAACTAATGGCATCGCAAGGCATAGGCGAAGAGGAAATATATCACGCCGCGCTTGCCGTTAACTCTTATTGGTTTCCCGACACATATTCGGCCATAGCTCAATTCCTCCAAACAAAGAACTTTGATTGGCGAAAAGCCGAACCGAAGGATCTTCTGGGATACAATTTCTCAAGCGCTTCCGGCTATCAGCAGATCCTGTCGGAATTGAAACCGGTTAATGAAAGCGATGGCGGAAGTTGCGGGGTATAAATGGGTGTATAATAAAAAAAGGGGGTAAAGATGAAAAAAGAGACATACAAAATTAAAGGCATGCACTGTGCCAGTTGCGCCGGAACGATTGAGCGCGTGCTTTTGCAAACCGCGGGTGTGCGTTCGGCTTCGGTTAATTTTGCTTCAGAATCAGTGCTTATTGAATTTGACGACCGCGTAGTTTCGGAGGAGAGCCTTGCCGAATCCGTCGGGTCAGTCGGCTATCGGCTTGATGTCGGCGTTCAAACAAAAAAAGAGGCGGCGTCGAGCGGCGGAACTTCCGAGACTATTTCCATAAAGGTGCTGGGAATGGATTCTCCCCACTGCGCTATGGTTGTTCAGAATGCGCTCAAAAAACTGCCCGGCGTTAAAAATATTGACGTAGATTTTTCAAATCAACGGGCAAAGGTGATCTTTGCTCCAAAAAAACTCACCGTAAGCGATATCTTTAAAGTGATTACCGACGCCGGCTACAAGCCGATTGAGGAAGAGGGAGAAGCCGAGGAAGTTTTGGACAGAGAAAAAATAGAGAGAGAAAAACAAGCACGGATTCTTAAAACAAAACTTATTGTCGGCGGCATTCTTTCAGTTTTCATATTTCTCGGCAGCTTTCCGGAATGGTTTTCTTTCGTGCCGGCTCTTTTGAGTGATTATTGGACCCTTTTTATCTTAACCACCCCCGTGCAATTCTGGGTCGGCTGGCAATTCTACAGCGGGCTTAAACTTCTCGTAAAATACCGCACAGCCGACATGAACACGCTGATCGCCATAGGGACCCTCGCCGCGTATTTTTACAGCGCGTCTGTTGTTGTGTTCCCGGATTTCTTTGCAAAAGGGGGGATTGCGCCGAAAATCTATTTTGACACTTCGGCCATCATTATTGTTTTGATCCTTTTAGGAAAATATTTTGAGATATTGATGAAGGGACGCGCTTCGGAGGCAATTAAAAAACTGGTAGGGCTTCAGCCGAAAACCGCAAAAGTTTTGAAAGACGGAAAAGAAATCGAAATGCCTATCAGCGAAGTGCAAGTCGGAGATTTGATAGTAGTTCGTCCGGGAGAAAAAATTCCCGTTGACGGGAAGATCACCGAGGGCGACTCGGAAATTGACGAATCAATGGTAACGGGAGAGTCAATGCCGGTCCACAAAACGGTTGGCGGCGCGGTTATCGGCAGTACGGTGAATAAATTCGGCGCCTTCACGTTTGAGACAACCAAGATCGGCAAAGATACGGTTCTTTCTCAAATTATTAAAATGGTAGAAGAAGCCCAAGGATCTAAGGCGCCGATTCAGCGTCTTGCCGATTTGGTTTCTTCTTATTTTGTTCCGGTTGTAGTAGCAATCGCCATTCTCACTTTTCTCGTTTGGTTTTTCTTCGGTCCTTCTCCCGCTTTTAATTTCGCCCTTGTTAATTTCGTGGCGGTTCTTATTATCGCTTGTCCCTGCGCGCTTGGTCTGGCAACGCCGATGGCAATCATGGTTTCATCCGGCAGCGCGGCCGTCAAGGGGATTCTGGTAAAAGACGCCGCTTCGCTTGAAACCGCGAACAAGATTGATACTATAATTTTGGACAAAACAGGCACGCTTACTCAGGGCAAGCCGCAGTTAACCGATATAATTTCTTTTGAAAATGAAGATCGGGCGGATATTCTTTCTTTCGCCGCGTCTCTTGAACAAAGATCGGAACATCCCTTGGCGCAGGCGATCTTACGATATGCCGCGAGTTTGGACCAAAAATCATCACATTCGCTTGATAAAGCGATAATTGATAGGGCCAAAAAAGAAAAGATTGAACTATATAAACTGCTTGATTTTAAGGCAATTTCAGGAAAAGGCTTGCGAGGTTCTCTTCAGGTCGGCGACCAAAAAATTGAGGCCTATTTGGGAAACAGAGCGCTTGCGGCGGATGTTGGTTTGGATGTATCTATTTACGAAGATAGAATCAAGAAGCTTGAGGATGAGGGGAAAACAGCGATGATCCTTATCGTTGAAAAGCGTATTAAAGGCGTTCTTGCCGTTGCTGATGTGTTAAAGGAAGAATCCGTTAAGGCGGTAAAAATTTTGCAACAAAGCGGTATAGATGTTTGGATGATCACCGGAGACAATGAACGCACCGCTCGCGCCATTGCCGGCCAGGTGGGAATAAAAAATATAATGAGCGAAGTTCTGCCCGATAAAAAATCAGAAAAAGTGCGCGAATTGCAGGCGCAAGGCAGAATCGTGGCAATGGTGGGCGACGGCATTAACGATGCGCCGGCGCTTACCCAATCCAATGTCGGCATCGCCATGGGCGAGGGAACAGACATTGCGATGGAATCGGCCAACATTACTTTGATGAGAGGAGATTTGATGCTTATTCCGGAAACGATAAAACTGTCAAAACAAACGATGAGAATAATTAAACAGAACCTGTTTTGGGCATTCTTTTACAATTCCGCGTTTATTCCCGTTGCGGCGGGCGTTCTCTATCCATTTTTTGGAATTCTGCTTAATCCTATTTTTGCCGGCGCTGCGATGGCGTTCAGCAGTATCAGCGTTGTGTTTAATTCGTTACGATTGAAAAACGGCGGAACATGATTATTATGATAAACGCGGAGTGGTCGAGCCTCGTCTATCTCGGTAGATTTCGACGGGTGAACGCGTTTTTAAGTTAAAATATTAAAGTTAAAAATAATGAATCCCGTTAGAAGTCCTGGACAGAAAAAATTTCAAGAAAATTTTTTCTTACAAACTTTAACGGGTATATAATTTTAACAAAGATCTGTTCAAGTTCAGCCCTGTGCTGAATAAGACGGACTTCTAACGGGATGAATAAAAAAATAGAATGGGTGTTGCGAATCGCGGTGGCCGGAGAGTTTATCGGTCATGGCGTGTTTGCGCTTCAAGGTCGTCAATCGTGGGTTGATTGGTTTTCAATTTTTGGTATTTCAGATGTCGGAACGGCGGCAACTCTTTTGTGGCTGGTTGGCTTGATAGACGTTTTGCTGGCCGTGTTAATCCTGATAAGGCCGGTTCGTTTGGCGCTTCTGTGGATGGCATTCTGGGGATTTTGGACGGCGCTTATGCGCCCGATCGCCGGAGATTCAATTTTTGAATTTGTTGAGCGTTGGGCTAACTGGGGCGCGCCGCTTGCGTTGCTATTATTAGTCGGCTGGCCGAAGTCGTTTAAAGAGTGGTTTAGGTAATCATATTTTAGATAACCATATGATGTACGGAAATTGGTCCATGATGTCGGGGGCGTGGGGATTCGGATTCCTCACCTGGCTGGTGGTCTTTGTAGACCTCGTTCTCCTCGGCGTCTGGCTCTGGAAACAAGTTAGTAAATAAAAGGACTCCTCCCTAGAATAAAAAAGCCGTTTTTAGGCGGCCTTTTTTAGGTTGGCTGATCGAATTTGTTCAAGAGTTTGTTTAAATAATTTAAAAAGTTGTATTTAGGCGTGGTGTGGATTTAGTTGATGTTATAATTTTTTTGTGCTACTTTGTTGTCCAGTACTTTATTTAATGTGAGAGAACAAGATATGTGCTGGAGGGACGATATTGTTACAGAGCGTTATTGTTCAGATTGCGGCCAAGAATACTACGGCGACTTGGGTCATAGGGGTTGCCCCACTCTTGCGAGAAAAACAGAAGATCCTTTTAGTGAAGAGATTACTGCCGTAGCGACGAGACACGGGTGGGACGTAGAGACAACCAAAGATAAAATCAAAAGAACTCAAGAGATTTTGGCCTTACAATCTTCACAAGAAGCAATAGATTTTCTTCTGGAAGCCATACCGAACACCAAGCAAGATATTATCACAAAACTTGAAGAAGATAATCCTCCATTTTAATGCCAACTCTGTTGGCCCTTTTTAAACTAGAAAACAAGAGTAAGAATTATTGCTGTTCCGATGGGTACGAGGAGGTTGTCGTCTATGAGGAATGAAAATTGGTCGAGAATTGCCGTTGATAGCGCGGCGATGATCATGAAATTTAAAGAAAGGTCCAGTCCGGCAAGGGATCTAAGGAAAATTCCTGTAATTAGGCAAAGAATAAAAATAAGAACCGCTCCACCTATTGTTTTCCCCTTTATCGTTTCTTTTGCCATAAAAACCAAACCAAGCGGAGCAAAAACGTCGCCGATTATAAAGAAACTCAAACTAATGACCACTATTTCTTTAGGGAAAACCCAGAAAATCGCAAATGCGCTTGCCAGGAAAAAAGTATAACCGGAAAGTCGCTTTAATTCTTTTGTTTTTGCTAAACTTTTTAAAGCCAAGTACCGGCGGTTAAGCGCGGGCAAGATAAATCTCATTCCGTCCAAGACCAGAGAAACAACAAGCAGAACTCCAACAAAGACCAACAAAAATTTTTGCGAAACAACTAAATATCCCAACGGCAAAACCAAAGCCGTCAGTTTTAGAAACTTTCTGACCGGCGCCTCGGACAGAACTTTTTTAATTTCCGGTCTTTGGGAAATCGCGATGGTATAAAAAATCGTGGTTATGAAGAGAAACAGGGCAAAAACAGAAAGAGTATGAAACCATACGATCAGGTTAAGCCCGTAAAGAGAGGCAACGCCTCTTCCGCCGCGAAAGTTCAAGTAAAAAGGGAAAACATGGCCGGCAACGGCTGCAAGGCCAATAAGTATGGCAACGTCTGGGTTAATACCTGTGGATAAACGACTTGCGAAGTCGTTTATCCACAGGGGATTTAAAATCAATCCCTTTACGGCAATGAAATAGGCGGTAGCGGCCTTGAGCGCGTCAAAAATTCCGGTGATAACGCCATAAACCGGCCCGACCTCACGGTATGTGTTGGACGCGCCGGTGTTTTTGTTCTTGCCGACTTCCCGAAGGTCAACACTTTTAATGACTCGGCCGAAGAAATACCCTGGAGAAAGGGAACCAAGCAGATATCCGAGTCCTAGAAAAATTACGATATTCATATCTGACTTTATTTTACAATATGCTAGTATTAATTTATAGAGGATTAAGATGGGAATTTTTGAATCAATAATTCTTGGGGTTGTTGAAGGTTTTACCGAATTTTTGCCCATATCATCAACGGGGCATCTTATTTTATCTTCATATTTATTGAAACTGGAACAAAGCAGCTTTCTGACAAGTTTTCAGATAGCGATACAGCTGGGCGCGATATTGTCGGTGGTAGTTCTATATTTCAAAAAATTTCTTCTAAACACGGAAGTTATCAAAAGAATTGCCGTTGCTTTTTTGCCTACTGCCGTTGTCGGATTTTTGCTCTATGGATTTATAAAAAATGTTCTTATTGGGAGCACGGTTACCGTACTTTGGTCTTTGCTTTTGGGCGGTGTTGCTTTAATCATTTTTGAATTTTGGTATAGAAGCAAAGAATTAACACACGAAAAAAACGTAGCTGATATTTCCTATGCTCACTGCTTTTTCATCGGACTTTTCCAAACAGTTGCCGTTGTCCCCGGCGTGTCTCGCGCCGGTGCGACCATACTAGGAGGATTATGGCTTGGGGTGCCGAGGAAAACAATAGTGGAATTCTCTTTCTTGCTTGCTCTGCCAACAATGGCCGGAGCTACGGGGCTGGATTTGCTCAAAAACGCGTCTAGTTTTTCTTATGATCAGTTTAGTATTCTTGCTGTGGGTTTCGTTGCTTCGTTTGTTACCGCGATGCTGGCTATCAAGTTTTTGCTGTCTTTTATTCAGAAACACACTTTTGCCCCATTTGGCGTTTATAGAATAATTATGGCTATTGTGTTTTTTCTGTTTTTGTTGTAAAATTTTTCACAGGATAACAGGCATTATCTACAAAAAGGAAGGCAGATGCTCTTTAACCAATGGTTATTAGTTTTGGGAACCGCCGCCGTATTGCTTATGGTGGGCTATTTTATAAAATTAATCAGGTCTAAGAATAACTGGATCAAAATAGTTACTTTTACCGGTCCATCCGGGGCAGGCAAGACGACTATTATCGGAGAACTACTTAAAAAGCATCCTAGATGGAAAATGGTCTTGAGCTTGACCTCAAGAGAGTCAAGAGGCGGGGACTTACCGGGCGAATACAGATGTAATGTTTCCAGAAAAGAATTTTTGCGGATTAGAAAAGAGAAAAGAGATTTGTGGATAGAGTCGGTTCATGGGAATATGTACGCGACGCTTAAAGTTGATGTTGTTAACGCTCTTTTGTCCGAAGGATTGTCTCTGATGAATCTTATGCCGGTTTCGGTTAGAAAAATTCGCGCTTATGCCTCTGGTCAGGTGCGGTCTATTTTCATACTTCCGCCAAGTGAGAAAGAATTAAGACGGCGTCTTGTGAAAAGGGGCGAGTTGCCCGAGCAGATAGACAAGAGAATAGCCGACTGCAAGAAATGGGAAGAGGAAGCAAGGTTATCCGATATTCCTTACGAATTTGTAAAAAATGACGGGACGGTTGAAGAAGCGGTTGAGCGGGTGGAAAGAATTATAGATTAAAACATTTGATGTTATATCCCCAGTTAGGGGATTTTTAGTTTTTTAAATAGTGTGTTAGTGTGATTCTTATGGAAGAAAATAATAATTTAGAACAAAAATCTAGGGTCGAGGCATCAAAATTTGATTGGACAAAATTTATAATGCCAGGAGCGATAGTGCTGGCTGGTGTTTTGATAAGCGCGGCTGTGCTTTATTCTGGCGGCGGAGGTTCTGGCCGCCCCGCTGCCGATATTGGCTCTGGGGTTAAGCCGCAAGGACAGATAGCCGTCTCTGCCGACGATGACGCATATCTCGGCGACAAAGACGCGCCGGTGGTGATGATAGAGTTCAGTGACTTACAATGTCCGTTCTGCCGCTCATTCTGGCGGGACACGTTGCCGCTTATTAAATCGGAATATATAGACACCGGCAAAGTCAGATTCGTATATAGGGACTTTCCTTTAAGTTTTCATCCCGGAGCGATGCCGGCCGCGCAAGCCGTCGAATGTGCTGAGGAAAAAAGCAAGTTCTGGGAGATGCACGATAAGATATTCATTGAGCAGGACAAACAAGGTTCGGGGACGATCCAATTCGGCGTTGGCGACTTAAAGAAGTGGGCCGGCGAGATTAATTTGAACGCGGGCAAGTTTAATTCTTGCCTTGATTCTCAAAAATACGCCGAAGAGGTCAATAATGACGCGAAAGACGGCCAGGCCGCCGGAGTAACGGGTACGCCGGGATTCTTTATTAACGGTCGACTGGTAGTAGGCGCGCAGCCATTTAGTGTGTTTAAGTCCGTCATTGACGAGGAACTTAAAAAATAATTATTCTAATTTCTAATTACTCTAATTATTCTAAATAATGACTAATGTCCAATTTCTAAATGACCAAACCGGCTTAGTCATTTAGTCATTAGGATTTATTTAGGTCAATTAGGTTAATTAGAATAATTAGGTTAATTGATTATGACCAAACTAATATTACTAACAATTGTCGCAATAGTGTTGGTCGGAGTAGTGGTTTTCCTATATTCAGGTGATACGGTTCAGGCACCCGGTTCTTCGCCAACGCCAACGACTACGGACAATGTGCCAGTGCCTACTCCTACGCCGACTCCGGTTAACGAAGAATCGTCATCGCCCTTGCCTACAGTATCAGAATCGAAAGTTACCGTAACGTATTCCGATTTCGGCTATGGCCCCGCGATCGTTACGGTGGAAAAAGGCGATACGGTTATTTTTGATAATAAGGGCTCAAAGATGATGTGGACCGCTTCCGCGGTTCATCCGACCCACAAGACCTATCCCGGTTCAGATATCGCGTTTTGCGGAACGCCCCAGTCGATTAGCGCATTCGATGCTTGCAAGGGTTATGGGTCCGGTGAATCGTGGGAGTTCAAATTTGATCATCAGGGGACTTGGAAATATCACAACCATATGCAGGCGAATCATACGGGAACGATAGTGGTGGAATAATTTATAAAACCGTTGGAAGTGTTGGAAGTGTTCGAAATGACGGAAATGTATTCAACTCCAACAATTCGATCATAGCGAAGCGGTCCATCAACTCGAACGATTTTAATGGTTTTTTCTTCTGTAATTATAATCTTCATCGCTTTTAGCGGGTTTCTGCTGGCCGCTTATATAAGGCACAAGAAGGTCTCCAAAGAGACTCTTGTTTGTCCCTTAAAAGCCGACTGTGACACGGTCATATTCAGCGATTACTCGAAATTTTTTGGAGTGCCGGTGGAACTTTTGGGGATGGCATACTATTTAACTGTTGCTGTCGCTTACGGAGTTTTTCTCTCCGTTCCAGTTGATATGCCGCAAGTCATAGTATTGGGAATTTTCTCTATAACTGTTATCGCGTTCCTTTTCTCTCTTTATCTTACCTTCGTACAGGCGTTTGCTTTGAAACAGTGGTGTACGTGGTGTCTTATCTCAGCCGGCTTTTGCACCGGTATCTTTTTTCTGGTCTTGTTGGCGGCCTAACCCCTTGCAAAGGAAGTTGCGTTGTGATATACTTAAATTATTGTAGGTTTCTCTGTCGGTAGTTTCCATCTAATCAACTAGTTAGTAGGAACTTGAGACGGAAGGTCGGTCCTACTAATAAAATCATCTACGAATAACGAATCTAGTACGAATTTACGTATTCGTATATTCGTAAGTAATTCGTAATTCGTAGGTTTAAAATGGAGAAGAAATTATACATAGGTGGTTTGTCATACAACACCACCGATACCGGACTGAAGGACGCGTTTTCTCAAGCCGGTGAAGTTGTTTCTGCCGCAGTTATCACGGACAAAATGTCCGGCCGTTCAAGAGGCTTCGGCTTCGTAGAAATGGCCACAGAAGAGGATGCCCAGAAAGCCATTGATATGTGGAATGGCAAAGAGTTAGATGGCAGAACGCTGATAGTCAACGAAGCCAAACCGATGGCCGATCGCCCGAGGAGAACAGGCGGTTTTGACAGAGACAGAGGCGGCCGAGGAGGTTTCGGCGGCGGAGGTTATGGCGGAAGAAGGGACTACTAGTTAATTTTTCGCAATGCGAAAAATTCGCGGAAGTTCGCGGACTTAACGCAGAAAAACGCGGAAAAACAAAAATTGCCCAAAAGGCAATTTTTGTTTTATTAAAGCGAATCCGTGCGGGTCTATTTTGATATTTAATGTTGTTTGTGTATAATTTCGGAAGCTCTTTTTAGAAGGATTAATAATGCTCAAAGAGCCGGGAACGATTACTTTGTTTGCTGGTCCCATGAGGTCGTCAAAATCAAGAAAATTGATAGAAGCCATAAGAGACCATGAGCGCGCAAAATTAAAAATTCTCGTCGTTAAATCGCCCGAAGACACTAGAGACGGTGATAAGATAGTAGCCAAAGAAATTGTTGACGGTAAGCCGATAATTATGATGCCACCCTTGAACGCCCGTTTTGTGAATAATAAGCGGGATGTTTTAAGATTAGTGAGGAAAACCCATTGTGAGGTTTTTGCGGCTGATGAAGTGGAGTTTTTTGGTCGGTGGTTTGTTGACCTAGTTCAAGAACTGGCTTTTGAAAGAAAGATGATCGTGCTGCTTGCCGGGCTTGATCTAGACGCTTGGCGCAAGCCGTTTGGTATAATGCCGCAGCTATTGGCTCACGCTACATATACGCCAAAAGTTCAAGCGAGTTGTTTTGTATGCGGCCGTCTGGCCCAATTCACCCAAAAAACAGGGGGTGATCCCCGCAAGCGGTTTGAACCGGGCGACTTTTACGAAGCAAGATGTTTTCGTTGTCATGTTATGCCGGAGGATCTGGTAGCAGAATCATTGGGGGCATCAATAGTTATTAAGGTATCAAGTTGATGCCTTTTTGTTTCTCCTGTGGATAAACGACTTGCGAAGTCGTTTATCCACAGGTTTGTTGAAAGGCGTTTCTTTGCTATCTTATTCTGTATGCGTTTCAATATCCCCAAAAACGATTCAAAATATCACTGGACACAGCATTCCGTGAGAAAAATGCTGTTTTACGGTTTAACGGCAGATAGGGTCAAGAGAATTATCAGAAATCCTAAAAGAATGGAAAAGGGGATAGTTCCCGATACACTGGCGGCTATGCAACCGGTGGGAACAAAAAAGAAATCCACTGAAGTGTGGACAATGTATGCGGTCAAGGGCCAAAAGAAAATCATAATTACGGCTTGGCGATATCCAAGCACAAGTCCGGTAAGAGGCGAAATACCGATACCGGCGGATATTTTGGCCGAATTAAAAGAAGATGGGATTGTGATATAATATGACTATGATGTATAACAATTTTTTGCTGGCTCTTGGCCCGGGCTGGATGACAGTCGTTATTTTACTTGCCGTTTGGTCCCTTGTATGGAAAGGAATGGCTCTGTGGAAATCAGCTCGCCGCGCCCACAAGGTCTGGTTTGTTGTCTTGCTTGTTACCAATACCGTAGGTATTCTCGACATTCTCTATCTTTACGTTTTCTCAAAAAAATCTAAGTCTGTGGAAAGATAGAATTTTATTATTAGAATAATGAGATACTGAAACTGCTTCGGCGATTGTAGCGGAGATTTTAGGTTGACAAAATTTTTTTGAATATTATCATTTATTTAATCTTCATTTAGCTCTTTTAAATACTGAGGGCTCTCTATGGCCATGGCTCGGATTTTGGCTTCTTTCTTTACCGTATTTATGTTGGCGGGGACGATTTTAAATGCTCAAGATAGGCAGAATAATCAGATTGGTGTCGTTGCTGTAACAGAATGTTGCGCGGAAGAATGGAAAAAAGTTGTTGAGGTAACAAAAGAAGATTATCCCCATCTTACTCGCGTGTGGCTATTCGCTCTTGCGTTTCAAACCGAAAAGCCGGTTTCATATGTAGAGAATAACTGCATAGAAATTGGTCCCGAAACGATTTTATGCCGGCTGTACATTACTGGAACTTTGCAAACGATCCTTATGCCAGAAGAGTTTTTGGGCGTTATTGCCCACGAAGTTGGACACATTGCTAATAAAGATTTCGAGAACGAAAACCCAGAAAAACGTTCTCTCTCTATAGAAAAACGAGCTGACCTGTTTGCTTTCATTACGCTTAGGCGTCTGAACGTGAGCCCCGCAGTTATATTGAGTGCTCTTGAAAAACTTACTTCAAAAGAGGATGCAAATGCGCAAAAAGAAAAGGATCATAGAATCAAAGCTCTTAAAAAACTCTTGATTCGTTAGATGATAAAAACATAACCGTTTTGATAAAATAATCCGAACCTTTTCGGGTTATTTTTAATATTGCAGGGCTAGGATTTGAATTGATTTAAAAACCTGTTTTTAAATTGCTTAAATCTGTTGTTTTTTATTGACCTGCGGATTTCTCCAAGCAAGTTATTGAAGAACCAAACGTTATGAAGGGTGGCATAACGCCTACCCTGAGCTTGCCGAATAGGTTTGGTGCTTTTAAACAATTTATACAATTTCAATCTCGTCATTCTTCTTAAACAAACCGAACACCCGCAATCTCTCTCGAGCGGAATGTCGATATTACGAAATTTCGATATGTCGAAATATTCGGTCTTGGTGTAGATGCGGCCGTGGCGGGCTTCTCTCGTTGGGATAACGCAGTCAAACAGGTCTATCCCTTGCTCAACGGCATTAAAGATGTCTTCTACTTTGCCTATACCCAGAAGGTGTCTTGGTTTTTCTTCCGGCAAGTAGGGGACAATCCACTTAAGCGTTTCAACCATCTCGTCTTTTCCGAATGAACCTCCGATGCCGATGCCGTCAAACGGCAAAGAACTGATAAATTTCGCGCTTTTAACGCGCAGCGATTTAAATCTTCCCCCTTGAACGATGCCAAATAACATCCCCGACGCTTCTCCGACGCTTTTGGTCGGAGTTCCGGTCGGGGCTCCGACTTCATTTCGTGAGCATCGGAGTTGATTCTTTTTGTGCTCACGCAAACATACCTTTGCCCAGGCATGCGTTCTCTCAAGCGCCTGTTTGTTGTAATCAAATCCATCCAAAGGAGATGTGCATTCGTCAAAAGCGAATATAATATCTGCTCCCAGTTTTTCTTGAATTTTCATTGAAAGCTCCGGTCCGAGGAATTTCCAGTCCTCCCGATTTTTTACCCGCGCTTCGCGCAGAAAAAATCGAGGATCCTCGATTTTGCGACCAAGCTTTGCTTGGGCAAAATCGGGACACTTAAAGCGGACACCTTTGGCGGTAATCCTTATGTTTTGCCTGTGGATAAACGACTTCGCAAGTCGTTTATCCACAGGGTTTAGAATTTTGCCCACCTTATTTTCTTTGCCGAATCCAAGTGAAAAAACCTGGAACCCCCCGCTGTCGGTCATTATAGGAATTTTAGCCCTTAAAATTCCTTGAATTTTTAACTTAGAATTTTGAATTTTTAAAGCTCGGTCCCACAAATGGTAGGTATTGCAGATCACAACTTGGGTCTTTGTCTTTTTGATGTCTGATGGTTTTAAACATTTTACTTCGGCGTGAGTGGCGACTATTACATAGGACGGGGTTTGGATCTTGCCGTGAGGCGTGCTTAAAACGCCCAAACGGGCCTTTGTATATTTGTCTTTCTTGACGATGTTGAACATAAAAGTCGCCTTATATTATACACCCGCTTATTAATAAAAACCCATCTCTTATCGGACGGGTTGGTTGAGACGGTAGTTGTGCCACTCCCAGACCAATTTTCTGGTTCTGTGGCCAAAGAACCATCCTTGGCGTATTTGATACATTATCTCTGTGTTGGTCAATATAACAATATTATTGAGCTCGGCCGCTATTTCTTGATCCAGGATCATGGAGCTCATAGTTATTTTGGCCAAAGAATCGGGGGCATATGGGACATCGGGATTAAACGATCTTGTAAGTTCTCCTACATATCTCCTGATGAATAAATACTCTTTATCAATATACATGAAACCGCTCATTCTAATGGCGGCCTCGTGGATGCCTCTGTCTTTGGCGCTGGCGTTTAGCGGGACGATCAGGTCAATGTTGGGCAGGACCGCTTTGGATCCAAACCAGAAGACATAACAGTCGCACTCAAATTGATATTTCTCCGGAAGACCTCGGTAATAATCGCTGTTTCGTTCCATAAAAACATAGTCATAGCCCAAGATAAGTATTTTGCCTAAATTGACAGAGTATCCTCCGTCGTCGCCTCGTTGTGCCGCGGGATACGCGTTGCCGTGTTTTGAAGTTTCAGTTTCAAGGGGATTGGTACAATTGCCTTTCTGATCCGATGCCTTACAGCCCCCGTCTGATTTGAGATCATATTCTTTTCTGGTTCTTTCAAATGAGACAAATTCTGTTTTAAGTATGTCGTTCTTGGTCATATTTTCTATGACATGTTTCATAAGCTCGTCAGCAGACAACACTATCTGCGAGTAAGCCGAATTAGCCCACAAAACCCCCACAATAACGGCCAAAAAAACCGGGGAACTTCGTATCCGCATGGTTCTCCTCTTTCTATGTCAAAAAACAAATATGTAAAGCACGATACAACATTTTCCCTGCCTTAGCAAGATTGTGTGGATAACGGGTTTATGCTAATTTTTTTACATGGCTAATATAAAAATATACACAACTCCAACTTGCGCCTTCTGTAAAATGGCAAAAGAATATTTCAAATCAAAAAGTTTAGAATATATCGAATACGATGTGTCAAAAGACATTCCTCGGCAAAAAGAAATGATAGATAAGACCGGCCAATTCGGCGTGCCGGTGATAGATATAAATGGGCAAATTGTTATAGGATTTGATAAACCAAAAATTGACCAGCTACTTGGTTTATAGTTAAATTAAAAATTAAATATCAAATATCAAAAACACAGATTAAAAATAAAAAATTTTTGAATTTTGATTTGTCATTTTGATTTTTAATTTAGTGTAATGCCTAAGAAAACATTTAAAGAACTAGCATATAAATCCGACTCTCTGAAAGGTATTTCCCAAAAGACGATAGATATTCATCACGGCAAGCTATACAAGGGCTACGTGGATAAGTCCAACGAGATAAAGGATAAATTAAGGCCGATAGTTCAAGGCGGAAAAGCCGAAGGCAACCAGACATACAGCGAACTCCGCGCGTTAAAGAACGGAGAGAGTTTCGCTAACAATGGTGTTTATCTGCACGAAAATTACTTCGCCGTTCTTGGTGGCGATGGTACACCAAAAGGCGAGGTTGCCGAGCGTCTCGCGGAACGATACGGTTCTATTGATGGCTTCAAAACATATTTCTCCGCTTGCGGAATGGCGGCGCGCGGGTGGGCGATACTGGCTTGGGATCTCCACGAGAAAGAGCTGCGTATATTTACCGCAGATGCCCAGAATCACGGCGGTATCTGGGGTGCCATACCTGTCTTATGTCTGGACGTATACGAGCATTCATATTTCATAGACACCGGTTCCGATAGGAAGTCCTATATAGAATCATTTTTTAATAACCTCAACTGGGACAAGATTGAGGCGTTTTATCAGAAGGCGAAACGAGGCGAAGCCGAGTGAAGCCTCGCGTATTTATGGTAGCTGACTTGACAGCTGGCTTTGTTTTATATATACTCCAATCACGATCTTAAACAACTTATAGAGAGGGAAGAACATAATGAAGCAGCAAAGTTCTCAAACTTCTCGTCAGTTTTTGATTGATACATTCAAGTATTGGAACTTCTCGTCTGATACGGTATCTCTTGTTGAACAAAACTCCCGCCGTCCTCGGCGTATATCCCCCTTGGATATGCCATGGGGCAGGATGACCACAGATATTGACGCAGGAAAAGTTGGCCAATATACTATAAACCCTGAAGTTCCGCGGGACTTTAGTGAAAAACGAATGCACATACCTTTCAGACAAGAACTTCAATCCCTTGAAGGCCGACCTTTGTTTGAAGTTGCCGCTCTTGTTTCGGCGAGATACGGCCGTACCCATATCATTCCCGGCATTGAGTATTGGAAATATGTGTTTGAAAATCCTGACAAAGCCCCTGGTCTATTAAAAGATGGAAATTATCATTATTTCTTCGGTTCAGTCTTCCGTGGCTCGGTCGGCGACTGGGATGTGCCGATCGCGCATCGGGGTAGTTCGCGTTTAAGGCGGTACGGACATTGGCTGGTCGGCCCGTGGGTCTCCTGCGGCCGCGTTGTCCTCCTCGAGAAGTGATTTTTATTTTTGAATTTTTGTTCTCTTTTCTTTGAATTTTGATTTTTTGAAATTTGTTTTGCGGCTTGCGCTAGGTTTCCTTGTAAACGGCGCAAGCCGTTTTTGCTTCCCTGTGGATAAACGACTTGCGAAGTCGTTTATCCACAGGGGTTAAAAGTGGCTTATTTGCTTGTTATTTGATCTGAATAACTCAATGGGGTTATTCATTGAGTTATTCAGGGTTATCTCCAACTCGCGAACCATATTCTGGTATTGTATGCTTTTTCCGACAGCGGTAGGCCATAGTTTAAGGGAGAGAAGAAAAGAAACGCGACAATGGCGGCGATTATAATTCCCGTGAAAATTTTTCGGGAGTTTTTTCCTGCGGTGAGCGACTCGTCCTGAGTTTTATCGAAGGAAGTCAAACTGGTTTGGTCAACCAGATAAACAAGTATTAGAATCGCAAAAATCAGAGCAGTTAGGTAGTGATATAGAAACATCACCCGTTTAACGCCGATAAAAGGCAGTAGATTGAGGAAATATCCGCCCAAAAGAATTGTTAAAACCTTGTCCGGGATTCTTTTCTTAATGCTTAATACTAAATACTTAACACTGATTGCGACAGCAATCATAGAGGCCCACCAAATTATTGGATTGCCGAAGAAGTAAATTCTGGCCGTATCCTTAACCCAATAATATATCGGCCTTGTCATAAGCGGCCAAGTGTACCACTGGCTGCCGTAAGGATGAGTAGCGCCTAGCCGCTGATTGGACTTATACATCTCAATATTCAAGTTCGCTATATTTTTTAGCATGCCTTGTTCACGAAAATCAGGTTTCATGAAAGCATCACCGGGGCCGGGCTTGGGCAGAAGCGAAAAGTGTAGGGCAAAAACAGAAAAATAAATAGCGAGGGATATGAAGAAAAAAGAGGCAAACTTCAAAACCGACATAAAATAAGCGATTGCTTGTTTTATGTCGGCTCTTTTGAACCTTAGAGTTTTGGCTGATTCAATTAAAATCGGCAAAGCAATGAAACTTAACCCTGTCCATTTGACAGAAATGGCTAAGCCGGCGAAGACGGCCATTAGAATTAAGTTAGCATGAGAACCTATTCTCAAATTCTTAAGAATTTGAGAATAGGTTCTTTTATCTTGGTTTTTGTTTCGGCATCTGTATCTGAAATAAAATAATAAAGAAGTGAAGCCGAACAAAAGCAGGAATGGATCAAGAAGCATAAGCCGGGACTGGGTTAACAGCGCGTTATCGAAAATTATGAATAGACTGGCCGCGAAAGCGCCTATTCTTGAAATGCCAATCTGTAAGGCCAGAAGAAATATAATAATAGGCAGTAAAGTTCCTGCCATGGCGGGCAGAAAACGCAAAGCCAGATATTTTTTATCGGGAAATTCTTTGCCAATCTCGGTAAAATTATATTCAGGCCTGAAATCAACTATTTTCGCAAAACCGGCGATTATCAATTTGCCTAAAGGCGGGTGGATGTCAAAGTAGTATTCTCCGGTATAATATCCTGACACAAATTTGCCGAAATGAACTTCGTCAAAGACTGTTTCATTGGGTTGCCCGAAAAAGGCGAAGTGCGTCGCTATGCTTAAGGATAGAATTATAAATATTAACTTTTTATTGGTCATATCAATTATGATATGATAAAATATATATTATGAACAATAAATACGATTTAATTATTGTGGGCGGTTCTGCCGCCGCTACCGCTGCGGGTATTTACGCCGCTCGGCGCGGACTTAAGTTTAAAATTATCTCAAAGGATTTTGGCGGAGAGGTCGCTACTTCCGGCGAGATAGGCAACTGGCCGGGCATGTCTGAAACAAACGGGATTGAATTGGCCGAGAAATTCAAAGAACATTTGAGATTTTATAAAACGGATATAGAGGAAGGCGTTGAGGTTGAGAAAGTTGTCAAACAGCCGGACGGCTCGTTCTGTATTCAGACAAAAAGGGACGGAATCACTATGGCCGGTGACAAAACAGCCGAACAAGCAAACGGCAGAGCCGTCTGTGATTATCTTGCTAACACCGTTATTATCACCACCGGTGTTCATCCAAGACCGCTTAATGTTCCGGGGGAGAAAGAGTTCAGGAACAAGGGCGTAAGTTATTGTACGACTTGCGACGGGCCTCTTTTTGGCGGGAAGATAGTTGCTACCATCGGAGGCGGGAACTCGGCGCTGGAATCCGGTCTTATGCTGGCTGATATTGCCGCAAAAGTTTATGTGCTCAATAAAAACCCACAATTTAAGGGCGATGATGTGTTGATAGAGAACTTAAAAAAGAAACAGAACGTTGAGATAATATATAATGCCAATACTATGGAAATACTCGGTGATAAGTTTGTGACGGGGCTGAAATATAAAGACAATTCGCCAATTGGCGAAGGAAATGAGCGGGAACTAAAACTAGACGGCACCTTTATCCATATAGGCATGATGCCCAATTCAGGGATAGTTCCCGAAGAAGTAGAGAAAAATCAATTTGGAGAAATAGTTGTCAATGCCAACTGCGAGACTAATATGCCCGGTCTTTATGCCGCTGGAGATGTGACGAATGTCCCGTTCAAACAGATAGTCATCGCCGCCGGACAAGGATGTATAGCAACCCTTTCTGCGGTTCAGTATTTGAATAAACTTTAAAACTGTTGGAACTGTTGGAAATGTTCGAGATGTTGGAAATGAGAATAACAATTCGAACAAGCGAAGCCAATTCTGAATTGGCAAAGCGATCGAACATTTCAAACAATTCGAACCTCTATAATGATATATCTTGCTTCCGACCATCGAGGTTTCGAATTAAAAAATAAGACCAAGGAATGGTTAAAAGAATGGGGATATGAATACGAAGATATGGGTCCTTTTGAGTACAACAAAGACGATGACTATCCCGATTTCATTCGCAAAGCCGCAGAGGCGGTTTCGAATGATCCCGAGAGAAGTCGAGGGATTATTCTTGGCGGCTCGGGACAGGGAGAAGCAATGGTTGCTAATCGTTATAAGGGCGTCAGAGCTGCGGTGTTTTATGGTCCGCCGTTTCAATTAAAACGCATGAGTTGGCGTAAGTGGTTGTTATTTGGAACCGGAGGAGCCGGCGTAATGCAGATAGAAGAATTTAAAATATTTATAGAACTTATTAAATTATCCCGCGAACATAATAATGCCAACATACTGTCTTTGGGCGCTTCTTTTCTGGACGCAAGGGTCGTCAAAAAAATTATCAAACTCTGGCTTGAAACTCCTTTTCCCGGTGATGAGAGACACAAAAGAAGAATTGAAAAAATTGATTCTTAAATTTTAATTAATTTAATTTTTAAAATAAAACGGGGTATTAACCCCTATTTCCCCACCAAAAAGCGAATTTCATCCACCCTCCGCCAGCCAAGAGCGAGGTAATTAAAAAGAGGGCGGTGGCTAAAAGGCCAATGAATAACGCCACAAATTTTATCCCTCTGTTTTTGGGAGTTGCCGGTCTATTTTCGTAATCACCATCCAGAAGCATTTTGGCTCTTCTTTGTGAAACAACTAACTACCATATTGAAGTATTAAGACAATATGTCAAATCAAATCGGGGAAGTTGTAAAAGGCGAGGTTATAACGGATAATAATGAGTTAAAAATATATAGCCGCGATGCTAGCATTTTTGAAATTAAGCCTCAATTGATTGTCAAACCTAAGGACGCTGAGGATATTAAAAATTTGGTCAAATTTGTTGGGGAACACAAATCCTCAAATCCAGGCCTGTCTATAACAGCCCGGGCCGGCGGTTCGGATATGACAGGCGGGCCATTAAACGAGTCAATTATTTTGGATTTTACGGCTCATATGAACAAAATCCTGTATGTAGAGGAGCGCCCTCCACATGCTGTTGTTGAGCCCGGCGCTTTTTATCGCGATTTTGAGAAAGAAACTCTGAAAAAGAATCTGCTGTTGCCCTCTTATCCGGCGTCTCGTGAACTTGCCGCCGTAGGCGGTATGGTCGCAAATAATGCCGGCGGGGAGAAATCCTTGCGCTACGGAAAAACGGCGGACTATGTCGAAGAGCTCAATGTGGTCTTAAGTGACGGAAATGAATATGTTTTTAAGTCCTTAACTTCTACAGAACTTGAACAAAAAAAGATTCAGAATGACTTTGAAGGCGAGATTTATCGTCAAATTCACCAATTACTAATTACCAATTACCAATTGCTAAAGAACGCCAAGCCCGACGTTTCTAAGAACTCCGCCGGTTATGCGCTTTGGAATGTAGTGACTTCTAACGGGATTGATTTGACAAAGTTATTTGTCGGTTCACAAGGAACTCTCGGGATTATTACCAAGATTAAATTTCGGCTGATAAAACCCGCAAAATATTCCCAACTTCTGGTTATATTCCTTAAAGATCTGGACAAATTGGGCGACTTGGTGAATGAGTTGAACGAATATGAGCCGGAAAGCGTGGAATCATACGACGACAACACGATTAAACTAGCTTTTAAAATATTGCCTGACCTTATAAAAAAGATCGGTATCGGTGTTTTATTCAGGTTTATACCGGATGCGTGGGCTATTGCGACAAAGGGTATTCCTAAATTAGTAATATTGGCAGAGGTCACCCCGCACCAGAGAAAGCAGATGCCTTCGGCAACAGAAACTGCTTTCACGGTGACGGGGCAGGCCGGAGAAAGTGAAAGAGATTTAAAGACGAGAGTGCAAAAAATAAAACAAGAAATTGAATCAAAATTTAAAGTCAGAACCAGAATTGCTTCAAGTAAGGCAGATATTCAAAAATACTGGACGATAAGGCGGGAAAGCTTTAATTTACTTAGAAAACACGTGAAAGGAAGAAAGACCGCTCCGTTCATTGATGACATTATCGTGAAACCACAGTACTTGCCCGAATTTTTGCCCGAATTAAATCAAATATTAGACGAATATAAGGCATATATGCTCTATACAATAGCCGGTCATCCTGGCGACGGCAATTTTCACATTATTCCGTTGATGAATCTTGAAGACGAAAAGTCGCGTCAAATAATTCCCGAATTGTCAGAAAGAGTCTACAATTTGGTTATTAAATACGGCGGATCAATAACAGCCGAGCACAACGACGGTCTTATCAGAACGCCGTATCTTGAAAAGATGTACGGCACGGAGGTCTATGGACTATTTGAAAAAGTTAAAGACATCTTTGACCCGCAAAATATTTTTAATCCCGGAAAGAAAGTAAGAGGGGATCTAGCGTACGCGATCGAACACATTAAAACGGACTGATCTAATTAGTATGATATTGTGATATATCATACTGAAAAGATCGGCAGAAATTGTGTTGCGTCGGCGGGAAAAAACGCTTAACATATTACCATGGAACCCAAACCGGAAAACCTATACAAACGATCCCAAGAGCGCAAAGCGTTGCGTTCGACTTTGGAGCGAGAATTGGAACTCCCCAGTGGCAATCCCGCATTGATTCAGAAAGAGTTGGAGGATATTGAATCTAAATTACAAGGGAGCATTTTTCGCGAAGGAGGTTTTACCAAAATGAAAGAAAGAATACGAAGAGAAAGAGCCAAAGCGGAAGAAGATTGGTCCTCAATTGACGAGTCCGCGATTGCTTCGGAAATTCCCGAGTATCCGGAAACAAAAACCGCGCTTGAAGGCCGTGAGGCGTTAAAGGATTTTGAAGTGCGCCGTCAGATGGATATTAAGGCCAATCCTAAAGCAAAAAACGTGTACGAAAAACTTCTGGCTTCCGCCAGAACTTCCCGCCAAGAAACAGAATCAAAAATCGCAACTCTCAAGTCAGAAAATCCAACCGCCCTTAAGGCGACGGAGCTTGTTGAATACGCATTCGATCTTCATAAAGAGGGCCATATTGTTGTCACGCCGTCGGTTCAAGAGGATTTGGACCAGATCGGCGGTAGGATGATTGTCGGCAAGCCGATGTTTCTTCATGGGCCGACCGGTACAGGCAAGACATCTTTGGCTCGTCTTGCCGCCAAGCGTTTTACCGGTAAAAATGCCGAGATGGTCTATTCTAATCCCCAGACCCGCGAGTCCAGCGTTTGGGGGAAAACCGGCATTCGTCCCGCCAAAGGCGAAGCTGGCGCCCATGGCGCCATAGAAACAGTTGATATTTACGGCCCGCTCGCCAAAGCGATGAGTGAGGGCAAGGCCGTTATCTTTGACGAGTTCACCGCTCTGCCCAGAGAACAGATGGTTTTTATCAAAGGCATCTTTAATGCCAAGCCGGGCGATGAAGTGAATGTCGTCGGCAACGGACGGATCAGAATTATGCCGGGTTTTCAGATGATCTTCACTGCAAACTTGAAATCGGAAAAGAATATTGAACGCCAGGAACTGCCCCCGGAGATCGCCAGAGAATTTGAACAAAACAATCTTAAAATTAACTATTTGCCAAGGCATGAGGCATTTGATGTTGTATTGGCTCGTCTTATGCAAAAAGACGGATCGGTCAATATGTCCTGGCACGATATGAACGAAACGATACCAAATTTTTTGGACGCAATGGCCGAGATCCAGACCGCCTATACAGGGACGCTTGGTTCAAATACGGCTCGTTTAGTCGGAGGCATGGATGCCAGCGGTAAGACGCCGGGTCTTAAGAAACTTGTTCTAACCCAGGGGACGGTGGAGGCGATACTAGAGGCCTGGCAGATCCATTCAGGGGATGAGGAGCATTTATCATTTACTGAATTTCTGGATCAACGCCTTAAAACAACCCTGACTTTTGAAGAATATCTTCTTGCCGATCGGGTTCTGGCGGCGAAGATCCTCGCCTCAAAAGGACTTCTACGAACCGTTACGCCTACAGACCTTAACTTGCCCAACGACGTATTTAATTTTGACGCCGCTAAAAAATTGAGAGAAAACAAAGAGGCGGTCCAAAAACTCATTGATGACTCTTCAAATGAAACCCGCATTTCTTTGAAAGAATTAGTTGATTTGGACCCTTTCAACATAAGAACCGCCAAAACCAAAGATATTGCCGCTGAATTTGGGGTCGGTTCCGAGCTAGACAGAGATGCCTTAATTCCCGACCGCGAAAAAATTAACCAGACCTTCGGGAGTTTTCTGAAGAATTCATATAAGGAGTCGTGGGGTGGAAACGATCAGGAGGTGGCTAAAGCCGGGGAACAGCCGGAAGTCGTGCGTCCTCAAGACGTTGACTGGGGGAATACCATCCAAATTGATGCTTCAAAATTCGGAGAATACACCCTGAATCCCGACACGATTAACGTTGACTGGGAGAATATTCCCAAAGAAAAAATAAAGGTCTTGGATTTTAATCAATTTGTCGGCAAACCGCGCTGGGAATTGGCCAAATATATCACGACAGAATGGCCCGACAGGTATAAATACCATATCCCAGGCATTGAATATTGGAAATATGTTTTTGAGCACCCTGACAAAGCCCCCGACTTGTTAAAAGATGGAAATTATCATTACTTCTTCGGCTCCATCTTCCGAGACTCGGACGGCCACTGGGCTGTGCCGCTCGTGATTCAGGATGGTTCGCGTTTCAAGCGGTACGGCCATTGGCGGGGCTACCAGTGGAACTCCAATTTCCGTGTTGTCCTCCTCGAGAAGTGATTTTTGTTTTTGAATTTTTGTTCTCTTTTCTTTGAATTTTGATTTTCTCGGCTGGGTACATTTTACTGACCATCGTGTTTTGCGAGCAAAAACAAAAAGAAGGATGTTGGTAAAACTGAACAGAGCATCTGAAACTTCCGTCGCTTCGTATAAAGGTCTTCTGAAACACGGCAACATGTATAAATTATCTGAAAAGCTGTTTGGCTTTGAAGATAAAATGTATTAATATAAGGTATGGATGAGTTTAATAAAGACTTTGATAAGTGGAATAAAGTGAAGAAGCAGCTTAACTCAAACGAAGATAATGTTAATTTTTATCCAAAAGAAGGACAAGTTTGGTTTTGTTCTGTCGGCGTAAATATTGGGTACGAACAGGACGGGACGGGACGTATATTTGAACGGCCGGTATTAGTAGTCAAGAAATTTAATAATAAAATGTACTGGGTTGTGCCCCTGTCAACAAAGCACAAACAATATGATTTCTATTTTAACTTTGTAGATCCAAACGGACAAAAAGCATCAGCAATTCTTGCCCAACTACGCCTTTTGAGCATAAGACGGTTTATTCGAGATATGTATATGATCTCTGACGATATTTTTGAAGGAATTTTGGTAAAATTGAGAAACTTTATAAACAAATCGAAACCCCGCTTTTAGGGCGGGGTTTCTCGAAGCCCGAAGGCGCTTTATTGAGCCAAATTAACAGGTAATAAACTTGATGTCAATAGGGGATTGTGGACAAAATTTTGTCCCCCTTGCGGGGGCCGACCCGAAGGCATTTGTAATTTAATCATATCATAGAAGGAAGTAAAAAGTCAATAGTAGTTTATCAACACTATAAATGGAACACGAAAGACCAGTTATTAAACAAGAAGGCGGATCGGCGAAGGAAGAAAGCGGAAGTGAAGCTGAAGTCCATCGTGAGGCGATGGATTTTGTGGAGAAAAATCGGGATTTTTTTGAGCACTACGCGAGAGGACGAGTAAAATTCGAACCGGCTCCGCCGGGTTTGAATACCTTTGCTTTTAATTTGGAAACGAACACGATTTACATAAATTCAAGGTTTTATAAACAAAGAGGTTTGTCGGATCAACAAACAACCCTCGGTACTTTACACGAGGTGGAACATTTGTTAGAAAAAAAACAAATTTTATCTGAAACTGGCGGTTCGAGAGTTTTCCAAAGATATCTTAAACGTCTAAATGATTCGCAAGCGTTTAATTTTTTAGACAATCGTGTTTCTGATCTTCGTGAAAATCGAGCCATAATTTTAAACACAGACAAGGAGGGCGGGGAGTTTGAACGGCTAAAACATTCTTTGTATAAAGAAGTTTTAATTCCAGAGACTGATTTTACGTCTAAACCAAAGCACATTCAATTTGTGGAGGCTCTTTCTCGTGAAGGAGAAGTCCCTGACGAAAAAAGTATTGTTTCTCCTGAAGTTCGAGCAAAACTTGACGAGATACAAGCCATAAGGGGAAAAGACGGTTCTTCTCTTATGGAAGCGATGACTCGTCCGACAACCTCAATGTCTGAACGACTTTTATTACAAGACGCATTTTTATGGCCGGTTGTTGAGGAACTTATGAAAAAAGATGTTGAGGACCATAATAAAAACAAAGGTAAAGGTAAAGGCGGAAAAGGGAGCGAGACGGGGGACAAAGGAGAACCGCTCGCCTCGCCAAAGCCTACGGCGGAGCGCGGGCAAGAGAGTCCGACCGACCCCAACGAAATATTTGCAGACGATTACAAAGAGGCGGCTAGTCGCGTACCCAACGCCGTGCCGAATGAGGAGATCGAAAAGGCGTTCAAGAAATGGCAGGAAGGCCACTCTGAAAATCCAGCTGACCGGGCAGATCGCGAATATGCCGACAAACTTGGCGTTAAGCCGGAGGATTTGCGCCGTTATCGAGAAATCGTCGCTTCACTTGAAAAGACCGTTAATCCGGAAACCGGTGAAAGCGTCATTGATGAATTAAGACAGCTGATAAACCGGATCATCGCTCGCCGACTGAAACCCTCGATTGCGCCGCGCTATCCGGTGGAAGAGGGAGAGGAACTTGTTGATCCGTCTGAACTGATGTCGCAGGTTAAAGCGGGAAATCTGGAACCCAAGGCCTGGCAAACGCACGAAGTAAAAGAAAAGACCGGCAAGAAATTCGGGGAAATTGAAATTACTCTTGTTTGCGACCGCTCGGGGTCTATGGCTCAAGAAGGAGGCGCGAAATTGACAGAACAGCGCAAAGCGGGAGTTCTGATGATGGAGGCGCTTAAAGAATTTGCCGACGCGGTCGACTCGGAAAGGATCAATCTTGAAAAGCCGCTTGAGGTCCGTTCGGAAATTTACACTTTTCAGGCAACTGCCGCCGATGCTGTGCCGATTAAGAAAATGTCCAAAGACCTAGGAGAGAAAGAAAGAATTGAAGCGGTAGCGATTCTTTCGTCCGCTCCCGGCCAGAAAACAACTGATTTTATTTCCCTTGAGGCAATAGAAAGGGCATTGGACGAAGAAACAGCTCAAAAAATCAGAGACGGGGAGTTGAAAAAGATAATAATAGTATTTACTGACGGGCAGAGTCACGGAGTTCAAAGAGTTAAGAACGCTTTGGAAAAAATGCGCGGTCAAGGCGTGATCGTCGTTGGCGTGGGAGTTACCGAAGGCGGAAAACCAGCTTTGGAAACGTACGCTCCCGACGCCAAACTTGCCGAGATCGCCGAAAAACTCCCGATTGTTTTGGGCGACTTATTAAAAGAGCACTTAACTGATATATAAAATGGTTCAAATTATTCCAGCAATATTAACGAATGATCCTGACGAATTTGAAAGAGTAGTTCAATTGGTTGAGCCGCATACAACAAGAGCCCATCTTGATATTGCCGATGGCATTTTTGTGCCCAATGAAACAATTAAGGGGTATGCTGAGATTGAACGGGAAACGAGTAATTTAAGATACGACGTTCACTTAATGGTAAAGGACCCGTTGGAGCAGCTGTCTCATTGGGAAACAGAAAAAGCCGACAGGTTTATTATCCACGCTGAATCAGACAATGTCATATCTGCCATAAACTTGCTCCGACAAAAGAAAAAAGGCGTCGGTCTTGCTTTGAATCCTGGCACTCTGGTTACCGAAGCGGAAAGATACATGCGCTATGTTGACTTTGTTCAATTTATGACCGTTAACCCGGGTTTTCAGGGGACAGAATTTCTTGACCATGTTGTTGAAAAAATAGATGACTTTCACAAAAATTATCCCGCATCTGTGATCGCCGTCGATGGAGGGATAAGCCCGGCTACGGCTAAAAAAGTTATTCAGGCCGGCGCTTCAGTTTTGGTCTCCGGAAGTTTGATTCTCAAAAGCGGAAATGTGGGTAAAAGGATTGAAGAATTAAAGAAAATAGGCGAGAATAAGGTATAAACTTTTAGAACACCGCTAGCTTGACCAAAAATATTAGTATCATTAGTAAAATTAGTATATTAGTATCGATACCAATCGAGCTGAGCTCGACCAATATACGAATGAGTACTAATTATACGAATTTAACTGGTAAAGCGGCCAGCAAATTATAATGGAAAAGAATTTACTCCCTGAACTTAAGGAAGAAGAAAGGCAGATAAGAAAAGCGGCCGAGGATCTTGATATAAAGCTTCCTGAAGCGAAGGGTCCTTTTGGTGTCAATTTGATTGCCTTATTTTTTCTTATCGGCGGCGTGGCTTTGGTTGGAGCGACTTTCACGGATATATTTGGTTCGCGGTTTAATGTTTGGTTGGTTGTTTTTAGAACGGCTGTCGGTGTCGTATCTCTGTTCATTGCCTACGGCCTTATCAAAAAATTAAGATGGTCTTTGTGGCTATATGGCCTGCTTATGATAGCGAGCATCTTTTTTAACCCCGTCTTGGCCGTTCTTTATGTTTTGGTTCTTGTTTACTTGTTGGTCCACAAAGATATTTTTAAGAAAGGGAAGCTGGACAACTTGATAGAGGGTCTTGGAAGAATAATTATTAAATTGACTTACGGTCTCACCGGCAAGACGCCTGAAGAATCCGACAAATTTGACATTATCACGATTGGTTCCGCTACTCGGGATGTTTTGATGAAGAGCCAAGAGTTCAAGATAATTAAAGACGAATCATTCTCAACCGGACAGGCGGAATGTTTTGCTTTGGGGTCCAAGATAGAAGTAAAAGACATTGTTTTTACCAGTGGAGGAGGCGGCACCAATACGGCTGTTACATTTGCCAGGCAGGGACTTAAGACTGCCTGTATAGGGGCGATAGGCGAGGATATTGATGGAGAGGAAATAATTGATGAACTTAATAAAGAGGGTATTAACGCGAGTTATTTCCAAAGAAACAGTGAAGGAGACACCAGGACGGCTTATTCGGTTATATTGGTCCACCCCAGCGCGGAGAGAACAATACTATCGTATAAAGGAGAAGGCCAGCATTTTAATGTCGGCAAGGTGCCTTTTGATAAATTAAAAACCAACTGGCTTTTTCTTGACAGTTTGGGGGGCCATTATGATTTATTGGAGACGGCGGTTAAATGGGCCAAGGATAAAGAAATCAAGATAGCTACTAACCCGGGCGGCAAAGAGTTGGAACATGGTTTAGACAAATTAAAAATACTTTTGGAAAATGCCGATATCGTGATAATGAATCAGGAAGAAGCGGCTAAAATATCCGGAATTGACTTTAAACAAGAGGAAGAAGTGTTCAAATTTATGGACGCAATTGTTAAAGGTATTTTCATAATGTCTAAGGGTCCTAAAGGCGTGGCGGTTTCTGACGGCGAGAAGATATACAGGGTGGGCACTCCCAATTCGCCGGTTGTTGAAAGAACAGGCGCCGGTGATGCTTTTAGCTCTGGTTTTGTGGCTGAATTTATAAAGAGCGGCGATATAGAGAAGGCGATACAGTTTGCGACAGCGAATGCTTCTTCGGTTGTTTCTAAGTTCGGAGCGAAAGCGGGGATATTGAAAAAAGACGACTGGGGACCATGGCCCCTAGTTGAGGTGGAACAATCTCCACTCAACTAATCGCCGATAAATCGCTGATAAGTACGCTGATACAACGCTGATCAGCGATAAATCGGCGTAGCAATCGGCGTTAATTCAGCGGTATCATGCGTGATTCTTACAACAAACTAGCTCGCATATTAAGAGTTTCTCCGGAGCTTCTTTTGAACTTGGATAAGAAAATGTCGGCAATAAGCGGACAAGAAGGAGTAATAGAAGACATAGCCAATCAGAATGAGATACTTGTTTCCCGTACCCTTACGGAGCTTGGACTCAACGAGGACTCAACGGCCGAGGAAGTATACGACTCGCTTGTCAGTCAGCTTGTTCATCTCGACCGGCGCCTCTTTGAGATGTTAGACAAACCTGACCTTGCTCAAATGTCTGTTGTTTGCGGTAAAATGTGCGAAATGGCTTTCAGGATCTTTACTCCTCCCAAGGGTTTGTTTATCAAGAGAGAGAAGATAGCCGAGTTTTTGGATAAATACAAACCAGACAATCTTCTCAATTATTTCGGTTGTAAAACGGCGCAGGAACTTATTGATAAGGAGGGATTCGCGCCTGTTGTGAGCGCGCTTCGATTTACACAGGACCAGGAGTGGATGCACAAGTTTTTCAGTGAATCATATGGCTCCTTAGCCCCCGATGATTTTGAAGAAAGAGACGTAGAATTAATAGTGCTTGATCAAAAATGGCTCTCGGTGGCGGAGAAATTTCTTGAGAAAAAATACCATAACATCAGCCACCTCAAAGAATACGGGGTGATTTTTGTTGTGCCTCTTCCCATAGATACGCAAGGTGAGACAATGCGTATGTTCACACTTATACTTCACTATCTTCACGAGGTGCCTTTTTACTCCGGTTTGTTTCGAAAATTTATGAAAGATGGTGATTTTATTGAGAAAATACAGTCGCTTTTGCGGGGAGACGTCATAGAAAATGAAAAATTAAAAATTAAAAATGAAAAATTAATGTGGCTGGTAATTCAGAGGTATTTAGCTAAAGATGACGCAAATGACTCACGCTTATTTATACCCCACGTTAATCCGGAGGCGGAACATTGGTTCAAAGCAGAGGAGGACCTAGGCCGCTTGTCGCGTATGTTGGGCAAAAATGAAAGCCGTCTTAATCTTGGTTACTGGACCGGCCTTGATTTCGTCGGTGATTTTTTCAAAAACAAGAACGGAGAAGAGGTATTGGTAAGCTTTACTTTGATCGATTTAATAATGTCTATAGTTAAAAAAGGCGAGATTAAATACCTCTATCACCAGCAGGAAGCGTTGTGGAACAAAATATTTTCCGAGTATATGGGACGGGAGAGAATGAACCTGCTGATAGAAGAAAATATAATCACTGGTTTCATAAAATTATGAAACCAGTGAAATTAACCTAATTTCTAATTAACCTAATTATTCTAAAGAAACCCCAATACTAAAACGTCTAATGTCTAAAATTTTTTGGTCATTTAGTCATTAGGATTTATTTAGGTTAATTAGAGCAATTAGAATAATTAGAAATTTACCAGTATGGAAAATAAAGAAAATAAGAATAAAAATCTTAACTGGTATCTAGAACAAGCTCGTGCCGGTGGCTATGCTCTTGGTCATTTTAACTTTGCCACGGCAGATGTTCTGCGAGGCATAGTCCAGGCTACTCGGGATGCGGGCGCCCCTGCGGTGATAGTCGGTACGTCGGAAGGAGAGGCGGATTTCATCGGCCTTAAAGAAGCCGTTGCTCTGGTGCGGGTCGTACGTGAAGAATACGAATTTCCGGTATTTCTGAACGCCGATCATTTCAAAAGTTTTGAAAAATGCAAAGAAGCGATAGATGCGGGTTATGATTCGGTTATTGCTGATTTTTCCAAAAAAATATTTACCGACAATATGACAGAAACGAAAAAGGTTGTTGATTATGCCCGCGAAATATCGAAATACCTGCCCGTTCCTCTGGCGGGTCTAAATATCGAAATATCGATAGAGGGTGAGTTAGGATACTTGAGAGGTTCTTCTCAAGTACAAACAAAAATTGAGATAACGCCAGATGACTTCACCAAACCGGAAGAAGCAAAAGAATTTGTTGAAAAAACCGGAGTTAACCAGTTGGCGGTGGTATTTGGCAATATTCATGGGATTGTGACGGAACAAGAGGAGAAGCTTGATATAGAGCATTTTAAGAGCATCGTAGAGGCGGTGCCGGAGGTCTATTATGTCTTGCATGGTGCTTCCGGGCTTAAGGATGCTGACGTCCAGTCGGCGATTAAGGCTGGTGTAACTAATGTCCATTTTAATACGGAACTTCGCGTGGCTTATACTAAAGGGCTTTATGGCGCGCTTCATGATAAGCCAAATGAAACTACGCCATATAAATATCTTAAAGTAGGGGTTGAGGAAATGAAGAAGGTAGTGGCGGCGAAAATTAAATTGTTTATGGGGAGATAGCAAGAGTAAATGACTTCTTGGAAACAGAAAAATTGGCTCCAGCGGCCAATTTTTCTTCTGAGGCGATTCCCTGGAAGTTCCTCCAGTGAACCTTTGCTTTGACCCTCGACATTTTGCAGAACCAAGCCAAAATGTCTGTGGATGTTCCTCGAAGTCATTTACTCTTGCCATCACGAATTTTTTTGCAAAATTTTTTGTTTTCTGGTCTAATTTTATTAGTTCGTAATATCTAGAGGTGAATATTGTGGATCAACTTCTTAGGATTCTTGAGAAACCGCATATATCTTTTACTAAAACTGGTCCGTGTCCTCATAAATTTGAGCCTAAAAAATACAAACCAAACGAATGCTGGTATGTTACTTTGTGCTGGTTTAAAAGCCGCGGGTTTATGCAAGGCGGAACAGGGGGACAGCGTGATTTAACCGGTTGGTTGCCATACAGTAAAGCGTTTCCCATTGCCATGAAATGGGGCAGAAAACTGGGAGCGGCTGTTCTTAAAAATAACAGCGAATTAATATGGCGGCCTTCGTAAATTCAAACTACGGCTCAAAAAAGATTGATTAAAAATATTCTTTCCGGAGAGAAAGTTCAGCTATAGACCGATTTTTTAACCTGCCCCGTGATTGCTATGCAACTCTACGGGTCTTTTTATTTGCTCTTGATTTTTATGTCTAAATTTGATAATATTTCATAACTTAGTAAATTATGGCTATACAAAATAAAATTGAATTGAACGCTCAAAAAAGAACCTCTATCGGCGGAGGTTTAAATAAGTTAAGGACTGACGGATATGTTCCGGCGGTTTTATATGGAAAGGGCCAGGAGCCGTTGTCTCTTCAGGTTCCGGTCAAGGACTTTGCCAAAGCGTTAAAGGAAGCGGGGGAATCAACTCTGGTTTATTTGAACGTAGATAGTGAGTCATATCCAACAATTATCCACGACGTTGCAAAGGAGCCAGTTAAGGACAGTATTTTACATGCTGATTTTTATAAAGTCCGTCTGGACGAAAAGATAAAGACCAATGTTCCGGTTGTTTTCGTCGGCGAATCGCCAGCGGTTCAAGAGTTGGGCGGTGTTTTCGTCAGAAATGTTAACGAACTTGAAGTTGAGGCCTTGCCGCAAAATCTGCCGCACGAATTGACCATTGATATATCCGTACTGAAAAATTTCGGTGACAAAATAACCATTGCCGATTTGAAAAAAGGCCTCGGCTCTTTGGCTGAATTAACCACCGAAGACGACGATGCTATTATTGCCGCCGTCCAAGAGCCGATGTCCGAAGAAGAGCTCAAAGCGTCACTTGAGGCGCCAACTACCGGTGTTGAGGACGTGGAAGTTATCAAGAAAGAAAAGCCGGAAGAAGTTACCGAAGAAACGGCGGAAGCACCGGTTGCTCAAGAAAAATAAAACCAGACATTGCGGTCTGGTTTTATTTTAACCCGGCTTCGAGTTTCTCAAATATCTTGTCCAAGTCGCCGTTGAGGATGCGGTCTATGTTGCCCCAGCTTTTTTTAACGCGGTGGTCGGTGATGCGGTCTTGGGGGAAGTTATAAGTTCTTATTTTTTCAGAACGCTCTCCGGAACCGATTTGTTTTCTGCGTTCTTCTGTTACGGATCCAGTTTCTTCTAATTTTTTAATTTCTAATAATTTCGATCTTAATATTTCCATCGCTTTGTCTCTGTTCCTTTGCTGGCTTCTTTCAGAGCGGGATGAGACGACTATTCCTGACGGCTTGTGAAGCACTCTTACGGCCGTTTCAACTTTGTTGACATTCTGTCCGCCCGGACCGCCGGCACGGGAGAAGCTTACTTCTATCTCATCCGGTCTTATTTGTACCTCGGCTTCAGTCGCTTTTTTAAGCACGGCAACAGTTGCTGTCGAGGTGTGTACGCGTCCGGATTTTTCTGTTTGGGGAACGCGCTGAACCCTGTGCACGCCGGATTCGTTCGTCATTTTTTCTGTGCCCTCTCCCTTTAATTCAAAAACCATAGATTTGTATCCGCCCAAAGTATTCTGATTGTAATCAATAGCTTCAAATCCCCACCCTTTCGTTTGGGCGTATCTTTTGTACATATTGAATAAATCCGCGGCAAAAAGAGCAGCCTCTAAACCGCCCGTTCCCGCTCGAATTTCTACAATTACACTATCGCTCATATTACTTTCGGGCTTTGCCTTTTGATTTCTCGAGTCGTTTTTTAAATTTATCGACTCTTCCTAAGGTATCTAGGATCTTTTCTCGGCCGGTATAAAAAGGATGGCATTTGGCGCAGATACCGGTATGAATCTCGGGCAATGTGGAGCCGGTAGTCCATGTATTGCCACAAGCGCAGCGGACTTTAGAATTGGGGTAATATTGTGGATGAATTTCTTGTTTCATGTACTAGATATTAACATTAATTGTCACAGGAGTCAAAAAATCTATCATAGAAACTAAGAGATTGAGATACAGAGATATGAAGAAATAAAGAAATGGAGAAATGGAGAAATGTTTTGAAAATCTTAATTTCTTAATTTCTATATTTCTTAATTTCTAATTCCTCTTGATTTATAGAAGTCTGTTTGATACAATTACTCTCATGCAAGAATCACAAACCACGATAAATTACGATGATATGCTCAAGTCCGGTATGCATTTCGGTCGCAAAAAGACTGTTTTTAACCCTGCGATGGGAAGGTATGTTTTCACGATTAGGGACGGCATTTGCATAATTGATCTGTTAAAGACGCAAGTTCAACTCAAGAACTCCATAGAATTTCTTAAGAAGATCGTAAATGACGGGGGGCTTGTTTTATTTGTCGCGCTTACCAAGCAGTCCTCCGAGAAAGTGCGGGACCTCGCAGAATCATTGAATATGCCCTATGTCATTGATAGGTGGCTTGGCGGGACCTTGACTAATTTCAGAGTCATAAGCGAGAGAATAAAAAAGCTTGAAGAAATGGAAAGTCAGCAGAAAAGTGGAGAGCTGGACAAATACACAAAAAAGGAAAGGGTTGTTTTTTCAAAGGAGCTTGAGAAAATGACAAAAAATTTCGGCGGATTAAGAAAACTGACTAGAATTCCGGACGCGATTTTTGTTTCTTCTTTGAAAGAAAGCGAGCTTCCTGTCCGAGAAGCCAAAAGAATGGGAGTTAAAATAGTGGGAATAGCTAATACCGACTCTGATCCGGAAGAGATGGATTATGTCGTTCCGGCAAATGACCGGTCCAAAAAGTCGGTTGATTTGATAATAGAAGCAATAAAGAACGAGATAACTAAATAGTTATCTATAAAATTATTCTAATTATTCTAATTGCTCTAATTATTCTAAATAATGTCTAATCATTTAATGACCAAGTCGTCTTAGTCATTAGGCCATTGGGGTTTATTTAGGCCAACTCCGACGTTATTAGTCGGAGAGCCGACTAATAACGTCGGCTTTAGGTTAATTAGAATAATTAGGTTAATTCATTTTTTATGTCTGACCTATCCAAAGTTAAAGATCTAAGGACGCGTACGGGATTGTCTTTTAGTGAGGTAAAGAATGCCCTTGATGAAGCTGGTGGCGACGTGGCAAGGGCTATGGAGGTGCTTAAAGCGCATGGCATTGCGGTTGCCGAAAAAAAGTCGTCCCGTCAAGTCAAGGAAGGCGTGGTTGACGCTTATATCCATTCCACTAAGAAGCTCGGCGCCCTTGTAGAAGTTATGTGCGAGACGGATTTTGTCGCTAGAAATGTAGAATTTCAAAAACTAGTTCACGAATTGGCGATGCAAGTCGCGGCTACAAAGCCGGGAACATTGGAGGACTTGTTGTCTCAGCCGTTTATAAAAGACCAGGACATTACGGTCAAAGACCTTATCAATCAATACATCGCCAAATTGGGAGAGAATATACAGATAGGCAGGTTCGAGATTTTTGAAATATAAAATTATAACCAACCACCAACTACCAACTACCGACAACAAAAAAGTGGTAGGTGGTAGGTTGTAGGTTGTAGGTCAGTGTGTTTTTACTCATTCCTCTCATTCTAATCTTAGCGTCAGCGGGCGGGATTTTGTTTATTGTGTGGCGCAAATTGTCTGAACTTGAGAAGATCGCCGAGGCCGAGGGTTCAAACGGTGCCCCAATAAAATGGCATACGATAGCGCGTGATTTTTGTCCGGAAATTTGGAACTGGGCTAAAGGTATCAAGGTGAAAGAATACAAGGAGATGTGGCTTATTGAGACGGAAAAACTTTTGAGAAAGTTCAGGCTGGTCTCGATGAAAATGGACCGTTTCTCTGATTCGCTTATCAAGAAAATAAGAAAAAGGACTTATCGTCCCGCTGCCGAATTTGACAGCAGCGTTGAGCCGCAGGGACAGGCCTCAACAAAAGATAATGTTGGTACGGGGACGTTAAAAAAGGACGAGCAAAGATTGATAATAGAAATAGCGAAGAATCCTAAGGATGCCGTTCTTTACGAAGAACTCGGCGACCTTTACGCCAAAATGGGGGGTTACAGAGATGCCAAGGAATCATACGAAGCAGCGATAGAGCTTAACTCAAATAACGAGGAATTAAAGAAAAAACTCTCACAAGCGCTCGAAAAATTAAATCCTTAAAATTAATATTCCAAAATCTCCGGTTTTGTGATAAAATGTACTAGAATGTAAGCCGGGGTAGCTCAATGGTAGAGCAGGGCATTTGTAATGCTCAGGCTGGAGGTTCAAGTCCTCTCCCCGGCTCAATATTAAGTTCTTTAACTGGTATGAAAGTGGTTAAATAAAAACTTGTTGAATTCCTGAAAATATCATAGTATTAAGTAATGGCTAAGCGGTGGAACAAAACAGAAGAACGTGATAAGAGGGTAGAGTTAAAAAGGTTATATATTAAGGAGAACAAGACCATAGATGAGATTGCTAAACTTCTTAATATTGGAGAGTCGTCTGCGTATAAGAGATTATTGCGGTTGGGTATAAAGCCGATACCATTTAAAAAGAAAACCTACAGGAACATAAACCGTAGTATCATAGTTCCCAAAAGATATTCGGAAGATTTGGCAGAATTTGTTGGAACATTACTTGGAGACGGACACATTACCCCAACCCAAGTCGTTGTAACTCTTGGGACAAAAGATAAATATGCTGATCACGTTTCGGCTCTAATGAAAAACTTGTTTGGTATTTATCCCAAAATTACGACCCGTAGGAGTAACGAGATAGTAGTATATGTCGGTTCTACGACTTTAGTAAGATGGTTCCTAAAGATGGGGTTGGTATATAATAAGGTCAAAGCACAAGTTGATATACCGTCGTGGTGTGTATCTCGCAAAAAATATATGGCAAGAGTAGTGCGAGGGCTTATTGATACTGACGGTTCTGTCTATAAATTAAAATACGGAACACAGATATCTTTTTGCAACAGATCATTGCCATTACTGACATCAGTGAGAAATTTATTGGTTCAATTAGGGTTTCACCCTTCAAAAATTAGTGGCCACAACGTATATTTAACCCAAAGAGGGGATTTGATTAAGTATTTTAAGGAGATAGGATTTGGTAATAAAAAACACGAAAAGAGGTTTTTAGATTTTTTTAATAAAGGGCAGTTGGGTGAGTAGCAAAACCAGCACGCTGTAAACGTGCCGACCGTTGGTCTTCGGGGGTGCAAGTCCCTCACTGCCCACCATGATAAAAAAGATCGGTTCAAAATATGTGGTTGTTGCCGAAAGCGGGAGAAAGATGGGGGCTTATGGCACTAAAAAAGAAGCCGAAAAGAGGTTGAGACAGATTGAGTTCTTCAAGCACCTGAAATCAACCCCCAAGTTAAGGGCTGGATTAAAAAAGAAAAGTTTCTTAAAATAACATTCTCATATTCTCAAGAATATGAGAATGTTATTTTAAAGAGAACATGACAAAAAGAGATAATTAAATGACCCAATTGATTGGGTCATTTAATTTATGGAGTTGAAAAGTGATAGACCTACTTTATCTACAGAAATAGGTTTGCTAATATTGGCGATTACTTTATAATTTATATGTGGACGGCGCGACTATTAAAAAACTTTATGTTAACGACAAGAAATCTTCTGCCGAAATAGCGAAGATTTTTAAATGCTCAGAGCGGGCTGTAAATTATTGGCTTGCGAAGTACGAGGTTAAAAAACGTTCAATCTCGGAAGCGGTTTATCTAAAAAATAATCCCAGCGGAGACCCCTTTAAGATTAAACCCGTACAGAACTTAGAAGATGCGAAGTTATTTGGGTTGGGTCTGGGACTATATTGGGGAGAAGGAAATAAGAAAAATAAGAATTCAGTAAGATTAGGTAATACAGACCCCAAACTTATTAAAAAATTTTTAGAGTTTCTGATGAGAATTTGTGGAATAGAAAAGAAGAAACTTAGATTTGGTTTGCAGGTTTTTAGCGATATGAACACTGGTCGATCACTTAAATTTTGGTTGAAAGAATTGAGAGAATATGGTATAAATAGAAGTCAGTTTTTTAAGGTCACCGTAACCCCCGCAAGGTCATTAGGAAATTATAGGGAAAAATCCAAATGGGGCGTACTTACGGTACATTTTTCCAATACCAAACTTAAAAAATTGTTAGATGGGATGCTGCCGTTGTAGCTCAGTTGGTAGAGCAACTCCATGGTAAATAAAATTGCCCATTATGGGAGTAATCTTATAATGAATCCCGAATAACGGTTAAAGACCTTGCGCAGGTTCAGACCGTGGCGTATACTATATAATATACGCCCGAACGACTGACAAGGGATCCCGCCAAGGCGGGACAAGATACAGTCTAATCCTCTTATAAACCACCGGTGAAGTAGAGGTACCAAATGAAGGAGTAGGTCGTCGGTTCAAATCCGACCAACGGCTCAGCAATTTTAATTTAATTTGTTATGCCACAACCAGAAAATTTATTACGTATGAAGTGCACAATTTGTAAGCGGGCGAACTACTATACCACAAAGAATAAGAAAAAAGTGGAAAGAAAGTTAGAATTCAAGAAGTTTTGTAAATGGTGCAAGAAGAGCACTCCCCACAAAGAAGCGCGTCTCACGGGTTAATTTTTTGGATTTTTATGATATGATTAACAGCGAGGCAACTACCTCGCTGTTAATCATGGGGGCATAGTTTAGCAGTAAAATTTCCGTCTCCAAAACGGACGTCCTAGGTGCAACTCCTAGTGCCCCCGCAAAAACAAATTATTGGTTCGCCCTATCATCCGATAGGGCTTCCCGTCGAATAACGGGGCGATTCCCTCAGCTCCCGTTTTCGTCCGCCCATAACAAAACAAATCACTTGACCCCTTGATTTGTTTTGTTATTATCTCCTAAAGTTCGTTTATAATACGGAAAGGCAATCAACCCCGTTTCCAAATTTTCTTTATTACCCGCTGAAGAAAAAGCGCGATTAAAGAAAAGTTTAGAGACGCTGGGCATCAGCGAAACCTTGAAGAAATTCACTCAATTTACCGAAAGTCAATTGCGAAGAGGGGCTAAGTCCAATGGTTGGAACGTAAACGGAAAACACAGCGATAAACCCGAAGTTAGGATCTTAAAGCGCCTTCAAAGGGGCCCTTGGAGCATACCGGAAATTGCAAAGGAGTTTGAGACCAGCGAGGAAGAGGCGGTTCGGCTGGTCGACGTGTTGTATAAGCTTGGACACGAGATTGTACACGATCGTCAGACAAAGACTGTTCGTCTTTCTTTTGATCCTACTGAATATACGGCGCTTCAGATCGAGCCCGAAAAAGAAAGAAAGAAAGGAATTCTGCGCCATGTTCGCAGAATAGCGATAGTTCACGGAACCGTTTTGGGTAGTAAGCATTCTAATCCGACCCTGCTTCACACTCTGTACGAAAGGTTTGAAAAAGAGTACGAAGTGGATTTTGCCATTCATGTCGGCGACGTTGTTACGGGGCATTTGGGCAGGAAGAGAGAAGGGGAGTCATTCCTTCAGACCCCCGATGATCAGATCCAATACGTTCTTCAAAATTATCCGCGGTCAAAGACCTTCAAGACCTATATGATAAGCGGCACTAGAGATCTTACCTTTAGGTCGGCCCGAGGGGCTGTAGTTAATATGGTTAGGAGAATTTGTTCTGATGAATCAAGAAATGATCTTGTTTACAGAGGCGACTTGTGGGCTAAATTTCAAGTCAAAGGAGTCAGGATTGAAGTTATAAATCCGGGTGAGGACTATGCCCCTTATTCTAAGAGCTATCCTCTTCAGAACATCGTCACCAATTTGATCGGAGAAGAAGAGTCGCAGTCGCTTGTTTCTGAAGACGAGGCGGTTATCGCGATTGTTGGCGGCGCTCACGTTTACGACAGGATCAAGTCAGGCAACATACACGGAATTCTTGTTCCGTCACTGCAATCCCTTACGCCGTATCAGAAACGAAAGAGAAAGCGCGGATCCGGGCCTGTCGTCGGTGCTTGTATTTTGGAGCTTCACTTTAACGAGGACTGGACGCTTGGACGTGATAAGGGTAGAGACGGCATTAAGATCAAGCTGATAAAACTCAACAAATACAAGAAAAAGGATGACTATAGAGCGAAGGTTGAAGTGAAAAGCGGTTTATCAGACCTGGCTCAAAAAGTAATCGTATTTTTGGATGAACAACCTAGAACGGAAGGGGAGATCTCGCGTCATTTTAAGGCGAATAAAGAAAAAGTATGGACAGCCATAGATGAACTCCAGAAAGCCGGATATCAGATACTTACTCCTAAAGACACAAAACAGAGGGACACCAAACAGTTTGAGTTGGTTCAAAAACAGGCCTCTAACTTTAAGCCGTTGCCATCGAAAGAGTTGTTTGTTCACAGGCAAAAAGCCGGTTTTTGTTCAGATACCCACTTTACCAGTGACGATCAGCTGTGGTCACTGGTAAGGATGTTCTATGAAGTTTGCGATGAAGAAAAAGCCAGCGTTGTATTTCATAGCGGGGATTGGAGCGCCGGCGCGTTCAACCATCCCGCCAACGAGTATAAGGTTTTGATACCGAGCACTGAAGGTCAAATGAGATTTCTGGTCGATCATTACCCCAAGCTGAAAGGGGATAAGAAAACGGTTGGTATTGGTGGAAATCATGACGCCCAACACGGCAAGCACAAAGGCCTTGACGCGCTTAGAGCATTTTTCGCGGAGAAACGGCCGGATATCGTTTATCTTGGTCCGGACGTAGGACTTTGGAAACTCGGAAACATTAACGTTGAACTGCTTCATCCTGCCGGAGGAGCGGGATACGCTCTTTCATATAAGGGCCAGAATATCATTGAATCAGAAGTTCGTCTTAACAGGTCCAGACGACTGAAAGAAAAGATCCATGTTCTTGCTCTTGGCAATTGGCATATATTCAACATACAGATCCACTCGGAAGCAATCGTTCTCTGCGTCCCTTGTTTCCAGCAGCAGACGACTGACTATATGAAGCCCAAAGGCCTTGATCCGTGGATCGGCGGATTGATCTGTGAATTTGTTACTGATAACGATGGGTATGTAACAGAATTTACTTCGGAATTCATTGATATGGCGCATTTGGCGCATACGCCTGATTTTCCGGATATGCCGCTGAAGGGGTTCGTAGACAGATATTATTTGCTTAAGTAAAACTTAAATCCCGCAACTGCGGGATTTTTAAATTAGCGACATCGAATGTCCATGGGACATTCGATGTCAATAGATATCTATCTTTAGTTTCCTTGCTTTTTGTTTTGAGCCCTCTATCTGTCTTAACAGAACTTCCACGTCTTCTACTTTATATAGACGGTAGTTATTCACGGGATTGCGGTAGGCGACAAGCTTGCCTTTGGTGTCCCAGTTGCGGACTGTCAAGGGCGTTATGCCGAGCAAATTGGCAACTTCTCTTACTGTTAAAAATTTCTTAGGCATATAATTTAAATCTCTAATCTTTAATGTCTAATTTCTAAACATTGATAAAAATTAAGATTATTTATTTATAAATTTATTAAACTTATCATAGGAATGTTTATGAGTGTTTAATAATTATATTCTATCTTTTTTGTCTATGAATGGTCAATGTGGATAAGTAACAGCCAATTTAAGCCGCCGGCTAAATTGGCTGAAATTTTTAATTTTTAATTTCTAATTTCTAAAACAGTTATCAACATTTTTCCCGATACTGCTGATATAATTAAATTAGATTTTATCTACATTTTAGTCTATCCGATACGATATCGGATAAGTATTTTTCAACCGTGCCTAACCCCAAATATATTTCTCTTCAAGAGGCGTCAAAAGGAACTCCTTATTCGCAGGAGTATTTGAGTTTGCTCGCGAGAAAAGGAAAACTTTTTTCTGTTAAGCTTGGAAGGAACTGGTACACGACAAGAGAAGCGGTTGATGATTATTTAAAAAAACAAAGCGTCGTCATAACGGTTCCGAAAAATCTGCTCAAAGAAAAACAGGCATCGTATTTATTTCACGATCGTGAAATAAATACGATGCCTTTAAATTCTTTTCCCGTTGCGACTTTAGCTCAAACCCTAACTCCGGAAGAACCAGAAGAAGGAGAAAAACCAACTGGCCACAAAAAACATTCTAAAGTTTTTGAAGAGTTTGAAAAATTAAATCCTCAAGTTTTTGGCCAGCAAAAACCCAGCTCTATTTTGAGGCAAAAAGAGACGGGACAACTGCCGCCATCTCCGCCACCGTCTCAACCGCCGCCACTAATTTCGCCGAGCATTTTGGAAACGCTGACCGGCGAACACTTAAAGACCGAGGAATCAGTATTAACAAAACTAGATAAATTATCCAACGCTCTCGGTGGCTTTGCCGAAAAAATAACCACTCAAATTTCAGAACTTCCGGAGCAACCCCGAATTGTTTCCGGCGGACTATCTGAACAAGAAAGAGAATTTATACAGGTTGAATCAAACTCGCTTGGCCATCGTTTTCGAAAGTTTAACGGGCATGCCAATTCTATGATGAGAAGTCCGGTGAGAATGTTCGCGGTTATGATAAGCGCGATAGTTATGCTTTTCATTCTGGCCGGCGGGTTCAGTTTTGGACAAGTGGATTATGTTGTCCAACAAGTTAAAAAAGTGTTCAAAGATGCCGATACGATTCAAGGTCACTTTGTCGGTACCCACGCCAACGAAGTGCTGGTGCTGGATAAGGCGGGCAATATTTCTATATTCGGCCACATAGAAACGCAAGGCCAGCTTCGTTCATACGCCCCCAACGGTGTCGCGCCGATAGTGGTTGATTCTGTTACGAAAGTTGAAAATTTGAATGCCGATTATTTCGACGATTTGGATTCCAAGGATTTTACTTTGGCTTTTGTCACCAAGAACGGAAATATAACTTATGAAGATGTTTTCTTAGAAGGGAATGTGGAAGTCGGCAAGACGTTAACCGTCAAAGGGGCGGTCAAGTTGTTGGACTCGCTTCAGGTTTATGGGGCGCTTGGAATTTTTTCTGAAGCGACATTTGGTAAAAATGTAACTCTAACCGGAGGCAATTTGGTTTTAGAGAAAGGAACTATCCAGATTTCCAATACTAATTTAATAAAAAATTTAAACGCTGAATTTTTGGACGGCGTTAAAAAAGGGGATATTAATTTGCAGTTCGTAACCGACAACGGGTCAACCACCGCCAATCCCATTACTGTCGGCGGGCTAACGGTGAACGGCCAAAGCGATTTTTACGCTCCCGGATTTTTTTACAAAGGTGTTTGGGGGTCTGACGGCGCGTTTGGAACTTTAGGCGCGGCTACCGCTTTTACGCTTGGCAATCAGGATGATCCAAGCGATGCCACTTTTGAAGTTTATGCCAAGAAATTTAAAGTTGATAATGTTGGAAATGTAACCGCTTCAGGCCGGGTTTCAAGCAGCGAATTAAGTACTAGTAATATTGTTTCCGATTTAATACCTTCAGGTTCTTATAACTTGGGAAAGGCTTCTTCTCCTTGGCAGAGTTTGTTTATTGTTAATGTAACGGCGTCTGGAAGCATTAATTTTTCCGGCGTGACAAGCTCTTCGTTTGTCATTAACTCAAACAACACAAGTTCCGATTCAGAGGACGCTTATTTAGCTTTTGAAAGAGGTGTAATTACTCCTAACGCTCGTTTGCTTTGGAATTCAACCGACAAACGATTTGAATTTAATGAACCGTTGGTTGTAGCCAGCGCTTCGTTCACCGCTTGGGGTAATATAAATTTAGGCAGCGCTTCGTCCGATACCTTGACTATTTATACCAGCACGGCTTCAATTCCCAACAATTTAAATTTTGATTCAGGCAGTTTATTTATAGATTCAACCAACAACCGAGTCGGTATCTTAACCACTTCACCAAGCACGACCTTTGAAGTCCAAGGCACGGCGAGTGCTTCATACCTTTTAACCGGCAATACAATCCAAGTCGGAGGATTCTCATCGGTTTCATACAACCGCTTCGGCACCTTGACCACCGGCCACTCCAATTACATCTCCGCCTCCAACGACCTCCATATATCCGGCGACCTTGAAGTCAGAGGCACGGCCTCCTTCGGAGGGGGAGCCAGCATCTCCGGTAACTTTAATCTGGCCGGCGATCAGACCATTTCCGGCAACCTGACCGTCAACGGCACCGGCTCATCATCCTTTGCCGGAAGCGTGGACATCACCAAAGGCCTCCGAGCCGCCGAAGCCGACTTCAACAATATTTTAGTCACCACATCCGGAGGA
>JACPNL010000004.1 GCA_016185505.1 Candidatus Yanofskyibacteriota bacterium
CACATGTGCGGATTTATAATCCTTGGCGGTGGGTGTGGGAGTCGGCTACAGATAAAGTTTTCTTCCGAAAACTTTTCCGCAGCCCTCTCGGAGAAGTTTCTTGAGCGTGCTTTAGCCGCTCTAAGAATCTCTGTCGCCTCACGGTTAAAAATAGCCATTTGCGATTTTTAACATCGTTCCGGCATTCGACTCCCAACGCGAGCAAAGCAGTTTGCTCGCTCCCTCACGATGAAATTAAATATGCCAGTTAGCGCATATTTAATTTCATATGGCGGTGGGTGTGGGAGTCGAACCCACAGACGGCTTTAAGACCGTCGCAGATTAGTCCCGCAATGGTGGCGGAGGCGGCAGGATTCGAACCTGCGGACCGGTTTCCCGGTCAACTTCTTAGCAGGAAGCTGCTTTCGACCGCTCAGCCACGCCTCCGCCACTACAACGGGATTGCGATTTACAATCAATTGCTACGCTCTTGAGTATTTCCTAAATTTTACCATGTTTTCAGCCTTAATTCCAGATTCTGTTTTTATTACCTATTTCCTAACTTTCTATCTCCTCTAATTTCCTACTTTTTGAACTGTCCCCGTGCGAGCACAAACCCGATAACTCTTTTTGCTCCACTCTCCTTCAAAACCCTTGCGCATTCGTTAAGAGTGGCGCCGGAGGTACAGATGTCGTCCACTAAAATTATTGTTTTACTTCTGATTAGTTCTATATTTTTTACTCTAAAATTATTCTTGACATTTTCTAAACGTTCTTCCTTTTTCTTTATTTCGGCTTGATGTTTCGGGTTGGCAACTCTTGTCAGAATATTGCTCTCGCAAATGAGATGATAAGTGTCAGCCAAATTTTCAGCCAGTAATTCGGCTTGGTTGAAGCCCCTTTCGTTCAAGCGCCTCTTGTGAAGCGGCACCGGGATCAAAAGGGGATTGTCTCCAAACAAGCTAAATTTTTTAGACAATAGTTTTTTAACGCGTCTTCTGGCTAATACAGACAACGGTAAAACCATGCTTTGTATAAATTTGTACTTGTACGCCTTGAGTATTTTCTCCACCAAGGGGTCTGTCAGATCAGCTGTGATTATCAATTGGTCTGTTTTATTAAATTTATCGCAAAAAGCGCAAGTAAAACCGAGGCGCGTTTGTCTTTTACATCCGACACATTCAAGGTTGTTTTTTAGGCCAATTTCTCCGAAACATTTCCTACACGCATAATCAAAATCAGCAGCTTGCCCTGAACTTGCTTGCCGTGAGCCTGTCGAACCAGTCGAATGGGTGAACTTATTACAGTCCAGACACTTCTTGGGGAAAATAATATCCAAAATCCAGTTGACGGTTTTCTGTGTATAATTTGGCATAATCAATATTAAGTTAATATGATACACTTAATATGAGAATTGTTCGAGTTGATGGACCGCTTCGCTATGTTTGAGTTGTTCGAATTGAACATTTCGAACATTTCCATCATTTCCAACATTTCGAACTTATTGTTATTTATGCCATTCGGTTTTAATCTATTCAGGTCAAAAGGGAAGTTGGGGATAGATATCGGCACTTCGGCCATCAAAATAGTTGAACTCGAAAAAGAGAGCGGTCGCTTCGCTTTGAAGAACTATGGCCTTTTTGAGCTTAAAAGCGCCGAACGTTCCGCCGCCCTGTCTGCGCAGGCAGGGCATGGGGGCGATCAAAACATTCTCAAGCTTCCCGACGGAGAAATAATCTGGGGGATAAAAGAGGTTCTCAAGAAAGCGAAGATCAAATCCACAAATGTTGTCGCCTCTATCCCGGCCTTTTCCACATTCGCGACAGTAATAGATATGCCCTATGTCTCCGAGCAGGACTTGGCTAAAGCTTTGCCCTTTGAGGCTCGCAAATACATACCCGTACCGCTTGATGAAGTTGTGCTGGATTGGTCTATTATAGACGTACCAAAAAACCTGACCGACGCGACCAAATCGACCACCGTAGAGGTCTTCCTTGCGGCGGTACCGAAGGATGAAACGGTGAGATATCAGAGAATTATGCAAGGAGCGGGACTTAAACTCCGCGCTTTGGAGCTTGAGAATTCGGCGCTGACGAGAGCTTTGCTTGGAAACGACTTGAGCCCGACGGTAATAGTGAATATAGGAGGGAGAAGCACATCCATAGTAATACTGAACAAGGGGTACGAGCGCCTAAGCCATAATTACGAGGTCGGAGGATTTGAAGTCACCAGATCGATAGCCCGGTCGCTTAATGTAAGTTTGGAAAAAGCGGAAGAACTTAAGAAAAAACTGGGTATAAAGGAAATAGACGAAAATGTGATACATGGCGCCATGAAGTCGTTGATAGATATGATGGCCTTTGAGACCAGAAAGACAATCACAAGTTATGAAGAAACAAAGAACCAGAAAATATCTAAGGTGCTTTTGGTTGGCGGGTTAACCAATATGCCCAACTTTGCCAACTACTTTCAGCAGAAGCTTGGCCGCCAGGTTACTATAGGCAACGCTCTTGCTCGGGTTGTCTACCCGCAGGCCTTATCCTCGGTCATCCAAGAACTTTCCAGCACATTCGCCGTGGCAACCGGCTTGGCGATGAGAGAGTTGTAACTTGTTAGATCACTTCGTTTGTTGGACCGCTTCGCTATGTTCGAGTTGTTCGAATTGATCATCTCTCCCGATTTCATCGAGAATCCTCGACAAAGTCTGGACATCATTTCCATCGTTTCCAACATATCGAACAATCTATGGTGTTCATAAGTTTTGCCCAGTACTAAGCTATACTATATATATGCCCGATCAAGGAGGGTTACAACTACTTCCCGAGACCAGGAAGAAAATAGAGATAATAACTCCCGGAGAGAACAGGTTGCTGTTTATCGGCGCTATTGTTTTGGCAATGGCGGCTGTTTTGATGGGCGGGTTGTATTTCTACAGGAACTCTCTTGAGAACAAGCTAGAATCTTTAGATAAGGAGATAGCGGCCCTTGAACAAGGCAGGAACAGGCAGGCGGAGCAAAACATTCTTGTTTTTAACAAGCAGATCTCGATGCTATCCGATTTACTGGACAAGCATACTTATTGGACAACCGCGTTTTCTAAAATAGAGGGACTGACCCAAAGCCAAGTTCAGTTTGGCACCATGGTGGCAACGGTAGCTGACAATAAAATAGTGTTCGAGGCGACAGCCGCCAATTACACGACCATAGCCCGCCAACTAGCCGCGTTCCTTTCAGACGAAGCCATAACGGATGTATCTCTTAACAAGGCCAACACTCTTACCGACGGACGGCTCGGATTTTCAGTACAGATTAGTTTTGATAGGAGCAAATTTTTAACAAGCAAGTAAACCGATAACCATTGATTTTTAAACTTATTACCACTGATAAAATTATCTGTGGAAATCTGTAACAAATCTATGGAAATCTATAGAACAAAGTGAGTATAGCAAATAAAAATTATCTCGGAATCGGTTTGGCCGGCCTTGCCATAATTGCTTTTTGGCTCTTCGGAATGTCGATATGGGCCAGGATCTCTTTGTTAAACGAGGCAGCCGCGGAGAGAGAGGATATATTATCGTCAAGAACAGAGATCTTAGGAATCATAGAAGACCTGAATAGCCAATACCAGCAGAGATCCTTGGACGTCAGCAAGATATCGTCCGTGGTGCCTAATGCCAAAAACGCGGCCGAACTGGTTTCAATGTTTGAGGCAGTGAGCCAGCAAACAGGAATGCAGCTTGTCGAGATAACTATGGGAGGATCCGGCTCCGGCAACCAACAGCAAGAGTTACAAACCGTCTTTGTTGAACTCGGACTGATAGGCAGTTATCCATCATTGACGACGTTTCTTGACCTTCTGGAAAAGAATCTGCGGCTGATAGATGTCAGTGAGATAAACGTGAGCCAAGCATCAGTACCAGGGCAACAGGTCTTAAATTTCAGAGTTAAAGCGGACGCGTATTATCTAAATGTGAAATAACCAACTACCGACAACCAACCACCAACAACAAAAAGTTGTAGGTTGTAGGTTGTAGGTTGTAGGTCAGTTGATGGCTAACCCACAAACCACCAACAACTCAATGATGATTCTAATCCTCGTTGTGGCTTTTGCTGTCGGCTATTTGTACTACTCACAATCTATAGTGCCGGCCCAGCTGCCAATTAACCCGCCGCCGGTCGCGGCAAGCGATGATCTTGCTATGTTCAAAAATCTAGCCATTGATTTCTCTATACTTGACGACACCAAATTCAAATCGTTAAGAATGTTCGGCGAATCACCGGTCAAACCCGGAGTTACCGGCAAGAGAGATATTTTTGCCCCATTCTAATGAGTACTTACCCGCTTACTATTTTGGAGGATAATAACTTTAAATCCTCTACAAAATAGTAAGCCCTAAAGGGTTTGGCCAATTTCTTCGTTAAATCCTCCGCTTTGTCCTCACCATACTACCAGTATGGCTCAGCCAAATGCTCGGATTTGCCTCGAACTTGGCCAAACGGATAAGTCCTCTAAGTCCCCATCCCTATGGCTATCAAGATCCCTCAAACATTAGTAGAAGAACTTATAAAAGCTGGCCTTATATCCGAGGACGATATTAAAGCTCTTGAAGGCCTTGCCCAATCCCAAAACAAGGACTTCGGACAGTTAATAATTGACCAAGGGGTTATGTCCGAGAGTGATTTTATGGGTTTCAAGTCGAAAGTGTATCAACTCCCGATAGTTCGACTGGATGAAATAGATCTGGATAAAGAAGCGCTTAAAGAGATCCCCGAGGATACTGTGATATTTTATAAGATAGTCCCTTTCGCCAAGGAAGACGGTACCTTGAAAGTAGGCATTGTCGACCCTGAAGACATTAACGCTCTTGAGGCGTTGAAATTTATGGCGGGGAGATCGGGGCTGAACACTGAAAAGTACCTCATCGGCTATAAGGACTTCACGAATGTAGTTAAGAACTATAGAACCCTCACAGGAGAGGTGGGGCAGGCCCTTGAGACGCTTACCGAGGAACTTGAGAAAAAAGAAGTAAAAGAGGGTCCTGTGAAAGAAAAGCTGGAAGAGTTAAGCGCGGAAGCGCCGGTAACCCGAATAGTCGCGGTCATAGTGAGACACGCGGTCGAATCAAGAGCATCGGACATTCACATTGAGCCGTTTGAAGACAGGATCAGGGTGAGATTCAGGATAGACGGCGTTCTTATCTCCTCTTTGGTCTTGCCCAAAAACCTCCAATCCGCTGTCGTAACCCGCGTAAAAATTCTTTCCGACTTAAAAATAGACGAGACGCGGTTGGCGCAGGACGGACGATTCGCCACCAAATTAGGCGAGAGAAAGATCGACTTTCGTGTTTCCACGTTTCCAACCAAAAACGGAGAAAAAGTAGTAATGCGTATCCTGGACCCGCTTGCCGGCAATATAACTCTTACCGACCTTGGCCTGGAAGGCAGATCGATCGACATAATTCAGAAAGCTATGGCAAAACCGTTTGGGAGCATATTGATAACCGGTCCGACCGGTTCGGGAAAGTCCACCACGCTAGCCGCTATGTTGAGAGTAATGAACACAGAGGATATAAATATAGTCACTTTAGAAGATCCGATAGAATACTTCGTGGACGGAGTGAATCAATCACAGGTGCATGAGGAGATCGGCTACACTTTTGCCAGTGGTTTAAGACACATCTTAAGGCAGGACCCCGACGTGATCATGGTCGGGGAGATACGAGACAGGGAAACAGCCGGCCTTGCTACCCAGGCCGCTTTAACAGGCCACATAGTTCTCTCTACTCTCCACACAAATGATTCAATGGGGGTAGTGCCACGACTCATAGATATGGGAGTGGAGAAGTATCTGATACCGCCGACGCTGAATGTAGCTGCCGCGCAGCGTTTGCTGCGACGGTTGTGTCCTGACTGCAAGATCAAAACAAAAGCCAACGTCGGAGAGGCAACAATAATCAACAACGCTATCAAAGAGATGCCGGAAGAATACCAAAAAGAACTAATCTCGCAGAAGGGTTATGCGATACACAAACCCAATACCGAAAACCCTTGCAAAACCTGCGGTGGAAAGGCCTATAAAGGCCGCATTGGTATTTTTGAAATGATGGAAATGACCGACGAATTTGAAAAAATAATCTTAGGCACTTTATCGGAAGCGGAAATGAGGGCAGAGGCGAAAAGACAAGGCATGATAACCATGTTTCAAGATGGTATAATTAAGGTGCTTAAGGGTGTGGTATCATTAGAGGAGTTATTAGAGGTGGCGCAGGCCAATGAAAGCGCCTAAAAATGTAAAATGTAAATATCAAAAATCAAAATGACAATTCAAAATGTAAAAATAACCAGAAATCAGAAAATTTTAAATTTTACACTGTCATTTTATTCAGCCCTTTGGGAATGCCCCGCGGTTAAATGACTGGGTTTACACTTTGATTTTTAAATTTTAAATTTAGCGTAGCGATTATGGACTACAGACAATATTTAGATCAACTACTACTGGCGACGGCTGAAAACGGAGCGTCGGATTTGCATATTTCTCCGGGGCACTACCCGACCATAAGAGTAGACAGCCGTTTAATACAGGTCTCCGGCGCGCAGATTCTGGATCCCGAAACATCAAGCGGGGTCGTGATGGAGTTGGTTGGCCCTGAAAAGAAAGACCGCTTTTTGTCTGAAAAAGAACTGGATTTTTCATATGAGTATGCCGAAAAATACAGGTACAGAGTTAACACCTATCATACCAGAGGCGGAATAGCGGCATCTTTACGCTTGATACCGAACGAGATAAGAACCACAGAAGAACTGAACTTGCCGTCTATAGTCAAGATATTCAGCCGACTATCACAAGGATTTTTACTTGTAGTCGGACCCAACGGACACGGCAAGTCAACCACGCTGGCATCTATCGTTGACCTCATCAACAGAGAACGCGCTGAAAAAATAGTTACCATAGAAGACCCCATAGAGTACATTTTCACGCCGGATAAAAGCATCATTGACCAGCGGGAGATATACCAGGACACTTTTTCTTTCCACAAAGCAATCCGTTCAACATTCAGACAGAACGTGAATGTTATTCTAGTGGGGGAGATGAGGGATTATGAAACAATGAGCGCGGCCGTTACCGCCGCCGAGACTGGCCATCTTGTTTTGGCGTCTCTTCACACCAACAGCGCCTCCCAGACCATAGAGCGTATCATAGATAGTTTCCCGCCTAACCAACAAGCCCAGGTAAGGAGTCAGCTGGCTAATACCATATCCGGTGTCATATCTCAACGATTGATACCAAGAGTCAAAGGCGGCCTTATCCCTGCTGTAGAGGTAATGATAGCCACAACAGCAGTAAGGACGTTGATCAGGGATAACCGTCCGAGGCAATTGGACCTTGTGATAGAGACCAGCCAAGATGTCGGCATGATTCCGCTAGACAGATCTTTGACCGACCTAGTCAGAAGAAAGGAGATATCACTGGAAAGAGCGGAATTCTATTCATCTAATCCGATGGAACTCAAAAACCAACTGAAATAAACCTACGACCCACAACTTACAACCTACGACAACACGCCGTCGTTAGTCGTTAGTTGTTAGTCGTTAGTCAGCTTGGACTACAGCTACAAAGCAAAAACTCAGACCGGAGAAATAATAGAAGGCACCATAGATGCTCCGGACGAAAATATAGCCGTTGATGTTCTCCACAGCAAGGGATACGTGGTTTTGTCTTTAGCTCCCTTGAAAAAGGATATATTCAGATCCGATGTGACCGCGGTCCTCTCAAGGCCCAACGCAAAAGACGTTGTAATGTTCACCAGGCAGCTGTCCACCCTTGTAGACGCCGATATGCCGATAAGCGAGGGGTTGAGAACCTTGGCAAGACAAATGGAAAAGCCGGTGTTCAGAAAAGTTATAAGCGAGGTATCAGAGGCGGTTGAAGCGGGGTCATCGCTGTCAATTGCTTTGTCGAAATATCCCAAATTATTCTCAACCTTTTACGTAAAACTGGTCCAATCGGGAGAGGTTTCCGGAAAACTTCACGAATCATTGCTATATTTGGCCGACTATCTTGAAAGGAGCCAGGGTATTAACTCCAAGATACGAGGCGCGCTTGCTTATCCGGCTTTTATTGTCTTTGCGCTTATTGTTGTCACGTTAATTATGGTGACCTATGTGCTTCCTCAATTGCTGGTTATTTTTGAGGAGGCGGGAGTTGAAGACCTACCGATAACCACCAGGATACTCATCTGGGTTACTGATTTCGTAAATACATATTTTTATTTTCTGACGTTAGGCCTGTTCGTGCTGATCTACTCCGGCTGGACCTGGATCAAAACTCCGGGAGGAAGAACGTGGCTTGATAACGCAAAGATCAAATTCCCCTCATTGGGGGTGGTAATAAGAAACCTTTATCTGGCCCGTATCGCCGAGAGTTTGTCTACTCTGATCAAAGCGGGGATACCCATATTGGATGCTCTCAAAATAACATCGGAGCTTGTCGGCAACGAGAACTACAAGAAAATAATGTTGGTTGCCGAAGATAACGTCCGAGGAGGAGGAACAATATCAGAAATTTTTGTCAAATACGAAGAGATGCCGCCGCTATTTACTTCAATGGTTGCCATAGGAGAAAAGACAGGCAAGTTGGATTTTATGTTGGAGCACATATCAAAATTCTATAAGTCAGAATCAGACACCACCATAGACAGCATATCTCAATTGATAGAGCCAATATTAGTTCTCATACTTGGGTTTGCGGTCGCGATATTGGTAGCGAGCATACTATTGCCGATATATAACTTGGTGGGGATAGCGTGAGAAATTAACCTAATTGTTCTAATTAACCTAATTATTCTAAATAATACCCAATATCTAATCACTAAATGACCAAACCGGTTTAGCCATTAGGTCACTGGGGTTTATTTAGGTCAATTAGAGCAATTAGAATAATTAGAAATTTTAATCGCTGTGGATATCTCTATTTGCGTTATTAAAATAAATCCAACATAATAAAAGGCATGAATAAAAAAACACAAAGAGGTTTTACTTTGGTCGAATTGTTGGTGGTTATAGCCATCATTGGTATTTTGGCAACGTTACTGTTGTTGCAACTTGGAGTAGCCCGTCAGCGAGCAAGAGACGCCAAGCGTATCGCGGATGTAAATCAAGTTAGAACCGCGATTGAGCTTTACTTTGACGATAACGGTTCGTATCCTGTCTCGGGCAACTACGCCGGCCTCGGTACGTTATTAGTTCCTAAATATCTGACACAACTGCCCTTGGATCCGCTGAATACAACACTGCACTTCTACAGGTACGCGCATAATCCCGCCGCTTCTCCTGTCGTTAGATTTCATCTGTACTCGGAGTTAGAACAAAGCGCGCGGGGAGCATTGAGCGCTGATTCTGACATTAACTCTACCGGATGGTCCGGAGAAGCATTCAACGCGTCAGGCGCGGCCACCGAGGCCTGTACTTCGGCAGCCAGTGACTGTATTTACGACACGGGACAATCACAATAACTAGCGCAGTAGTGCAGTAGAAAGTAGCGCAGTAGTAAATGGATAACAGCAAATCAAAACCTCGCCTAACGGCGAGGTTTTGATTTGAGGAGTAAATACACTATTATTAGCTTGTGGGGATTTATTTTTATATCTTTATATTTTTAATAGGCCTTACTGTGGGGAGTTTTTTTAATGTGGTTATTTTTCGCTTTAAGGGGTCAGGTACCCTAAAAAAGGTACCTGACCCCTTGTGGCGGGGAAGATCAAAATGTTTAAACTGTGGTTCGGTTATTAGGTGGTTCGACCTGATACCGGTTTTCAGCTATTTTGTTCTCAAAAGAAGGTGCAGAAAATGTAAGATCAGACTATCTCTTTTATATCCCATTGTTGAGGCCGCAACCGCAACCGCTCTGTTGCTTTTATTCTTAAACAATCCAACGGTATCATATTTAACTGTGGCCAGCGCATTCATCGTAGCGCTTCTTATATTGATAATTTTTCTTGATGTTCGTTATCTTATAATTCCGGACAAAATACTCATATTACTGGCCGTAGCCATTGTATTGAGGTTAAACCTCAATACAACTATCAATATAACTGACTTTTACCGGCTGTTTACGGTGAGCTTGTCGAACTCGTTGATTTTTGCCTTGGGTTTAACCGCGTTTTTTGGTATACTTTATATTGTTTCCAAGGGTAGGTGGCTCGGCCTTGGGGATATAAAGCTGATCTTTCTTATGGGCTTTCTGCTGGGATATCCGATGGGCTACCTGGCAGTCGTTGCGGCTGTCTGGCTGGCGGCAATATTTTCGGTGATATTGATTATTCAAAAGAAAGCCACCGCGAAAACGGAAATTCCTTTTGGTTCATTCCTATCGATAGCAACAATAATTTTTATAATTTTCAACAATGAACTACAAAAAATTGCGACATATTTTCAATAGCACGCTTGCCGTCCAGATTATTTTTATTGCCGCAATTGCCGGCGCCATATTTGTTTTTGACAGGTTTTACGGCGAAAAACCTCCAGCGCTTAAAAACATGTCCAAAAAAGAAGCGGCTTTATTTATTGATTTTGACAACATGCAAAAGGTGTTTGCGGGAGAAGTGGTTGACGGAATGACTGTACTTGACGCTTTGAACGCGTCTGTTACCGCCGGCCAGCTAAGATTGACCTACTATGTTGACGGCGACAACAACACAAAAATCGAAGAAATTAATGACCATGCCGCTGGCGGAGACGCTCAATTTATTTTCTACGTTAATTCCCGTAAACTGGATCAGGACAAGCTTAATAAAACACGTATCAAGGCGGGGGATAAGATAACGATCACTTTAGAGTGATCTCCTACAAATTACAAATTAAAACAAATGTACAAATCTACAAATACAAATTCGTACAATTCGTATATTCGTAAAAGATTTGTAATTGGTAGGGGAAGCGAAGCGAGGGGATTTACATTAATCGAGGTGCTGGTTGTTGCCGCTATAACCGGCTTTATTACTACTTTTCTTCTTATTAACTTTTCGCGAACCAGAATAAATTTCGCCGAAGAGGCCAATATCTTCTCGTCCAAGTTCCGTATCGCCCAGACAAAGGCCGTTTCAAGTGCAAGATCCAGCGGATCCATAAGATGCGGGTACGGGATCAGATATATTAATAATCAGTCGTATGCCGTATATGTCGGGGAAAACGCAAGTGTCCTTAATTGTTCAACCCAGAACAAGGACTATAATCCTACCGGCGGGGTTGATAACGATGCAACTATTGAAACGATTAATTTTTCGGATTCAAAGATCGAGTTCAAGACCGTCTTTAGGGCAATATATTTTGAACCGCCTGACCCGAAGACGTTCATAATTGACTCTGGGGGTACGGTTCACAACGAGCCGAATTATAATCTGGGAATAACTATAGGCAAAGTAGGCGGAACTTGTCCGCAGGACTGTAAGACAATTAACATTTTTACATCCGGTAAAATAGAGTAACAAAAACTGTTCGAAATGTTGGAAATGATGGAAATGTTCGAGATGAACAATTCCAACAAGCGAAGCAGGGTACAGTCCTGTACTCTGCGAAGCGATCCAACAACTCGAACAATTCGAACGATGCAAAGGGGTTTTACATTAATAGAAACAATGGTGGCATTAGTTTTAATCACCGTCGCGATGGGGCCGGTTTTCATATTAGCCACATCGTCGATTAATGTTACTTCCCGTATTGAGCATAACCTTGTCGCGTCTAATCTGGCTCAAGAGGGAGTAGAAGTGATAAGAAACATAAGAGACACAAATTGGGTTACCGGCGCTACTTTTGGCAACAACTTGCCTACGGGAACCTGGCGTGTTCAGTGGGATACCGTTGGCGGAGGCCTCATGGCTATTGGTTCAGACCCCGTATTGAAAAACAATAACGGTTTATACAGCTATTCAACTGGAACAGACACGATATTTAGAAGAACTATCACTATATTCAAGCCCAGCAGCAAAGAAATAGTGGTAATAAGTTCCGTAACTTGGGTGGAAAGAGGTAATATTAATCGAACCGTCAGCGCCGAGTCGCATTTATTTGACTGGCGTTAATCTACGAATTACTAATCAGTACTAATATACCAATATTCAATGAAAACTAAATTTATTATTTCAACCTATTCGTACATTCGTAAAAGATTCGTAATTGGTAGGAGAAGCGAAGCGGAGAGAGGTTTTGGCATAGTGGAGCTTATTACTGCTACTTTTGTTTTTTCTATGATGTCGATCGTTGTTGCCACAAATTTCGTGGATGTATTAAATCTGCAAAGAAGGGGTTTTGCCGCCCAAGTGATACAGGAGGAAATTTTGTTCGCCGTCGAAATGATGACAAGGGAAATAAGAGTGAGCCAGATACAGAGCCCTGACGATCTTAACTGCGCCACGACCAGCTTGAGCATAGACCACCCCATAAACGGTCCGACCGTCTACTCCGTCGGCAACGGTGTGATCAGTAAAACCGTCGGCGGAAATACTTTTTCCATCACTTCATCAAAAGTTAACTTTTCTCGGCTTAACTTTTGTATCAGAGGTTCGGGCGTAGACGATGAACAACCGAGGGTGACGATCGTGACTTCAGTACAGCCGACGGATGGAACAGATCTGCGATTTGACATACAGACAGGCGTCTCTTCAAGAGACCTGCGGGAAGAGCTGTTAAATTAAATTATTCTAATTTCTAATTAACCATAAATAAATTGACCTAATTATACTAATTAACCTAATTGACCTAAATAAATACCAATGACCGAATGACCAATGCTTAAAGGTTGTAGAAATTAGAAATTAGGTATTATTTAGAATAATTAGAGCAATTAGAATAATTTTATGCAAAGGGGTTCTATAATCATTTTTACCGTACTAATGCTTTCGGCAATCCTTGCCATAACTTTAACTTTGACCAGAATATTTATTCCAAAAATAAGAGCGATAACCGAAGCTGCGGACTCTGTCGGCGCTGTTTATGCCGCAGACATATGCCGCAGACAGCGCTCTGGAATGGTGCTTATATAACAATAGAGAAAAATCGCCGACTCTGCCCCAACCGGTCATGGCTAACGGCGCCACGTATGAGATTTACAACGACGGAAGCCCTTCAACCTGTCCCGGAGGAGAGACGCTAAATTATCGTACTGTGGGTACTTTCAGAGGAGTAGCCAGGTCGTTTGAGGTCGCGGAATAATTTTTCGAAGTTGACAAACTTTTTGGTATTGTTTACACTTCACCATGCTTACCGTGAAGCAGGTTTGAAAACCTGCCAAGGGGGATTCCGTGAAAGCAAGGACAGTTCTTTCAATTGTTTTTGTGGCATTGTTCGCCGTTTCGGCGAGTGCTCAACAGTACTATCAACCAGCCTATACTCAAAGGTTTCTCCCAGAACCCTTGAGGGCGCCGATCTTTGTTGAGAATGAGACTGGCGGGGTGTTGTATATACGTTTTGAGGTAAACGGCGTTGTGTGGCCGGTTAGAGTATTGACGGGTAACTTTGTTCCGGACCTGATGGTGCCGGTTGATAGTAGAATGAAGGTTTCTTGGGCCAGAGCGCTTGTGCTCGAGAATAACGGTACTCAAGAAAAGAAGGTGAAGCATTGTTCCTATGTGAGTGAGGCTCGTGATGGCCAGCAGGGGTGGTATTTTTATCAGGGGAAGTCCGTCGGTCCCTGCGAGCAATAATATTTTTATTTTGTCGTTTTGTGTTTAGCAGCTATATTGGCCTAGACCCCTAACCTAGTATAAATCTCTGGCGCGATGCTAGAGATTTTGTTTTTAGACGAAAGAATGAGGATGAAGGTGTAGTTAATCTACTCCGAGTTCGAATTCTAAAGTATAAAAATAAAATATCAGCATCCCGTCTCGGAGTGGTTTCCTGGCCGTGCTTTAGCCGGCCAAGGAA
>JACPNL010000005.1 GCA_016185505.1 Candidatus Yanofskyibacteriota bacterium
TCCACATTGACTGTTGACTTTACGTTTGCGCGGTACTATACTTGAATAGTTGCTCAATATTTCAAGTTATGTTAAACTCATAGAATACATGGGTAACCAATACAAACAACTAGAACCGGCGGAAGTTTTTAGCCTTCTATCCGATCCCACCAGAATTAGCATATTTAAGACCCTGCTTTTGGAAAAAGAACCCTGTGTGAGCAGAATATCTGAAATGACGGGCGTGTCTCTGTCCGCCGTTTCCCATCAGTTAAAGAGGCTAGAGCTTTTGGGCATTATTTCCGGATGCCGTTACGGTCAAGAGATATGTTATTGTTTGAATCGGGATAATAGACTGACCGGTCAGTTAATAAAACTTATAAAAATGATAAAATGATAAAGTGGTGGGTTATAATTATTGTGTTATTGCTTGGGATTGGCGGGTTTTATTTTTATAACCAATCTCGCCAGTTTAAATTACCTAAAGGCGATACTCAAGTTTTAGAAACTATGCCAAATAATTCAGATTCAGAAACATCCGAAAAACAAATTCTGATTACCGACGGAGTGAAACACTCCGTGCCCTTAAATGAAATTCTGTCCGGCGGTCCGCCTAAAGACGGGATACCCTCAATTGATGACCCTAAATTTTTATCTGTTAAAGAATCAGATTTTCTGAAAGACGAAGAAACGGGAACCGGACTTTGTGTTGGGCAAGATTGTCGTTTTTATCCTTATCAAATCTTGGTCTGGCATGAGATTGTGAATGATACCGTTGGCGATCAGCCCGTTTTGGTTACCTATTGCCCCCTTTGTTTGACCGGTATCGTTTTTGAAAGAAAATTGGAAGGACAGACGGTGGAATTCGGTACTTCGGGTAAACTCTGGAAATCAAATCTTGTGATGTATAACCGAACCGATAACCCCGAAAAAGAGTCCTTGTGGTCACAGGTGCTCGGCGAAGCGATTGTCGGAGAATTTACGGGTACTAAGTTGAAAGTGATTTCATCGGATGTGATCAGATATGGTGACTGGAAGACATTACATCCAAACACGAAAGTTCTTTCCAAAGATACCGGAACGATCAGATCTTATGGCTATGATCCATACGGTGATTATTATACCTCCAACGACATTTCTTTCGGCGCGTCTTTTAACGATACACGACTGCATCCCAAAGAATTTGTTTTAGGGGTTCAGATCGGCGGAAAATACAAAGCGTATCATTCAGAGGCCTTAAAAGCCGGTGAAACAAAAGACACATTTAATGGCGAGCAGATTTTTATCCAAAAGAAACCAGAAGGAGAAGTCAGAATGTTCAAGGGATCCGATAGAGAGCCACTGCCGTATATCGGAGGATTCTGGTTCAGTTGGTTAGCGGTCCATCCCGAAACTGAGTTATATAAATAGTTTAGGATTTACGCGTAAGTCCTAAAGTTAATTAATAATTAAGAATGATGTATTTTTTGAGTTGAAAATCCCCGTAAAGCTACACCACGGGGTAAACAAAACAGAGAAGCATCAGCTTAATTGTAACAATTAGATGGATTTAAGTGTTTTTATGAATGCCGATTTGGGCCTATTTATATTGAGGTTGGTCGTAGCGGTGATTTTCTTGTATCACGGTCTGCCCAAGCTAATGAAGGCCAAAATGATGGGACAAATGATGGGCATGTCTGGAGGCATGGTTTTCATACTCGGTATAGTTGAAGCCCTCTCTGGCATCGGTCTGCTCTTAGGAATTTATATGCAGTTAGCATCCTTATTGTTGTCTATTGTCATGGTCGGGGCAATATATTTCAAGACGGCAAAATGGAAGACAGGGTTTGCGGCCATGGATAAAACCGGTTGGGAGTTCGACTTTATATTGCTGGCAGCCACTCTGGCGATATTCTTCACCGGCGGCGGTTATTACAGATTAATTAGTTAATAAAAACAGTAAATAATAAACAAGACTATGGCTAAAGTAATAATATATACGACGCCTACCTGCGGATATTGCAAAATGGCAAAATCATTTTTCAAAGAGCACAATGTTGCTTACGAGGAAAAGAACGTGGCGGTAGATCATATCGCGGCGAAGGAGGCAATGGATAAATGCGGCCAGATGGCCGTGCCGGTGATTGATATTGATGGCACGATAGTCGTCGGCTTTGATAAGCCACACCTTTCGCAACTGTTGGGAATAAAATAAATTATAAATGAAGAAACCCCATATCTCTATAATTATTGTAGCAGTTTTGGTCATTGGTTGGTTGCTAACTTCAAGAAATGGACAAGGGCCGGCTGAAAATATAAACGCGCCGTCTGGACAAGATATCCGATTAGAAAAAGCGCCGAATTTCAGCTTGAAAGATTATAGCGGAGAAACGGTGAACTTTGCCGATTTTGCAGGTAAACCGTTAGTAATCAATTCCTGGGCCGCTTGGTGCCCATTCTGTCGGCAAGAACTGCCTGATTTTGCGGCTGCCCAAAAAGAATTCGGCAATCAAGTGGTAATTATTGCTATTGATCGGCAAGAGTCATTAGCAGTCGCGAAAGGATTTACTGATGAACAAGGAACTACCGATGAACTGATATTTCTGTTGGATCCCAAGGATTCATTTTATAAATCAATCGGCGGGTTTTCGATGCCGGAAACGATCTTTGTGAATAAGGACGGCAATATAGCTGACCATAAGCGGGGCCCAATGGATTTCAACGAAATCCGCCAAAAAATTCAAAAAATCTTATGATGGATTTATCACTAATTATTCCTACATTTATCGCCGGTGTGTTTACTTTTTTGGCTCCCTGCACGCTTCCGCTGGTGCCGGGTTATTTGGGATTTATCAGCGGGTCATCGCTGGAAGATTTGAAAGATCCCGTAAAAGCGAAAGGCGCGCGCTGGAAAATTTTTAGCAACGGTTTTTTCTTCATGCTTGGTTTTAGCGCGGTGTTTATTGTCATGGGCACGCTTGTCGGGTTTATCGGCGCGTCTCTCCTCGTCCCGTATCGTCTCTGGCTTGGAAGAATAGGCGGAATTTTTGTCATTCTTTTTGGGTTATTTATGCTGAATGTTTTGAAACTGCCGTTTTTACAGCGTGAATTCCAGATTAAAACCCCCGCTTTACTTGGGCGAGGGAAGTCGTCTAATTCGTTTGTTTTAGGCAGCGCTTTCGCGTTTGGTTGGACTCCCTGCGTTGGTCCGATTTTGGGGTCAGTGCTTCTGCTTGCTTCAACCTCAACAACCGCGCTTCAAGGCGGTTTGATGCTCGGCGTGTTTTCCGCGGGGCTGGCGATCCCGTTTTTGCTTATTGCCATCGGTATCGGATCTGCTTCGCGTTATATCCAAAATATATCTAAATATCTGAATGCGGTTTCAGTTATTGGCGGAATATTTCTAATTTTCTTGGGCATACTTTTATTAACAGACAATATTGGTCTTCTTATCTCTTACGGATATCAACTCTTTCAATTTATAAACTACGACCGTCTGCTCGATTATCTTTAAATAAACTATGTTCCTGCTTTCCTACGGTAGGGGATAGTACATAAACTGCTTATCCACAGCTATTATTTGCAGTCATCCTTGAACATTGATAATATATAAGTAGTTAGAACTAGCGTAGTCCAGTGATAAATTATCAAAATTTTATGAGTCCATATTTGGAAAAATATAAACAGAACATCGCGATTGAGATGCGCAAGCGGGGATCTTCATATTTTGAAATAGGAAATCGTATTCACATTCCCAAGTCAACGCTGTCGTATTGGTTAAAAAATATAAAACTGACTCCCGAGCAGACCCAAAAGTTAAATGACAAACGGACAGAAATTGCCAAAGCTAACGCGCTGAAGAAAATCTCCAAAACCTCTCGAATGATAGAAGAGATTAGAAACTCTTCCTCGCAAGACGTTAAAGAAATTTCAAAAAAGGAACTTTGGCTGATGGGCGTTGTTCTCTATTGGAAGAATGGGAATAAAAGCAATTTAAAAAAGGGAGTTCACTTTTCAAGTTCCAACCCCGATATGATAAAATTATTCTTGAAATGGCTTCGGGAAATAGGGGGAATTCAGGATGAAGAAATTAAATTTGAGATCTTCGCGCCCAAGAAATTCTTTACGGAGGATATTAGTAAGTGGTCGAAAGTTACTGGATTTCCAAAGCATTATTTTAAGTATTTCTATATTCAAAAAACCAGTTTTTTAAGAATTAAAGTAGCACAGAGCTCTATGCTTGCTCGGCAAATATCCGGTTGGATAGAAGGGATAAAGAAAACTAACAATCTTTGATAAAGCTAGTACATAATCTTGTATAAACATTGATACGATGTATGGCCACTTTAAATTATTCTAATTATTCTAATTGCTCTAATTAACCTAAATAAATCCTAATGACTCAATGACTAAACTTTTAGACATTAGACATTTTGGTATTGGGGTTTCTTTAGAATAATTAGGTTAATTTATTGCCCGATTGGTTCCTATGCTTTGAGCTCTTTTTTGTTATACTGAAAACAATGTTTGAAACACTGACCAAAATTAAAAAGGATGATATCAAAAAGCCCTTTTGGGGGCTTGAGGTTTTGGAGACGGTGGAAATTCTTGGTAGTGACCCGGATAATGGCCTTGAAGGAAAAGAGGCCTTGAGTCGTCTCGGGCTTTTTGGCCCCAACGGTTTTGGCAAGGCCGAAGTTCCATCAGTGTTTTCTACTTTCATCCGGCAGTTCCAGAGTCCGCTTATTATTATTCTTGTCTTTGCTTCAATAGCGACTGTCGTTCTGCGCGAGTGGGCCGACGCTTCAATTATAATTCTTGCTGTCGCGGTTAATACTTTTCTGGGATTTTATCAGGAGAGGAAAGCGGAACGGGCAATTGCCGATTTAAGTTCTTACATTCAGGCGCGGGCGCGCGTCATAAGAGATGGTAAAGAAATGGATGTGGACGTCTCTACTCTTGTTCCGGGAGACCTGGTGCGTATTTCTTTTGGGGCGCGGGTACCGGCTGACGCGCGTGTGGTCAGCGCGCAAAATTTATCCGTAGATGAATCAATTCTCACCGGAGAGTCCATGCCCGTGGCCAAAGAGATCGGCTCCGTATCGGAGGCGGCAATTGTTACGGAACGAAAGAGCATGATATTTGGCGGTACTTTTGTCGCGGAGGGTTCGGCGCGCGCTATTGTTACGGCTACAGGGTCTTCTACGGAAATTGGAAAACTTGCTCAACTTGTGGCCGAAACGCGGCAGGAACGCACGCCGCTTCAAAAAGCCGTGTTCGCGCTCTCGTGGATTATCGCTGTTGGCATCTCTTTGATAGTGGCGGGGATATTCGTTCTCGGCGTTTCTCGAGGAGAACCGATCGTTGATATGTTTGTTGTTTCTGTTGCCGTGGTTGTGGGCGCTATTCCGGAAGCGTTGCCCGTCGGACTTACTGCTGTGTTGGCAATAGGTATTCAGCGCATTGCTCGGCGCAAGGGTATAATGCGGAACCTTGTAGCCGCGGAAACGCTCGGTTCCGCGTCGGTAATAATGGTTGATAAAACTGGAACTTTAACGGAGGCCAAGATGAAGTTGACGGATATTGTGGTTGCAAAGAAATTAACGATGTCGGAATTAACGTCATCCGATATCGTTACGACATCGGATGACCAAACGTTTTCTGAAGAGCAAAAAGAACTTTTGCGTTTAGGCATACTTAACACGGATGTAGTCGTTGAAAATCCGGATAAGAAACCGGACGATTGGCTGATAAGCGGCCGACCCCTGGAAGCCAATATTATTCGGGAAGCGGCAGCGCAAGGCATTAATATATTTATAGGAGGCGTACAAAACAGGGATCGAATGGTCTTGCCTTTTAGCTCCGCTTATAAATTTTCAGTGGCTAGAGAAGGGAACATTTTAGTTGTTATGGGAGCGCCGGACGTACTTTTGGCAAGATCTGAAGTTAACAAAGATGACTATGTCGCGATGATGAAACAGATTGAAGAAATGAGCGAGCGCGGAAGACGGGTGTTGGGGATAGCTACGCTGGACGGATCTATGCGTCCGGGTTTTCGGCCCGAAGACCTGAAGGGGCTAAATTTCAAAGGTCTATTGGGTTTTCACGATCCGGTTCGCAAGGACGTGCCGGATACCCTTAGAAAAATAAAAAAATACGGAGTCAGCGTGGTGATGGCGACCGGAGATCTTAAAGGCACCGCGGTAGCGGTCGCGAACGAGATCGGCTGGGATATTAAAGAAGGCCAGATGCTTACCGGCGAAGAGTTGAAGGGGCTGGATGACAAGGCGTTGCTTGAGGTTCTCCCTCATACGCGAATTTTTGCCCGTGTAACGCCTGAAGATAAATTAAGGATAGTTCGACTTTATAAAAAGAGCGGCGAAACAGTTGCCATGACCGGCGACGGGGTGAACGACGCTCCGTCGCTGAAAGCGGCTGATATCGGGATAGCGGTAGGTTCAGGCAGCGATGTCGCCAAAGGTATTGCCGACTTGGTGCTTCTTGACGACAAATTAAGCACGATTATTGCGGCCATAGAAGAAGGAAAACGAATGATAATGAACATCAGAAAAATATTTGTTTATCTGATGTCCAACTCTCTGGACGAGGTGGTATTGATAGGAGGAGCTTTGCTTGCCGGTCTGGCCCTGCCGCTTTCCGCCGTACAGATAATCTGGGTGAATCTTTTCACGGGCAGTTTGCCGGCTATGGGATTTGCTTTTGACAAAGACGGCGACCTGGAGCGTTTAGATAAAAGTAGCCCGAATATAATTGACAACGAGGTTAAGTTCCTTACCATTGGTGTTGGTATTTTTACCTCGGTACTGTTGTTCGTTCTTTACTGGCTGATGGTTGGTTTTTTTTCGGTTGAATTAACGGTCGCGCGCAACGTGCTGTTCATGTGTTTTGCTTCGTATATTCTTGCTGTCGCTTTTTCGTTTCACAGTTTACGCCGCCCGATTTTTTCTTATCCGGCGTTTAACAATCGATTTCTTACCGTCGGAGTAGCGCTTGGTTTTTCTTTTCTCGCGGCTACAATGTATCTGCCGTTCCTTCAGAAATTTTTTGGCACCGCTCCAGTGCCGCCGATATGGCTCACATTAGTTGCCGGATGGATTATATTAAATATCGCGCTCGTGGAAGGGGCTAAATTCATCTTTTACAGAAAAAACTAAAAAGCGATGGCATTATTTAAAGAAAATTGGTTTTACTTAGTTCGCGTCGTTCTTATTATATTGGTAATCGCCTTGGCTCTGTGGGCAAGCTGGGTGATCAAGGACAATGAATTCGTAGGCGAGCTGATAAGGCGGTTTGGATACGTCGGGATATTTTTGGTCTCGGTTGTGAGCGGTTTTAATTTGGTTGTGCCGATACCGACCGTCTCTTTCTTCCCCGCTTTTTTGGTCTCCGGATTGAACGCTTTCGCGTTGATCATTGTAATATCGGCCGGAATGGCGTTGGCTGATTTTATAGGATATTTGTTGGGCAAAGCCGGCCGGTATATAGCGTTGTCCGCGTTTGAAAGAAAAGTTATTAATAAATTTGAAAGATTCAAAGAAAGGTTGAATTGGTCTCCGATGCTGGCTTTATTCTTATTTTCGTCTTTTGTTCCTCTCCCTAACGAAATAGTGGTAGTACCTATGGGGTTTCTGGGGTATAGACCTATTTCAGTATTTCCGCCGTTATTTTTTGGTCATATGGTTTTTAACTCTCTTTACGCGTTCGGAGCGGTCAATATTATCAAATTGATAAGTTAGTAATTAAGCTAGTAAAGCCCCGTGGGCCACGTAAAGTGGCGTGGCCACCACGTGGCTTTACGCCACTGGCCTTTACGGGGAAATAAAGAAATTGAGAAATAAAGAAATTGAGAAATAAAGAAATGAAATCCGCCGAAAGGCGGATTTTTGCTTAAAGCAGAAGCTGATAAATTTTTATTAAGAAATAGATGCTTAAATTGGCCGCGACATGACAAAAAACTGATGGCCAGAGCCGGTTGGTCCTGATGACCAGCCAAAGCCATGGCAGGCCGGCAACAAAAACGGGGAGCCAGACGAGTTCGTGAACGGTGTGATTTCCGGCCCACTGATAGTTTAAGAATAATCCGACTGACAAGACAAGTAAGACAAGCCACCAATTCAATTCTTTTTTGAAAAGTATCAACAGCGCAATTAAGATTCTCACTGGGCTCCTGGTGAATAATTCTTCAATAACGACTGTTTTTATGACATAACTCTCGGTAAATTTAAAAAATTGATCTAACGGCCAGAAAAAAGCCGGATAGCTTTTTTGAAAAGTGTCCATTGCTTTGGAGAACGGTTCGTCCACCAAACCGGATAAGAAAAGCAGCGCTACCACCATTGGAACCGTGAACGCGTTTATCAGGAGCACTTTTATTATCCTTTTCCAGAAATACAGGTCGAACAGCGGGTCAGCCCCGATTTGCTCTCTGGCTTTGGCCGGAGTCAGCAGATCGGTCCCAATTGCGAAGCAATCGAGGATCCTCGACCGTAGTCGGGAGATCCTCGATATTTTTGGTATCGGGGCTCTTTCTCTTTCCATTTTCAATGAACTTCCAAACAAAAGGCTTCTTTCACCATAACCTTTCTATCGTTCCCGGGCAACAAGAAGAAAATAACGGTACTATAAATATTTTTTTTGCCATGCCATTGACGGCATAAAAAATCCCGTTTAGAATTAAGCGGGATTTTTTGTAAAGGACTTTGAAAATGCCGGGATCGAGCCAAACTCGACTGGGGCCCAAGTCGCAGGCGGTTATTGAGAGAACTCACAAATATTCGGCAAATCACTATCATCGTCTGCCGGTTGTTTTTGTCAGGGGAGAGGGCGTTCGTCTGTGGGATCTGGAGGGTCGAGAGTATATAGATATGCTGGGTACGTATTCGGCTCTTAATGTTGGCCACTGTCACCCGCGCATTCTCAACGTTTTGCGGGAACAAGCCGGTCTGTTGGCTAATGTGTCAAATGCCGTCTATACGCCTCAATACGCTGATTTTGTAGAGAATTTGGCTAAGTTCTGTTTTTTGGACAAGGTCTTGCCCAAGAATGGCGGAGTGGAAGCATGGGAATCGGCGGTTAAAATAGCTCGCGCATGGGGTTATGGAGTTAAAGGTGTCGACCGAAACAAAGCAGAGATAATTGTGTGTGACGGCGCTTTCCACGGCCGAACGCTTGCCGCTATCAGCGCCACGCAAAAGTGCGGAGATAAATTCGGACCGTCCGCGCCGGGATTTGTGTCGGTCCCCTTTGGCGATACCGATGCTTTTGAAAATGCGGTCACAAAAAACACCGTCGCGTTCGTTGTAGAACCGATTCAAGGCGAAGGCGGCATCAACATTCCGCCGGAGGGTTATCTTAACAAAGTAAGTTATATCTGCCTGGATCGCAATGTCCTTTTTGTGCTTGATGAGATACAGACCGGTTTTTGCAGAACAGGAAACAAGTTTGCCTTTTGGCATCAATGTCTAAGTCCGGACCTTCTGATAGTCGGTAAGGCGCTTAGCGGCGGCTTTCTGCCGATTTCTGCGGTTGTCGGCACAAAAGAAGCTATGGATGCGATAAAGCCGGGTGATGACGGCAGTACTTTCGGCGGGAATCCTCTCGCCTGCGCCGTTGCGGTTGAAGCGCTCAAGGTGCTTGAGGAGGAAAGATTAGCCGATCGCGCCTTGCTTCTCGGCGAGTATTTTATTTCGCAGCTTAAAGGTCTGGACAGCTCGCTAATAAAAGAGGTGAGGGGGAGAGGATTAATGATAGGCATAGAATTCCAACGGGAACATGGACTAGAATTTCGCGATAAGATGCTTGAAGCGGGCGTTCTATGCAAAGAAACAAGGGATAATGTGATAAGATTTGCTCCACCGCTCACGATCACAAAAGAAGAGATTGACTCGGTTCTTAATAGGACAGAAACAGTTTTAAGGCAAAGATAGATCCCGCAATTGCGGGATTTTTTATTTTGAAGTAAGATAAAATTGCGATGCCAATATGCGAATTTCATGCGAATGATGCGAATCGAGAATAGTTTTATCTGCAATTCGTAGATTAGCATTAGATTTGTAGATTTGCATCATTTCAATGAGCGAAGCGAATAACAAAAATCTGCCTCGGGACACCTTTCTATATCTTCTGGCCATCATAACTTTGGTTGTAGTTGCGGTTGGATTCGGGATGGCTGTTTTTAATTATATTGATTTTTATTTCCCAGATCCGGCGACGGACTATTATAGGAGCGCTTCTTCGTACGAGGGAGCTATAAGGCAGGCGATGGCGATGCTTATCGTTGTGTTCCCGGTTTTCTTTTGGGTTTCTAGATTTCTACGAAAAGACGTTCGGCTTCATCCCGAAAAGAAAGAATTAAAAATAAGAAAGTGGCTCTTATATCTTACTCTGTTTGCGGCCGCGCTTGTGATAATAGGGGACTTTGTGACCGTGGTTAATAATTTTCTAAGAGGCGAACTTACAACCAGATTTGCATTAAAGGCGCTGACCATTTTCTTTATTTCCGGTTCGGTTTTTTATTATTATCTGGCACAGCTAAAGGAGAAGGGGTCAGGTACTCTCTTTTTAAAGTACCTGACCCCCTTCATCGTGGCGGTGGTTATCGCAGCTGTAGGATGGGGATTTGCCGTAATCGGTTCGCCTTTCGCGCAGAGAGAGAAACGCTTTGACGAAAAGAGGGTTCAAGATTTGCAAACAATACAGAATCAGATTATTTATTACTGGCAGAGCAAGCAGTCGCTTCCCTTGATTTTATCAGATCTCGAAGATACTATTTCCGGCTTCAAAGTACCGCTTGATTCGCAATCGGGCGAGGAATATGAATATTCTGTATCTAGAGGAGACGAAGTTGGCTTTGAACTTTGCGCGGTTTTCAACAATTCTGATATTAGCGGCGTTGAAACAAACGTTGTGGTCAAACCAGTTGCTCCGCGCGGTGAATATTATACTAATGAGAATTGGCAGCATGACGCGGGGAGGTATTGTTTTGAAAGAACTATAGACCCCGATCTTTATCCATCCATTAAACAAAAATGACAAAATCAATATTTATTTTTACAATCTTAGTCGTGTTTGTGGCAATTGCTGTCTGGTTTGTTATTCAAAAAACAAAAGAAGTCGGCCGTCCCGTGACATCGGATGTCCAGCGGCCATCCGATGTCGTTAATCCGTCTGACGACAAAAACGCCGTTACTGAAACGACGAATGAGCCCATTCAGTATGATAACGGCTTAACGGTTCAAGATGTAGTTGTCGGCACCGGCAAAACGGCCGAGAACGGCGATACTTTAAGCGCTCACTATGTCGGCGCGCTTGAGGATGGAACGGTTTTTGACGAATCATACGGCAGGGGACAACCGATACAATTTGTACTGGGTTCCGGTCAGCTTATTCAGGGCTGGGAACTTGGTTTAGTTGGCATGAAAGAGGGCGGTAAGAGGCGACTGGTCATACCGCCTGAACTCGGCTACGGCGAAAGGGGAGCCGGCGGTGGCGCAATCCCGCCCAACGCAACTCTTTTGTTCGAAATAGAACTCGTAGGGGTAACGAAACAATAATTTTGACCGCATCATGTCCTCTTTCTTGCTAATTCGAGTGTAGTTCTTTCAAGAGCCGTTTGACCTCTTCTCTCATAACGGGGAGGTCTTTGGTAATTGTGTTCCAGACAACATGACGATCGACCTTAAAATACTCGTGGGTTAAAAAATTGCGCATATCTGTAACATCTCTCCAAACAATTTCGCGGTTTGTTTGTTTCAACTCGTCGGACATATTTCTGGCCGCTTCACCGATTATCTCAATTTCTCTGACTACGGCGTCACTTACTAGATCGTCGTTGCTAAATGTGCCTTCTGTGTGTCCGGCTGTGTATGACTCAATTTTCTGAATAGCTTCAAGAATATGCTGGAGATAAATTTTATCTTTGTCCATAGATGTCTTTAAGGTCGGGTAAAATTCTTGGAAGAATATGGGAACTTAGCCCCCCCTCTGTCACAAGATCTATTTTTCTGCCCGTTTTATTTTCAACAATTCTCTTTATCCTGACCAAATCTAACAAACTTTTGGGCTCTTTAAAGCGAACCAAAATATCTATATCGCTATTCGGTGAGTCCTCCCCGCGGCTAAAAGACCCGAAAACACCGGCGTATTCCACGCCGTTTTCTTTTAGCAAATCAATAATAGAATAAATATTGCTGTCCATGCTTTGGATTATATCTTAAATCTAATCTACCGTAAATATACTGACAGAAATGTGACTTATCGTCTGAAATAAATAGATTTGTGGTAAAATGAGGATTATGAACGAGATACTCAAATTTCCCGAAGATTTCAAGTGGGGGAGCGCTACGTCGGCTCATCAGGTTGAGGGGAACAACCACAATGATTGGACGGAGTGGGAGAAGTCGTCCGAAAGAATTGCGCAACTGAAGAAAGAAGGGAAAGACCCTTCGGATTTTATTTCCGGCAAGGCGTGCGATAGCTATAACCGATATGAGGAGGATTTTGATATTGCTCAAAAATTAAATCAAAACATTCATCGTTTCTCAATTGAGTGGTCGCGTATAGAACCCGAAGAAGGAAAGTTTGATGAAGGGGAAATGGAGCGTTATAAAAGGTTGATAGATGCGTTGAGGGAGAGGGGGATAGAGCCAATGGTAACGCTTTGGCATTTTACTAATCCAATATGGTTTGCGGAGAAAGGTGGTTGGCTCAACCGCAAAGCGCCGGGGTACTTTACAAGGTACACAAAGTATGTTGTGGATAACTTAAAGGATAGGGTAGGGCTGTGGATAACTTTTAACGAGGCAACAACGGTATATGCAAGCCTTTCTTATTTAAAAGGTGAATGGCCGTTACAACACAAGAATATTTTTGAGTTTTTTAGAGTTCGTAAAAATTTTATCAAGGCACACACTCTCGCCTATCGGGAGATCAAGAAAATTTATGGTGTTTCGCCGACACTAAAAAATGATTCCTCAATGTCGCACAATGTAGCAGTAGGTTTGGTTGAGAACAACGTTTATTTTTCTAGCGGTAATTTGTTAAAAGTTTTGGGAGTGGTGAAGATACTAAATTGGCTTCAAACTTGTGCTTGGTCTAAAACTCTGTCCTACTCGGACTTCCTGGGATTAAATTATTATACGGATTATAAGATGTTCGGATCTAAAGAATCTGACGATGGGCCAGCTCCGGAAATGCCCCCGTGGAGAATTTATCCCAAAGGTATTTATCATCGTCTGATGGAGCTAAAAAGATTTAAAAAACCAATTTATATAACCGAGAATGGCATTGCTGACAGAACCGATCAGTTGAGGGAGAAATTTATCAAGGAACATCTGTATTGGGTTTGGAAAGCGATACAAGACGGCGCCGATGTGCGTGGGTATATGTATTGGTCGCTTTTGGATAATTTTGAATGGGCAAAAGGGTTCAAACCCCGTTTTGGATTGATTGAGGTAGATTATGCGACACTGGAGAGAAAGATACGTCCTTCGGCCTACGAATATGGTAAAATATGTAAGACAAATCAATTGAAAATTGATTTGTAAATTATTCTAATTGACCTAATTATTCTAATTATTCTAAAGAAACCCCAATACCAAAATGTCTAATGTCTAAATTTTTTTAGCCATTTAGTCATTAGGATTTGTTTAGGTCAATTAGAGCAATTAGAATAATTAGAATAATTTTACTTTGCTCTGGCTCTATCTTGCACTACTCGCCTATCTTATAAACGCCACTGTTTTTATAATTGACAAATACTTACTTGCCGGCCATATGCCCAAATATCACGCCTATGCTTTTGGGATGGCTGTTTTAAGTTTGGGCGCTGTTTTTCTTGTTCCTTTTGGAGTTAATTTGCCAGACCTTGATAACTTTTTATTGATGGTTGGAGCGGGAGCGGTTTTTTTTGCAGGGTTATTGCTTCTTTACAAATCAATCAAAGAAAGTGATGTTTCAATAGCGGCAGCTAACTCTCTTGCTTTTATGTTTTTAGTTCTGGGGATATTTCTTTTGGGCAGGATAGAAAAACGTGTTCTGGTTTGGGCGATATTTGCCGGAGTATTGTTCGGAATGTATTATGTTTTGTTCAAACTTTCATTTAATACGACCGGTTTTGTAAACGGCTTATTCTGGACAAGGGTCGGTTTTGTCGGCGGCGCGTTAGCGTCTCTTATTTTTCCGCATGTTCGAAAAGAGATTAAATTTACGTACGATTACTCTCCCGTAAAGTCAAAGGCCTTATTTGTTTTCAATAAGTTTCTTGCCGGCGTCGGTTTTATAATTCTTTATTTTGCGATAAGTCTTGGCAATGTTTCTCTGGTAAACGGTCTTTTGGGGATACAATTTTTACTAACGTTTATTTTGGCTTTGTTTTTAGGGGGAAGAATTCCGGGGATTCGGGAAAAAATAGACAGATTAACGATCACACACAAACTCTCTGGCATTTTGGCAGTGCTGGTAGGTTTTTTAATTCTTTTTGTACAGAATGTATAAATTTAGTTTTTCCTCAAAGGTAAAGAAAGTTTCGGCAGTTGTACTATTTACTATTTTTTAGCTACCTGTGGATAAACGACTTCGCAAGTCGTTTATCCACAGGCGGAATCGTTTTTAGCGTAATTATGATTATGAAAAAGAGAACTAAAATTATTATCCAAATTTTACTGATCATCATTGCCGTTCTTTGGGTTTTTTCTTTGGATTTTTCGGACGAGATGGGCGAGCCGATTTACGGCGTTTCTTTCAGCCGCTTCCATACCGATGAGCTGGGGCTTGACTGGAGAGAGACATATCTTGCTCTTCAAAATGAGCTGGGGGTGAAAAATTTCAGGTTTTCCGCCCACTGGCCGCTGACAGAGCCGGAAAAAGATAAATATAATTTTGCGGAACTTGATTTTCAGATGTCGGAAGCTCGCAGTAGCGGTGTGTCGGTCATTCTGGCCGTTGGCCGGCGCTTGCCCGGCTGGCCGGAATGCCATGAACCCCAATGGGTTCAAGATCAAAAATTAAAAATTAAAAATCAAAAAGAATTCGAATTATTTAAACAGGAAAGAATTTTGAAATATATAGAAACGGTAGTTAACAGATATAAGGGCTATGATAATATAATTTATTGGCAGGTGGAAAACGAGCCGTTCTTAACCGGCTTCAGCCGTTCGGAATGCGGGCCTCTAGATAAGGAGTTCTTAGACGAGGAAATTGCCTTAGTTAAATCTCTTGATGATAGACCTATTCTAATTACTGACAGTGGTGAGATTGGTGATTGGTTCAGGGCCTATTCTCGCGGGGATGTTTTCGGAACCAGTTTATATCTGTATGTCTGGCCTAGGTCCATTGGTTTTCCTATACGTTATCCAGTCACACCGGCGTTCTTTCGGATAAAACATAACCTCGTGCGCCTGATTTTGGGCGCCAAACCGTCCTTTGTTGTTGAGTTATCGGCTGAACCGTGGCTTCTCCAGCCGATAGTTGAGACGCCCACAGAAGTTCAGTTGGACAGAATGGGTATAGACAAGTTTAACGAGATGATTGATTTTTCCGCTAAATCAGGTTTTAATGAGTCTTATCTGTGGGGCGCCGAATGGTGGTACTGGCTGAAATTACAGGGACTCCCCGATCATTGGGAGCGGGCTAAACAACTATTCAACTAACCAACTCACCACGCGTGATTGACATTGAATATTCTTGGAGCGGGGCGTCGCCTACTTGTTGGTCACGTGAATAACTCGATAACATGAATGGCATAAAAACAATTCTCGTCGGTTTTTTGGGCGGCATTGCGGCTTTAGTTTTAGTCTTGTCTTTGCCTGGAAGCAACTCCTTGTTTTTTGATCTCATAAAAGCAGACCTTACGGAATTTTTAGGAGTAAAACCCGTTCCGACGCCAACTCCTATCGTTGTCTTTTCTGATTTTTGGCAAAGGATAGTTTCGAATCATGTTTTAAGTACTGTGGCTATTCAATCCTTCAAAGATGGTAAAATAGTCAGGGAAGGAAGCGGTGTTGTTATTTCTTCCGATGGTATAATCATTACGACTTTTGACGTTATTTCCGGTGCTGATGCGCTGCAGGTCTTTCATAAAGACAAGATCTTGCGAGCCAAAGTAATGCGATACGACGGTTTCAAGAATTTAGCTTTACTTAAAGTTGATTCCACAAATATGGATGTCGCTCGTTTAGAACGCGGTTATCAATTCCAGCCAGGCCAGGATGTTGTTGTGTCGGGCAAGGTGGTTGAGCTGTCTATCCCCGTTGTTTTTGCGCAAAGAGGGATGATAAGTTATATTCTTTCTAAAGACATAATGGTAAATACCGAGCCGAACTATTTCTTAAGCGGCTCTAAGGTGGTAAATAATTCCAGCATTGTTGTGGGGATGGCATATTTGAGAAACGAAGCGGTGCGTCTGATAACCGCGGAGGCGATGGATGATTTCATAAAAAATTACTTCGGCTCGATCTAAATGCCACAACCTGTGGATAAACGACTTGTCCCGATTCGTTTTCAACGAATCGAGGATCCTCGATTTGCTAATCATGCTTTGCATGAAGCAAATCGGGACGAAGTCGTTTATCCACAGGCCTACTCTACGGAAAGAGAAGGTCGGACATTGGATGTCCTGTGGCCATCCAATGTCGTTAATAAATACAAGATTAAAAGATTGAAATCATGGAAAGAGAAGATATAACAAAATTTATAAATTCCATCATCCTTCTTTCAAAACTGTTTACTACAACGGAGGATAGGTTTTTGAAACAAAAACTTTACGATAAACTTTCTCGTTTTGTGTCTGCGTTCGTGACGGAGCGGAAAAATAATTATTCCTACGCGTCGTACAACTTAGGATTTCGCAACATTAACAACGTCGCGAAATCCAATGATATTGTGCAACGTTCTACGAACGTCGCACAATATCATCACCAAAACTTACTAAATTCCACCGACAATATTCTTGATTACCTGGAATATTTAGCGCACATTTCAAAAAACAATACTACTCCCCTGCTTGTAGCCCAGAGAAATCTGTTGAAATTCAAGTTACATATTTTACAAAATAATAAGGTTAGCAAAAATGAAAAAAGGGTATCGGAAACGTCGTTGGTGTCGGATGTCGCGCCGCTGACATCGGATACCCCGCGGCCTTCTGATGCAGTTCATTCTAGCATCATTAGCCCAGCTATATTGGTATCAAAACCATCTGCCAGAAATAAACCCGCTCGTCTGGCCCTGAAAACTGACTCAAACAAAGAGCAGATATTTAACTACGTAAAAAAGACCCCCGACGTACGCACTAAAGAAATTATGAGCGAGTTCAGCGCGTTGTCGGCCAGGACAGTCAAAAGAAATTTGAAGGAATTGGCTGACGAAGGTTTTCTGAAAAAAAGGTCCGACGGCGTAGCGGTATATTACACCTGTGGATAAACGACTTGTCCCGATTCGTTTTCAACGAATCGAGGATCCTCGATTTGCTAATCATGCTTTGCATGAAGCAAATCGGGACGAAGTCGTTTATCCACAGGTTGCTAAATTCAAATGATAAAAGGCGTTGTTTTAGCCGGGGGCAAAGGAACCCGTCTCTGGCCGGTTACAAAAGTAGCAGGCAAGCATTTTCTTCCAGTAGGTGACAAGCCGATAATTTATTATCCTATTCTAACTCTTAAAAAAGCGGGGGTTAAAGACATACTTATCGTCTGCGGGCCGGAGCATACCGAGCAGTATGTCAGATTGCTTGGTTCAGGTGAAGAATTCGGCGTGAATCTCTACTACACGATCCAGGTGGAGCCGGTTGGGATTGCCCATGGCCTCGGTCTTGCTAAATCATTCTCCGACGGCAAGAAAGTTGCTCTTATCCTGGGAGATAATATTTTCGGCGACGAATTCAGCAAGGCCTTTGCCGATTTTGACAGAAAAGACCGGGGCGCTGCTGTTGTCTTAAAAAGAGTTCCTGACCCTCACAGATTTGGTGTGGCAAAATTCAACGGCAGAAAAGTTGAGCGAGTTATAGAAAAACCCAAAAGGCCGCCTTCTGATCTGGCAGTGACCGGATTGTATCTGTATGACAACCGCGTATTTGACGTCATTAAAAATCTCAAGCCGTCTGCTCGCGGAGAATATGAAATAACGGATGTAAACAACTACTATATCAACGAAGGTACGATGGACTTCATCAGAGCCAAAAAGTTCTGGATAGATGCCGGGACCTTCGAGTCGCTCCATCGAGCCAACCTCCTCGTCCGCAAACACCACTATTCTAAATAACCCCACCTATGGATAACCGACATTGAATGTCGTTTATCCACAGGTATGATCAGAGTCATTTGAATGCCGGGGGCTGTGCTATAATTTTATAAGACAACTTGTTTTTGAAGTTCAAGTAGGAGAAAGTCGCTCCCTTTTGAGCAGATTATTTTGGGGGAAAAGGACGGCAATTTTTGAAGTAACCCTAGAGGCGCAAATAGGCGAAATTGAAAGGTACACACCTGACACAGAGGATGGTTGGCTTGTAGTACAGGATGATCAAGGTGTTCGCCTATCATTACCAGCATATATTCTGGTGCGTTTAACATCTCTTGAAAACAGCCGCGAATATTTTATTCCGTCTGAAGGAACACATCGCGGTGAGTTGTTATCGGCGCCATTAAAAGATGACGACTCCTCATATTTGATATCTGACATTAAGCACGAGCCGGCGATTAGCGCCGAATACTCAATTTCTGAAAAAATTTTATGCTTAACGGAAAGAAATATAAAGTAACGGATTATCCCGAAGCTCCCTGGAAGAAAGGAGTATATAATATTGGAATTCCGGATTATCCTCACGGAAGCAATAATGCTTATACCGAAGCGATCAAACAAAAAGTCTGGTTCCCTATAGATTTTGAAAGCGCGAGATACTTGCATGTTGGGGCGAGATCGGCCGGATGCATGACAATCATAGAAACCGCCAGATGGATGGAAATTTACAACACCCTCATTAAAGCGCGCAAGGGTGATTTTAAAAACGTCGGTACCGTGAAAGTCATTGACTAAACTTATGTCTAAAAAATTTTTTATTACCGCGACTGTAATAATAGTAGTATCTATTTCAGGCGGTTTTTATTGGTTTAAGCAAGGTGGTAGTGATGTAGTCGACAACGCGGTTATTCTTAGCCAGCCAATTATAAGATGGCAAGAAATAACTATTACAGAATCTAACCCCCAAATTGCTATGCGCATAAATGCGCCGAGAATAATTGTTGGCAATAGTTACAGCTTGTATAGCGAAATCAATAGAGCAATAGCGCAACATATTGAATCGCTCAAAGCTGATTTCATATCTGCTGCGACTACGGCGGCAGAAGATAATGGCGAGACAAACATTTTGAATGTCAAAACAGAGGTACTGCTTGCCACCCCGAGATTAATTTCTCTTGCTTTTACATCAACCGAGCGTCTCGCTGGCATCAAAAACGATGATCCCGGACGAACGTTCCTTGTTTTTGATTCTGTAAACAACGAGGTTATGATTAAGGGCAATGAAATATTTCTCGATGATTTGGCATGGTCAAGCGCGGTGAAAATAATGAAAACATCCTTGCTCGCCGGTTATGAAGGAGAGCCGAGTTGCGATTTACTTTTCGCGCCAAAACATAACGGTATTGCCGCCTCTTGCATTGGTGTTGATCGCGGTAAAAACTCGGGAAAACTCTCTCTTACCAAGGACATCCCGATATCCGCTGTTCAAGAATTTATCGCTCCGTCAGTGTTGTCCGATATCACCCAGTAATTTTGGACAGCTAACCTGTGGATAACCGACATTGAATGTCGGTTATCCACAGGTTATTCAAGAGAAACTTTACCGTCTATTTGAATATCTTTCAGATATGTCTCGACGAGTTTTTTGTAGCCGGCGCTTCCGTCGAAAACCTCGTTGAGCATCTTTTTATTTAAAACTGATCCGTAGTTTTTTACGCCGAGATATTCCAAATGACTGCTCCATTTATAGGACTCGAGAAACTCAAGCGCCTTTTCCGGACTTGCTATTTTATTTTCTCTCCATTCCGGGTATTTCAGGTCTAATGGGTTGAAATGTATGTAGAATGGCAGATGGAGGAAATGCGTATTGTCGGTGATTAGTATTTGCTTGTATCTTCCCTGAAATAAAGTGCCCTCCCTTTTGTATTTCTGGTTGAAATACTTTGAATAACCCATATTTACTTTTTGCATAAATAGGGGAATCCCGTTTTTAACTCTTGGAGAGAGAAGCAAATGGTAATGATTGGGCATAAGACAAAATGCGAGAATGTCTACTAATAGTTTCCTCTGTTTTCGGCTGGTAGTGTTGGCTAGGACGGGATCATTTTTGAAAGCGCCAAAAGTGCTCTCAACTCTGTCCTCGTTGTTGAGCTCGTATAGATCGTGGATAAATCTCAAATAGTCCTGTTTGTCCAGGAATATGTCTCTTTTATCAACGCCCCTGTTTAAGGTGTGATAAAAATCTTGGGTTGGTTGTTGTTTCGAATGTTCCATGACTATGGGTAGTTATATGTGAGCAGGATTATACCTGTGGATAAACGACTTCGCAAGTCGTTTATCCACAGGTAGGTGTTTTTAGGGATTGACGGAATTTTTGTGGTTTGATAAAAGAATTACAAGTTCATCTGTTCGATTAGTTTGAATGGATGTTTTTTTTGTTGAATTTTTATAATCTGCTGCGATTTCCATTGTGCTTGTTAGAACTGCAAGTCATATCCCTCCTTAACTTGCCGGTCTAGCTTTTGTATAATAGATCGTGGCAGGTTATGAGAATTTAAGATCCTGACTTTATTACTTCATTGTTCCCCCTGTGGATAAACGACTTCGCAAGTCGTTTATCCACAGGTGAGGATTTAATTTGTTTTATTTTAAATATGTTGAACTGGAGGAACATTTTTAAGAGCTGGACCGGGGTGCCGGTCTTAATTTTGGTTGTTTTGGCGGGTGTTTGGTTTTTCCCCGGCTACAGAAGCTGGCAGATCCAGCGCGCTTACGACAAAGTAGAAGAACCCTACTACACCGATACCTATGGTGGCGCCACTCCTGAAGAAACTTATGATTTGTTCATTGACGCTCTCAAAGACGGCGATGTTGAGCTGGCAAGTAGGTATTTCGTGATTTATAAGCAAGATGATTGGCTGAAAACGCTTAAAGAATATGAAAAATCAGGAATTATTTTAAGTTTTGCCAAAGAATTGGAAGATACTAAGAAAATATGGAAAAAGTCAGAAAAAAGTGACGAAGAGACAACCTCGTTTACGTATAAAGTTTTAATTGAAGAGGATGACACTGCAACCTTTGAGGGTCAAGAGATTAACATTCCGGCTGGTAACTATACTAATGAAACTGTGTTTATAAAATATCCAAGCGGAGTATGGAAACTAGAAGGACTATAAATCCAAAATTTATTTTAGGAGGGGCGCTTTTAGGCGCCTTTTTGGTACTCGCAAACGCGAACCCAATTTTTGCTTACTCACAACATACGACTCATCCGGCGCTGACAAGTAATATAGTTGATTTTTACAATTTAAGCTTAAAAGACAAAACTGTAACCCAAGAGGAAAAGCAGTGGCTCATAAAGGGCTCCATTGACGAGGACGATGGGGGCAGGTTTTTCAGCCATTTTTACGATCCGGTTTACGACCGGGGACTTCAGTCGGTTTTTACCGCCGGTGTGCCTACAATTTCTTCAAAAAAGTGGGCTATGGGCGATACGCAAAAGAATTTTTATAACAGCCAGATGACCGGATACGCGGCTATATCAGGCGCTGATTCAATTCACGATTTCTCTTATGACAGAGCGTTGCAGGATTACGCAAAAGGAGATAAACAAAGGGCTTTCATTGCGTTTGGCCACGTATTGCATTTGCTTGAAGACGCCGGAGTGCCGGATCACACTCGCAACGATCCTCACCCACCCGTTCTTGATATGGGGAGTCCTTATGAACACGAGATGGATAAGTGGAACCCGGATAATTTTCAAATAGCTAGAACATTGTTTTTGACAAGAGAAAAACCAGTCGCGTTATCTGATATTGGCAGTTACATGGATAGGGTCGCTAATTATTCTAATAATAATTTCTTTAGCAAAGATACGATAAGTAATAAAGCATATAGTAATCCCAACGTAAATAAAACAAAAAGCTTATTCTTGGGTGGCGATGAATATCTTTTCATTGTCGGCAACGCTAAAGATGGTAAGGAATTTCCTATTGCTTTTGTTGATATTGCGATTGTAGAAGGCAAGAAAAAGATTGTAGACATAACGTTATCAAAACCAAAAATCGGCTCCTATATCCTCGACGGGTATTGGGACAGATTGTCTAAAGAGGTTGTTGTTAGCGGGGCGGGGGCATTGAGGTTGTTTTTAGAGGAGGCGGAGGCGGCTCGGCGGGAGTATTTGGCTAAAATTGAGACGAAAAAGCCGTCTTTCTGGGCGCAGGTTGCTGGTTTGTTTGGGTTTGGAGATAAAAACGGATTAACAACGTCGGATGTCGACCCAACATCCGACGTTAACGGTGATGGATTAACGACATCGGAAGGCCGCGGGACTTCCGATGTCAATGGTGACAGTGGTGACACGAGTGGTGACAGGAAAGTGTCACCATCAGTGTCACCATTGTCACCAAGTTTGTCACCATTGCCTTTGGTGACACCAAAGGTGTCACCACTTGTGTCACCTACTCCACAGACCTCACCTTCTCTGTCACCAACGCCGAAGCCAAATTCAAATATCAAAACCACTGGCAAGGTGGTCATTAACGAGGTCGCTTGGGCGGGAACAGAAGCATCAGCCGCTGATGAATGGATAGAGCTTTATAATACCGAGAGTTACGATATTGATCTTTCTGGATGGACGCTCAAGGCGGAAGATGGAACGCCGGATATAATTATTTCTGGATTAATAACATCGGATGGCCACAGGACATCCGATGTTAACGATGGCGGTACGACATCGGGAGTCAACAGCGCGGTAATCAAAGCACAGAGTTACTTTTTGCTGGAAAGGACTGATGACACTACCGTGAATAGTATTACGGCTGATCAGACATACGCTGGCGCTTTGGGGAATGAAGGCGAGTTATTGCGGTTAACCGACGCGTCAGGAACATTCGTTGATACCGCTGGAAATAGCGGTTCAGCATGGCCAGTCGGTAGTTCTACCGGCAAAATATCAATGGAGAGGACCGCCTCTGGTGTCTGGAAAAATTTTACAGGTAATCCGTCGGCTAAAGATGCTAACGGAAACTTTATTAATGGGACGCCTAAAGCTCAAAATAGTCCGGGAGTAATAATGGTGACAGGAGGAGGTGGTGGTTCGACAAACTCATCGCAAGCAACTCCGACACCAACGGTGTCACCAACAGTGTCACCAACACCAACAGTGTCACCAACCCCGACACCAACCCCAACTCCGTCACCAACACCAACCCCGTCACCAGAGCCGGATGGTGACAGCGAGGATGGTGACACCGCCGCCCTAGGCGACGTGATGATTAACGAAATTGCCTGGATGGGGACTAACGCTGAAAACGGTCAATTCTGCGAATGGATAGAACTTCGCAACATAACCGGTAGCGAGATTAACTTGACGGGGTGGGGTATTTACGAACAAGGAGGAGATGTTTTGGTTATGTCGTTGACGGGCATAATATCTCCGAATGGCTATTACCTAATTGAACGCGTTACCCCCTCGTGTCCTGATGCTGTGCCGAGCGTTGAGGCCGACGACTCCGGGTCTTTCGGCGGGAGCGGCCTTGCCAATACCGGAGAGAATTTGATATTGAAAGACGTTTCTGGCACCGTCATCAACCAAGTTGATGGTTCAAACGATTGGAAATTGAACGGGGATAGCGGCGAAAAAATTGGCGACAACACCACCAAAAAAACCGCTCAACGGATGGATAGCGGGTGGATTACTGCCGCCGCAACGCCTAAGGCGCAAAATAGCGCCGATACTATTACAACCCAAGCCCCTTCCGCCGTTACCGACCTTGACGCTGCGCATGGCTCTCCTACTATTACCGCTACCTGGACCGCGCCTGATCCGGGCGATTACAATACCGCCAGTTTGAGCTATGACTTGCGTTACTCGTCCACAATTTTTACAGAAGCCGCGAGCGCGAGTTGGTGGTCTGCCGCCACACAAGTGGCTAGTTCCAGCTTGCCGAGCGTCGGTGTAAAGGGGGCGTCACAAAACGCCTCCTTTGATGTCGTTCCCGAATACGGCTTGACGCTATATTTCGCGTTAAGAACCAAAGTTATCCACACAACGACTTGCGAAGTCGTTAATGAAGAAACTGTGGATAAGTGTTCTGCGATTTCGAATTTGGCTACGGTTAGTTTTGATAGCGCTTTGGATGACGGCGCTTGGGGGATGTTTGGGAAAGACCAATATCACACTTCTTTGGCTACCGTCGCCGGACCGGGGGCGGGCGCGACTGTCAGCTGGGAATTCAATGCACCAGTCGATTGGGGCATTGCTCAACCGGTGGCAGACAGCGACGGTAACATATACTTTGGCGCGGCAGACAATTCATCCGGTAAACTAATTAAACTTGATAAAAACGGCGTAAAACCATCCGGATGGGAGGATTATAATACTGGCGTTAATATCGGTACACCCGCAGTTCTGGCCGACGGGACGGTATATTTCGGTCGTGTCGGCGCTGGCGGTTTTCTGGCATTTACCGCGCTTAATTCCGAAGGCACCAACAAGTGGGATTACTCCGGCGCAAGCAAAGTTGATAAAATCACTGTCAACTCAAAAGGCGAGCCGCATTTTTCTTTTGCTCCGGTTAGCCAGAATAAAATGCTTGTTTTGAGCGCTGACGGGACGTTAAAACAAGAAATAAGCGGCGATTTTAAAGGTCTCGCGCCGGTTGTTCTGGATAACGGCACAATCATAGCAGCCGCCAATATCAGTGGGAATCAACAATTCACCGCTTACTCATCCGGTAGCGTTAAGCTTTGGCAGGTGGCGTACACCGGCGCTAACGGGAGCGCTCCAGCTGATCCTTCATACGATAAAACAACCGGCAAGACATACTCCGCGGCAGGGTCCAAGCTATTTGACATCCAGCAAAACCCGCAGGACGGGCTGATTCCTAATTCAAATGTACACGACATTGCCCCGTTTGATTACTTAGCCGCTACGACGGTTGCGATAACGTCCGACACGCTTTATGTTGGGTTCAATGCTCTAATTGAGGCGTCCGGCTCTTTGCTGTACGCTCTCAACAAGTCGGACTTGTCAGAAGAGTGGTTCTTCCAAGCCGACGGCCTGCTCAATAAACAGCCAGTCGTAGACAGCGCCGGCAATGTCTATTTTTCAACTAAAAACGGCAAATTATACGGCGTGGATTCAGATGGTGCGCAACTCTGGGTCATAAATTCTGGCTTAGATTCGACGATTTCCCCGGTTTTGACCGCACATGGTTTGGTGTGGGGGTATGGGAGGAAGATAGTACTTATTAAGGACTAATATTTGTTGGAAATGTTGGAAATGTTGGAAGTGAACAATTCCAACAAGCAAAGCGATCCATCAAGCGAAGCGATTCAACAATTCCAACATCAGTAATTATCCACAATTGACACTATTGCGCGCCACAATAGGCGATATATAATTGAGTTATTGATGGTTGACTTCTATCAACCCGTTTGATAGCATCGTTAAGTTAAACATCACAGAATACAAGGAAAAATAAAGGACATTATGAATCAGAAAATAGTTAATCCGACTAAGGTATAGCCATATTTTGGCTGTGTTTGGCGTTTCGGTGCTGGTGTTTAACATACTGAACATCAACACGGGAATGCCGATGAACGAACGTTGAAAACTAGGAGGAATGACAATAATGTAGCTAATTCAGAAGAGTATTAAATTTGTAATTAGAAAACGGCGTCGTTGTCGTTTAAAACGATTAACGACCTCGCAAGTCCAACGGACTTGCGAGGTCAAGAACGATGTCGCAAGGTTTTGAGTCGAAATATAACTTCTCCAAATAATTGCCCGGTCGATTAAGGGCAAAACGGAGGCGGTTTAACAAAGGCCTTGAAAAATAATTAGTAAGTAGAAAGTAGTAGGTAGTAAGTAGAAAATTAATAGTAATCAAACTCTGTTCCGGAACTGGTCGAAACTCGATAGGTTGATTGACAATTAACGATCTCGCAAGTCCAACAGACTTGCGAGATCAATAATGCGAAGTCAATAATGCATCGAGACAGTTCCGACCCAGAGCAAACAAAATAATTAAAATGAATATCGTATCAATAGATACCCGCGACAGATTTTTGAAAACTGTCACGGTTCTTACCGCGATAGCGACTATCATGACGCTATCGGGCATCGCGTATCTTGTGCCAACGGCATTCGGCGCGACTCCTGCTGATTACGGTCTCACGGAGGGTGACACCATCAGCGCGGCCGGTTCTGACGATCCGGATGTATATATCGTCAACGAGATGGGATACAAGAGATTGTTCTTGAATCCCGCGATCTTCGGCCTCTACGGTCACCTTGGCGGATTCGCCGCGGTGAAGAACGTATCTCCGGCAACGAGAGACGCGTTCCCAACTTCCGGACTATTCCGAGTTGACGGAGATGAGAAGGTCTACGGTTTGGAAACAACCGGCGAGGACGTAGCTAACCTCCGATGGGTTAACACCTCCGGAGCGCAAGCTGTTGCCGATGATCCGGACTTCTTCAAAAAGGTCTTTATCATCAACGCTGCTGAAAAAGCTTTGTATAGCACAGGCGCCGACTTTACTTCGGTAAACGATGTTCCTGCCTACACAAGAGGCGGTTCAGCACCGGCTCCGATCCCATCCGGACCGTTGTCCGCGAGCTTAGCTCCCGGCAATCCGGCGGCTGCAACTATCACCAGAAACGCAGTCGGAGTTGAATACTTGAGATTCCGATTAAGTGGTACTGGTACGGTTAATACTGTAACCGTAAAGAGAGCAGGTGCCGGTCTGACAGCTGATTTTGGTAATGTTTATGTTTACGAAGGAGCTACGAGGGTGACTTCAGGCAAGACATTCTCATCTGCTGACGGTACTCTTACTTTCTTACTGAATAAAGCGGTAAGTGGCACCAAAGATTTATCAATAGTCGGCGATATGTCGACTGCAACGGCTGGTGATGTTAACTATATTCAGTTGACAGGTGTTACCTTAACTGGAGGAGCTTCGGTTTCCGGCTTGCCTCTAAACGGTAATAACTTTACCGTATCAGGCGCTTCATCGGGTACTGTGACAGTTGCAAAATCAGGCTCATTGTCTGATCCGACTGTCGGCCAGAAGCAGGCGTTATTGTCTGAATTCAAATATACGACTGCAACTGAAGGCGGAACTGTAAAAAGAGTTACCATGATAAACGGCGGAACACTGAAACCAGCCGATTTAACTAATGTTAAGCTTACAACCTTAACTGGCGATGAGTGGGCCGGTTCTACAACCTCCGACGGTTATGTAGTATTTGACCTTGGTTCAGGCAAGTTTATCGCCAAAGGCGGTAATGCGGTCTTCAAAGTATTGGGCGATGTAGGCGGAAAGAAAGACGAAACAGTTGACCTATACTTTGAGTATGACACTGATACCAATGTTATTGGCGATCAATATGGCCAGCCGATGGCGGTAACTGATACTGCCTTGGATAGTGCATCTGATGCCACAACCTTGACTCTTCAGGGAGGCGCATTAACGCTGACATTCGTCGGTCCGACGGCTACTACTGTTGGAACTACGGTAACTGATGTCACTTTGCTTAGATACACCGTGACTGCCGCTTCAAACATTGAAGCCAAGAAGCACGAGTTTGTTCTCTGTAAAGATGACACCGGCAATGGTACATATGATGCCGCCGCCGATACGACAAACGGTTGGGGTGATTTAACCGACTTTAAGGTTTGGGACGAAGATCTCAACGCGGTTGTGATTGGTCCGCAGGACGGTACTGCTTTCACCACATCCAATTCCGGCGCATGCCCTAATTCGGTAACTGGCGCCGAGAAATCATTTACTGATACCATAGATTGGGCAGCCGGTAAGACGTATAACTACAAAGTTACGGCTGATATTACCGCTGATGACGCTGGTAGTGGTATCTTGCTTGCTTCAGGGGACATCTTAAGGGCCGTCCTTGATGACTACTCTGATGATGCAGGTGATGTAACGGTGTTGAAATACTCCGGCACCAATACTGCGGTTGCCGCGGCGGATATTGTTCCTCGAGCGGATATTTCAGGCAACAACATTACTCTTGGCGCAGCTTCTTTGACTCTAAGTTTGGCTGGCAACCCGGCTGACCAGACAAAGATAAAAGGTACCAAAGATGTAAATGTAGTTGGTATTATATTTGCCGCAGGCCAGGCCTCCGCGCTTAAAGTAACGACTATCAAGATAACCGGTTATGCTGCTGAAAATCCTGCCGGAAGTTCGTTTGATGAAGGTGTCGCTGAACTGGAAGATACGGGCGTAACGGTTGCCAATGCAATGGCCAAAGTTCAGCTTTACGAAGCTGAATCAGGGTCGTTAATTGCCGGTACGGATAAGGTTACCAGCAACATACTGGGTACTTCCGGAACTGGAACGATGACCTTTTCGAACTTGAATTGGAACATTCCAGCCGGAACATCTAAGACGGTATTGGTCAAGGCAGACTTGTCCAGCAATGCCGCATCAGGAGATGCTGGAGATGGTTACGCCTTTGATATTGCCGCAACAGCTGACGTAACTGCCTTGGATTCTGATAGCAATACGGTCAACGCCGGCAACCAGAAAGTTAATGGTACCGCTGCTGCTCCGACACAGGTATTAACTGTAAAGAACAGCGGCTCAATGACCTTAGCCGCTTCATCTGATAGTCCGCAGAAAGGGGCTCTCTATTGGGGTCAGACTAATGCTCCTGTGTCTAAGTTCAGATTAAGTTCTACGGATGAAGGTCAATACATTGAAAAATTGACTATCGCTGCGTCTAACTCCACTGAAAATACTAATGCCAAGAATAACGTCAAGACAGTATTCTTGACTTATAAGAACAAGGCAGGAAGCACGTTAACGACCAGCCAGTCAATGGGTAATGCGGCTTCTGTGAACTTTGCGTGGGCGGCAGGGAATGATAACCGACCTTATGTGCCGCAAGATTCTTCGTTAGACGTATCAGTTAATGTTGATATGAAGACCAAAGCTGAAGGCGCGACTCCGACCAACGCTTCACCTGGATCCGTGTACTTCGGATTGGACTTAGTTGACAGTTTCAATGGAAGCTACACCAACGGTTTCCGAGCGGTGGGTGATGGTTCCGGAAGCGTTATTGATGGAACATCCTCGGGTATAAACGATGTATCCGGTCCAAACGACCAATATGTCTATAGGGTATATCCGAAGTTCGCACAAGTTGATCTGGCTTCGCCTTACAACTTGATTGGTACTCCGACCGTATTCAAATTCTCAATCACAGCTATGGGTCTTGGTGACTCAACATTGAGGTTTGACAACGAAGCTGTCGGTTCAGGTTCTATCAAGTTCGAGATCGTGTCGTCCGGTGAATACACTTACGGAACAAGCGGAAGCACGACTTACACCATCTATGATGAGAGCGGTGTGACGATTGATACAGCTTCTTCGGCAGGAGATTCAAAGGGATTAGCTCCCAATGCATCTTTGTCCTTCAACTTCTCGTCTAAAGACGTGGAGATTAGCGGAGGACTAACAAAGACCTTCAGAATTCAGATTAACAATCCGAACGATAACTACTCCAAGCCATCAGCTACCGGAAGAGGAGCTGACTTCTTCCAGGTAACATTGCTTGATGATGCAGACGGATTGATAAACTGGGTTGCCGACTATAACAACGCGCTTACAGCTACCGACACATCATCAATTGCCGGTACCTTAAGGAGCTTACCGTTGTATGGCCCGACCTTCCAAAGGTAGTCTAACTACTCCTTGGATAGTCTGAAATTTACCTGATTACGTAATAAAAACGTAAATTCAGGAATTCAAAACCCCGCGAAAGCGGGGTTTTGAATTAGATGAGTTTTGGATATCGGATGTCCATTGGACATCCGCTGTCGTTAATTGTTATTATTTATGTATGCTTAGAAAACCTGTTATTTTCATTTTATTTTTCCTGTTTTTTATTCCCGTCTTTGCTATGGCCGCCAACTACTTGAATGGAGCATTATTACGGGTCGAAGGTGATATTAAAGTCTATTTGATAAAGAATAATATTAAGATGTGGGTTAGTAGTATTGAAGTCTTTAACTCAAATAATTTCAAGTGGCAGGATGTAAAAGTTGTTTCTAGAAGAGAAGTGGCTAAGATTAAAGAGGGTGATCCACTTCTTTTAGAAACAGTTTCACCCCATCCTTTGCCGAGTCCTACGCCTACGCCTACGGCTACGGATGGCACAGCGACTCCGATAATCAGCGCTTCCCCTACTCCAGCCAGCTCAGCTGGCTCAGCTATCCCTCCGGTTCCAACAAAAATCAACGGAATTTTACCACCCCCGGATTACATAAGAGCCGACTGGCTTGTGTCCGACATTATTGCCAATTATGGTCGTGTCGGTCAGAAAATAATTTTTAAATATTCTGATAAGGAGAAGGACAAAATTGAAAACTTCAGATTGTATGAGAAAAAACCGGGTAATCGATATTTCGCCAAGATTGCTGAATTTGAGGAAGTGCCTTCAACCGGCTGTGAGGATATAGATATTGACGGCGAGTGGATGATGACTGAAGCCGGCCAATGCGGTTATTGGTCTGTCCAAAAGATAATTTTGCCCGGGGGAAGAGGAATGACAGCTTATTTGTCGGCGATGGATTATCGGGTTGGCGAATATGTTTACTATGTTGCCGGTGTTGACAAAGACGGGTTTGAAACCGCCCCATCTTCTGAAACAAAACTCGTGTTCCTAAATCCCGTTAGTATTTTAAGTCCTATTGACAACGAACAAATAAAAGGTATTTACCCTGATTTTAGGTGGACTGTTGCAAGTGGTCCGCCCAATGACGAGGCAGGTTGGCCCGCTGATTCAATGGCTGACTACTTTGTTATGATTTCTGACGACGACAACGCTCAAAGTTCGATCTGGATTAGACAGTTGAAAATATCATCGGGAGAAACAGAAAGGCAATTATTTTACGACGGACTTGGGCTTAATCCGGCTAAAAAATACAAGGTTAATATTTACGGCCATTACCGGGCGTCGGAACACGATCCGGATTACATATCAATTTCATACAATATTCCTGAATTTTGGATAAAAAAGCCGGGGTTGGTATCTGTGTTTAGAAATATTTTTGCTTCTATATTCAGCTTGTTTTTCTAGGCGGTTTTTGATAGTATTTGACGGTTATGAATATATATAAAAATGTGATATTTTTGTCAGTTGTAGCGGTCGGAGGGATTATTTTAGTTGTTTATTTTTGGAAGGTTTGGACATCGGATGTCCCGCGGCCATCCGATGTTGTTAATTTACCGACGGAAGAGCCGTCAGTAAGTCCTTCCCCAACCCCTTCGACTAGCTCAGGGCAAGCAACCCCGAGACCAATTGCCACAAAAGCTCCACTACCGACAGGTGACGGCCGAACTACCTTTATAGATGAAGCTGTTCCTTGGAGTTTGCTTTTGGGTGAGGCTACTTGTCGGCTGCAAGGCGAGATAAAATTTTTAGATCACAACACCTACGATAACCAAGATGCTAAATTCATTTATAACGGAGTTGATCATCCGGGAAGGAATATTTTCTGGACCGTGACTCCTCAAGACGAGATATCGGTTGGGCCGAATATTTTCGGTAAAATGTTTCTTCCAAACGGAGAAAGCTTGATTGGTATTGCTTTGCCGGAAAACCCTAAATCTAAACAGTATGAACTAACCGTAAGAATGCATTATGGCCGACTGGTTGATGAAAAAGATCACTTCGTGACCATCGGAGGCAATGTAAAGGTGTTTGAGAAACAGTGTGACGGTAAAACGACCATCGTTTTGCCATAGGCAAAACGATGGAAATGTTCGAAATGATGGAAATGATGGATGTGATAAAAGATGAAAATATATAATTATGAAAAGTTGGAGGTCTACAAGTTGTCGCTTCAATTAGTGGTGACAATATATGTCCTGGTCAAAAAATTTCCAAAAGACGAAATATTCGGACTGACATCCCAGCTAAAAAGAGCTGCCGTATCTGTTTTGTTAAACATAGTGGAAGGTAGTAGCAGAAGCTCAAAAAAGGACTTTGCCGTTTTTATAGATAGAAGCATTGGGTCAACCGTAGAAGTTAGAGCTAGTTTGCAAGTAGCCGTAGAATTGAAGTTTACAACAGAAAAAGACATAGTTAATATTTTAGAACTTATAGACAAACTGTATTTCAAATTACAAAAATTAAAAAAATATCTCCGTTCATAAATAACATCTCCAACAAGCCCCAAGCGATCCAACAAATGAAATGATCCAACACTTCCAACGGCTTATCTTCGTGTTGCTCTTCGGCCTTTTGGCCGTTTTTCTCGTTCACAATTTTGACTCTATCGGTCAGGATATCGGCCGGCATTTGAAGACAGGGGAGATCATTTGGCAGACAAAAAGTGTTCCGACAACTAATCTATTCTCTTACACTGAACCGGATTTTCCGTTTACTAATCATCATTGGCTAAGCGAGGTAATATTTTACGGCGTCTATAATTTGGGCGGATTTGGCGGTCTTATTTGGCTTAAGATTTTTGTCATTCTTGCGACATTTTTACTGCTATTTCTTACGATAAAACACCTGTGGATAAACGACTTGCGAAGTCGTTTATCCACAGGCAAAAGAATAGGTTTTTGGCCGGTTTTTGTCTCTTTCCTCCTCTCAATATTTATATTTATTTCCCGGACAGAAGTGCGGCCGGAGATATTTAGTTTTTTTATACTTTCTTTTTTCCTCTTTGCTTTGTTCAAAGCTAAATATGGAGGTGATGGAACTGGTAGAAGCGTTGGAAATGATGGAAATGATGGAAGTGTTCGAAATGACAACTCCAACAAGCGAAGCGATCCAACAAGCGAAGCGATCCAACAACTCCAACAAGCGAAGCGATCCAACGCTTCGAACAATCTTCTCTGGTTTTTGCCGTTAGCACAACTTCTTTGGGTTAACCTTCACATCTATTTCTTCATAGGGCCGCTCATTTTTTTGTTCTTTTTGATTGACAGAGCGGTGAATAAAAAAATTGTTGGAAGTGATGGAGATGTTCGAGATGTTCGAAATGAAAATACAAATCTATCAAGCGAAGCGGTCCAACATCTCCATCAAGCGAAGCGATCCAACAGCTCGAACATATTATGGATTTTTATTTTAGTCGTTCTGGCTACCCTGATAAATCCCGCGGGCATTCAAGGCGCTCTTTTGCCTTTTAATATCCTGAAAGAATATGGTTATAGCATTGTTGAGAATCAAACACTCGCTTTTTTGGCTGACTTTTTTGGTTTTAATTTGTCGATATTCATTTTTAAGATCTCGGTGGCGATTGCCGCCGTTTTGGTTTTATTAAACATCAAAAAAGCGAGAGAAAGGTTCTTTGAGATCGCGATCCTGGCGTTTTTTATCTTTGCCGGATTTAAGATGCTCCGTAATCTTCCCTTGTATGCTCTAGTTTCTTTTCCAGTGATGGCGGTGTTGTTTACGGATGCGATGGGTACAATTAACAATTTACAATTTACAATTAACAATCGAAGAACGACAATTAGTAACATTTTTAAGACGGCAGTCGCTGGGTTCCTGGTTTTTATGATATTTTTTGTGGCGAGCGGAGGGTATTATAAGTGGACTAGATTGTCCAAAACATTTGGATTTTCCGTGCCCGATGGACTTCGACAAGCAACTGATTTTGTTAAGGAGAATAATATTGAAGGGCCGATGTTCAATAACTTTGATATCGGCGGGTATTTAATATGGCAGATTGAAGGGGTCAGGTACCCTGCTGAAAAGGTACCTGACCCCTTTAGGGTTTTCGTTGACAATAGGCCGGAAGCGTATTCGGCTGAGTTTTTTAGTGAAGTATATAAGCCGATGCAGGCAGAACCAGAAAAGTGGAAAGAATTTTCAGAAAAATACGGCATTAATTTCATATTTTTCGGCCATACCGATGCGACGCCATGGGGGCAGGCGTTTTTGCAAAACATTGTCAGAAACCCGGAATGGAAAGTGGTATTTATTAACGAAAGTGCTATTATTCTGGTTAAAAACAACGAAAAGAACAGGCCGGTTTTTTCAAAATATAAATATGAGCTTACGGAATAAGTTGTTACATTGTTATATTGTTAGTCCCGATTTTGTATCCCAATTCCGAAGGAATCGAGGACTCTCGATTACCAAGCAATCGGAGCAAAATCGAGGATCCTCGATTCGAATAGCGAATCGGGACAATTCAGCAATGTAGCAATGAGCCGCGTAGCGGCTGAACAATGTAACAATGTGACAATATAATAATGAATAACTTGATTTTTAGAAAAGAAGCCTGGTTTTTGATCACGATCCTTATAATAGTAGGTAGCTTTATTTACTCGTTCAATCTAAACAACGAGCTTTTTTGGGATGATGACGATTGGATAATAAATAATGTTTATGTTCATTCGGTAAGCTGGGAGAATGTTAAGTTTTTGTTTTCAAATAATGTTTTAGCGGGTGTTGGGCTTCAGAGCAACTACTACCGGCCGTTTTTATTTTTTACGTTTGCTTTTAACTGGGTTATTTCTGAAACCAAGCCGTTTCTTTGGCATTTGGTTAGCAATTCAATACATATTGCCAATGCGGTGTTGGTGTTTGTGTTATTTAGAAAATATGTCGGCAACTTGGTCTCGTTTCTTACCGCTTTGTTCTTTGTTGTTCATCCTCTTAATACAGAAGCCGTAGCTTATATTTCCGGCCGCGGCGATCCGTTATCTGCCCTCTTCCTCCTCCTGGCTCTCTACCTGTGGATAAACGACTTGTCCCGATTTGTTCTGCGCAAAGCGCAGTTAACAAATCGAGGACCCTCGATTTCGCGGCCAAGCTTTGCTTGGGCGAAATCGGGACAATATCGATTATTCACAGGAGGGTACAGTACTGTACCCTCCACAGGGGTTAGGTGGCTTAAAATCTTATCTCTGGCAGCTTTGGTTCTTGCTATTTTGAGCCGGGAGACGGGGGTTATATTTCCTTTCCTTTTGATGGTTTTTTACGTCTCGTTTATTTCTCAAGACAGATTTGTTAAATCGGTCAAAAAAGCATTCTTTGAAGCATCGCCCTACTTTGGAGTTGTTGTTGTCTATAGTATTCTACGGCTTACAGTATTGAATTTCCAGAATACTCTGAATTTTTATGCCGCGCCGAACCTATATTCGGAAAATATAATTTATCGCCTCTTTACATTTATGCACGTCTTGGTTGATTACTTCCGCTTACTGTTTGTGCCGACAGGACTTCATATGGAACGAAGTATGGTGGTACATACATCGCTTTTCCAATGGCCCGTCTGGTTGGGAGCTACGATCATTGTTACATTGCTATATTGCTTAATTGTTATGTACAGAAAGGTTAGGGTTGTTAGAAATGTTCGAGATGATGGAGATGATCAATTCGAACAAGTGAAACGATCGAACATCTCGAACAATTCAAACGACTTATATGCGAAGCGATCCAACAATTCCAACAAGCAAAGCAGAGTACAGGACTGTACCCTGCAAAGCGATCCAACGTTCCGAATTTGGTTATTCGGAACGGGTTGGTTTTTCATTGGCCTGGTAATGGTTTCTGGTATTACGCCTATCAACGCTTTGATATATGAGCACTGGCTGTATTTGTCGATGATCGGGGTCTGGGCCATCTTTTCCTTTTATCTGGTAAAACTACTCGACTATCTAAATCACAAATTACAAACTACCCCGAACAAAAATCAAAGATTTTCAACGGGGCAGGCAAATCACAAACAATACCAAGATTCTAATGATCAAAACACAAAACAACGCGTTTGGAATTTTGAATTTAGTAATTGGAATTTGTTTGGAATTTGTAAATTGGTGCTTGTGGTTTTTATAATATTTTATATTTCTTTTTTAGGATATCAATCCGTAAAAAGAAATATCCTGTGGGGCAATCCTGTTGAATTCTACAAGAACATTATCAAATACGAGCCGGACAGCGTCAGAATAAATAACAATCTCGGTAATCAATACTTTAACCGGGGCGATATGGAACAGGCGGAGGTTTATTATAGAAAAGCAATAGAATCGGGGGACCAGTTTGCCCAGCCATATTATAATCTGGGGAGCATACTGCAGTCGCGGGGCGATATTGTCGGCGCAATCACTGAATTTGATAAGGCGATAAAAATTGATCCGAACTTTTATTATCCATATCAAAACTTAGCTGTTATTTACGCGCAACGGGGGGACTTTGTTCAAGCTGTTTTGAATGTGGAAAAACTGAAACTACTTCTTCCTTCTAACCCCAGAGTCTATTATAACTCCGCGCTTATTTATATTGCCCTTAATAACAAGGAGAAAGCGCTCATTGATCTTAACGAAGGACTGAAGTATTCCAGCGTTGACCCGGAGACGGGGAACTTAATAGAGAAACTTATTCAACAGCTGGAAAATTGATAGAGGTGATGGAAATGTTCGAGATGTTGGAAATGATTCAATTCCAACATCTCCAACAAGCCCCAGGCGATCCATCATTTCGAACGGATGATCTATGAGTAAAGACTTATTTGCTTGGATAAAAAATAACCAGACGATCGCGGTTTTAATTTTGTCCATTGTTTTATCTTTTGCCGTTTTTGGCAACGGTATCTTTAATGACTTTACTTTTGATGATGTGGCGGTTGTACAAAATAGGGGAGATCTCAAAGATCCTTCTAATTTTTTTAACTTATTTGTTTCTCCATATCATCTCTTGGCTAAATTAGGCCTTTTTAGGCCTTTTACGATGGCTTCCTATGCTGTTAATCACTACATAAACGACGCAATTCTAACTGATTCTGCTACAAGTTTTCAGCAGGCGGCGGGTTTTCGTGTGGCGAACATTATTATTCATGCCCTTAACTCTTTTTTGGTTTTCTGGCTGATTAGATGCTTATTCAAAAACAGATTTTTATCGTATGCGACATTTTTACTGTTTTTAGTTCACCCTATTCATACCGAAGCGGTGACATCTATTGTCGGGAGAGCAGAATTGCTGGCATTTTTCTGGTCTCTGGTCGCTATATATTTTTTCATTAAAAAAGACACTTTTCTAAGCTCTGTTTCTTTTTTGTTTGCCTTGCTTAGTAAAGAGGTTGCCCTGATGGCCCTGCCGATCCTTTTTTATGTTGACTGGGGCGTGATGAAAAACAGATTTTTCCAAACGATAAACAGAACTTTTATTTTCACGCCGGTGGTTTTGGTCTATGCCGCGCTACGCTATAAAGCGTTGGGTGCTTACTTTTTCGGCGACGTCACTATGACCATTGTGGGAAATCACTTAAAATTTCTTCCGCTTAAAGAAAGAGTTCTCACGGCTTTTAAGGTGCTTTATATGTATTTAGAACGGCTTGTCTGGCCAGTCCATCTTTCAGCCGATTACTCTTACAGTACGATCTCACCGGTTAGTCGTTTTGTGGATTTAACTTTTTTGGTTGGTGCCGTTTTTTTCATCTTTTTATTAGGATTCTTAGTTTTTAGAAAAACACATGGGACAGCAGTGGCTTTTGGCGCTTTGGCTTTCTTGTCTCCTTACATTATGATATCTAATTTAATAAAGCCGGTTGGGACGATTATGGGCGAGCGATTGATGTATTTTTCTTCATTCGGATTTATTCTCCTTTTTTCTTATGTACTGCTCAAGGTATCTGAAAAAATTAGCAAGAAGATCATCTATGTTTTTTTGGCCTTATTAATAATATTTTTCAGCGCCAGAACGATAATACGGAACGGAGATTGGTATGATGCGAGAACCTTGTTCACGGCAACACTTAAGGAGTCGCCCAATAGCTTAATAGCCAGAATGGCTATGGCGGCTGTGCATGTTAAGGATGACGAGTGGGACGAGGCCAAAGAACAGCTTAATATTGCTCTAGATATTTATGAGGATAACTCTCGTGTTCAGAATCTCTGGGGCATAATTGCCGACCATGAAGGCGATCAAAAGCTGGCCGAAGAAAGATATTTAAGATCTCTGGAACTTAATCCCGATGCCATTAACGCCCAGATAAACTTAGCGGAACTTTACGCTAAACAGGGCCGGCTGGAAGAAGCGGGGGTTATGTTTAAAAAAGTAATAGAATTTTACCCCGTTATCGAATATGTCGTCAGGTATGCCTATACGCAGATAGCCCTTAATAACCCCGACGAAGCCATCAGCGCTGTGGGTTATTATCTCGGCGATGATCTAAACCATCCTGATATAAGCGCTTTAGCTGGTACGGCATACTTTGTCAAAGGTGATTATAAAATGGCCTTATTTTTCCTAAAAAAGGCGGTGGAATTTGGAAATACTGTGCCAGAAATTAAAGAAATGATTCAAATTTCAGAGGGGAATTTGTAGCATCTACATAGCTATATTGTTCAGCCGCTCCGCGGCTAATTGTTACATTGTTAACCATTCTAACAATGTAACCATGTAACAATGTATTTGAGTTATCCACATTTTTCCTTGCGTCTACAGTAACCTGCTTTATAATTAATAAGTAGTTGTTGATATCCAAGGTTCCAATCTTTCCAAAAAGAAAGCTTGTAATGTTGGAAAACTAAAACGCGATGAACAAATTTAAGAGCGCTTTTGGGTCGATATTTCCTATTCTTTTCGTTTCTGCCTTAATGGGCTTTTTTGTTGTTGGTGTATACGCAGCCAGTACAATAGGAACAAACATGGTTACTACCGGAACCATGCATATTGGCGACGGTTCGGCTCAAACTAAGTTTGAGGTCCAAGGCACCGCATCATCATCATATATCCTAACCGGCAATACAATCCAAGTAGGAGGCTTTGCTTCAGCGGCTTATAACCGGCTTGGTACTACTGCTACTACCCATGGTCATTATATTGCTGGTTCAGATGACTTGTTTGTTTCCGGTGATCTGGAAGGTAGAGGTTCGCTTTCATTTACCGGACCAGCTTCTCTATCTCTTACGCTTTGGGTCGGTACTAATGGTAAAACAGGAAACGTCGGTATTGGAACATCAAGTCCAGTCAGTCTTTTGGACGTTAATACGAAATTTAACGTACTTTCCGGAGGTTTCGTGGGTGTTAATACTTCTACGCCTCAAACCAGATTTGAAGTTCAGGGTACTGCTTCAGCGTCATACTTCTTAACCGGCAATACAATCCAAGTAGGAGGCTTTGCTTCAGCGGCTTATAACCGGCTTGGTACTACTGCTACTACCCATGGTCATTATATTGCTGGTTCAGATGACTTAATGATCGGCGGTGATTTAGAGGTTAGAGCCACTGTTTCTTTTGCAGGAGCAGCTTCTTTCTCCCAGGCCTTTTGGATAGGTACTAATGGCAAAACAGGTAATGTCGGAGTTGGCACAAATGCTCCGACGACAAAATTTGCAGTATCCGGCAGTGCTTCTGTTTCAACTGACTTTGAAGTGGGAGGCGTAGCTTCCGCGGCGACCCTTATTTCAAAGACTAGTTTATTGGCTAGTTCCGGACGTTCTGCCAGTTCCAGTACGATTTATGTTGCTGAATTTGGTACTGCTAAGACCGCCACTGTAAGTGTTTTGTTTGGTGGCAATTCTTCAACGGCTGGCACTTGTTTGCAATTAAAAGATACTGCAGGAAATTGGGTATATGCTCGTGTTAATATCGGAGGAACAGCTTTCGTGATTAACACTAATGAATGCCACACCGGTTTATAATTAAAGCAAAAGTATGGCTAGTAGTAAGAATACTCAATTTGTTATAGCGATAAGTTTAGCTGTTCTGGTTATATTAGTTGGCTACACTGGCGTACAGTTTTTGGCGGATTACCTGAAATACGATCGTTATGACAAACAAGACTTTATTGACCCGAATACATACCAAGCTGTATTTTTAACTAACGATCAAACATACTTTGGGCGCTTAAAAAACATAAGTTCTGACTATCTGATCTTGTTTGATGTTTACTACGTTAAAATAGATGAGGATGGCGCTGGGCAGCTTGTTAAGCTTGGTTCGATTGAGCCGCATGAACCTGAAAATAAAATGACAATAAACCGAGACCAGGTATTATTCTGGGAAAATATAAAATTTGATTCGTCGGTAGTAAAAAAAATTCAGGGTATGCGGTAAAGATAAGTTCATAAAATAAATAACATAAATGAAAATGCCAAAAATAAATTTTTCCTTGCTGTTAGTTGCGGTTTTAGCAGCAGGAGTATTCTGGGTCGGAGTCAATCAAGCCAGCGCTGTCGGGGATGCTTATTTCCCGCAAGCCACTACCGTTGCGTTGGATGTTGGAAATATAGTGATATCGGCCGGTTCCGATGCTGATTCGGTTGTAACTACAAATTTAACCATCACTATTACAATTTCTTCCGGCCAGTCAATGGTCCTTACCTCTGCCGGTAAATTACAGTTATCTAATAACGGCGGCTATACTTTTACTTGCGAAGTCGACCAATCGCGACTTTCAATTGTTCCTTCATCCACCCAGACAATTATAGTAACTCCGACATCAACTTCCTGTACCAGCTCTGCCGGCGGGTCTACTGGTAGTAGTGGTGGCGGTGGTGGGACGACCATACCCGCATCTACCCCAACGCCGACCCCAACTCCGACAGTGAGCCCGGCAATTTCGCCAAGCGTTACCCCAACTCCGACACCGGTTTCGGGAAGCAAACCGACTCCAACTTCACGAGGATTTGTAAGTTTGGCGGCGGTTAGTTTGAAAGACGGTGATGTTATCAGTGCCGGAGGCTCAAGTGATCCGGACGTTTATATAGTCAACCCGCACGGTTATAAGAGATTATTTTTGAACCCTGCCATATTTGGATTTTACGGTCATCTCGGAGGATTTTCAAAAGTTAAAGCCACCACTTCAGTTACTAGAGATGTATTTGTAACTTCCGGTCTTTTCAGAAATTGTGAAACAGAAGATGTAAAGGTCTATGGCGTGGAAACAACGGGCGAAGATACCGGAATGCTGCATTGGGTTAACACAACCGGCGAACAAGCCGTTAAAGACGACCCCAATTTCTTCAAAAAGGTTTTCTGTATAAACACAAAAGAGTTTAGCTGGTATCCAAAGGGATCTGATTATACTTCTGTAAACCAGATACCTGACTATACAAGAAAAGCCGCTTCGTTTTCTGGCACCACCGTGTCAACAGTCAATCAATATAAGGTTGTTTCCAGTGTCGGATTTCTTAATGTCAGAGCGTCAGCTACTACCGCAAGCGCTGTTTTGGGACAACTTGATGCTGGCGACAAAGTAATGAGTTTGGGGAAAAGCGGTTTATGGCACAAGATAACATTTGAAGGCAAAGAGGGATGGGTTCACGGTGATTATTTAGAGAAAATGTAATGGCCGTAATTAAATAACTTAGTAACAAATATATTTTACACAAAAAGCCTTGTTAAAACAAGGTTTTTTGATTAAAATAGCAGTAACGATGTTTAAGTATCACAAATTGATTGTAATTGTTTTGTTGGGCATAGTTTTTTTTCTGCCGTTTTTTAGCGCGCAAAATTTCAGTCCGGCAACTGACGAAATAGCACATTTGCCGAGCGGATATTCTTACTGGAAAACTGGCCAGATAGTGTTGAATCCCGAGCACCCTCCACTGGTAAAATTGATGGCTTCTTTCCCCTTGCTTTTTATGGACCTGAAATTTGATTCAAACGACCCTAATTTAATTGGTCCTATTCGAAACGAGTGGTCTTTCGGAAGCAAGTTTTTATTTTCTAATGACATTGGCCGCTTATTGCTTTGGGGGAGATTATCGGTCATGTTTTTGTCCGTCTTGCTCGGTTTTTATATCTATAAGTGGGCATCAGAACTCTTTAACTATCAGGCGGGAATTTTGGCTCTGTTCTTGTATGCGTTTATGCCCGTCATGGTTGCCAATGCTCAATTTGTTACGACTGATCTCCCACTGGCTTCTTTTTCATTTGTTACTTTTTACTATCTATGGAAATTCTCCAGAACCAACCACAAGAAGTATTTAGTGTTTTCAGGCTGTTTCTTGGGATTAGCGCTGGGTTCAAAATTTTCTGCTACTGTCTTTTTACCCGTAATTGCTTTGTTTGTCTTTATTTATGCGTGGCAGCGTGGCAGAGAATTTAACACGAGAATGCGCCAGTTGGTCAATCTTGCTCTGATTGTGGCCATACCCGCTTTTGTTGTTGTTTATTTTTCCTACCTCATGCCGATTGACTCCGGATTTTATTTAAAAGGGCTAAAAAGTGTTTATGCCAACTGGAAACCGGGCTATAATTTTTATTTGAATGGAAATTTTTCGTCTAGCGGATGGTGGTATTATTTTTTGGAGGCCTTTGTAATAAAAACGCCGATTCCGGCTCTGCTTGCGTTTATTGTCTCTATTGCTTTTTACAAAAGATCAAGAATGAATAACTGGGATAGGGTACTTGTTTTTTTGCCGATGCTTTTCTTTGCTTTTGTCACGAGTATTAAGGCCCACGATATAAGCGTTAGGTACCTTATTCCAGCCATCCCATTTCTCATTCTTTATACGGGAGGAGGACTCTCTGAAACATTTCGACATTTCGATTCGTCTGACAGCCGGACAGGCATTTCGATATTTAGAAATCTCAAAGCCAGTATTAAAATTGTGCCAATTTTAATACTGGCTTTGGCTGTCTGGTATATTTTTTCTGCCGTCAGTATTTATCCCGATTATCTGGCTTATTTCAACGAATTTGTCGGTGGATCCAAAAATGGATATAAATATCTTGACGATTCAAATATTGAGTGGGGACAAGATTTAAAACGGTTGGGAAAGTACCAAGCAAGTAATCCCGGCACCAAAGTTATTTATTCGTGGCGAAACTCAAACCCAAAGTATTATGGGGTTAAAGATTTGCTTATTGTTGACGATTCCGGCTGGTGGCGGGAGCCAAAAGGGCGATATGCCATCAACACTTTCCTACTTATTCGCTTACAGCTTTTGAGCAAACAAAAAAACGATCCCGCTTTAAACTGGCTGGCGTTATATGAACCGGTAGACAGAATAGGGCAGTCGTTCTTCGTCTATGACTTTTAATAAAAATTGTTATCTGAAGAAATTGCTACATTGTGAGCAATTCAGTCCCGATTTTCTCTCCGTCAAGACTAGTAGAAAATCGAGGATCCTCGATTTGCACAGCAAATCGGGACAATGTAACAATGTAGCAATGTGGCGACGTTTATGAAAAGGACCATTTTTCTAATTGGCATAGTGATTTTAGCTGCTGTTAGTGCCTATCTGTTTTGGACTGATTTTAATTTGGTCCTTCGGTTTACTCAGGATTTTGCCGGCTATAATGCGCCGGAATTTAAAAAGCCAGAGACAGTTTCGGTGGGCGACGGGGAGCTGTCGTTTTTGGATGTTCCAACAGGATTTGAAATTTCTGTTGTCGCAAAAAATTTGGAGAATCCGAGAGTCATTTTGTTTGATCCGAAAGGCAGGATGCTGGTTAGCGAGACAAAAGCAGGTAGGGTTAGCGTTTTGGACCCCGTAAAATATTTAGACAAGCGTGTTTTGATTGACGGTTTACAGTCGCCTCACGGACTGGACTTTTACAAAGATCCTAAGACGGGGGCTACTTATTTATACATTGCCGAAACGCATAGGGTGAACAGATATCCTTATGACATAAATACCGGAAAATTGATCAGTACAGCAGGCCTGCCTGCGCAGGCAGGTGAAAATGTTGTTAATCTTCCGGTTGATGGCAGGCATTTTACCCGAACTATCGCTTTTGGGCCTAATTTCAGGGCAAGGCAAATATTAGAAGGAACAAGCGTTAATACTCAAATTGACACTAAACTTTATGTTAGCGTCGGTTCGTCTTGCGATGTTTGTGAAGAAAACACTTGGAAAAGAGCGGCGATATTGGAGTCAGACCCGGAAGGTACTTATACTGCGGAGTTTGCCGGCGGGTTGAGGAATTCGGTGTTTTTCACATTTCATCCGGCAACAAAAGAAATTTGGGCAACGGAGATGGGGCGGGATAATTTAGGGGATAACTTGCCGCCTGATGAGATCAATATTGTCAAAGTTGCCGGTCCGGAACACAAGTTTGGCGCTCGCCGGTATGGCTGGCCATTTTGCTACGGTAATAAGATCCAAGATAAAAAGTTTAGTCCGGACAAATGGGAACGGATTGATGTTACTAACGATTGCAGTCAGACAGAGTCGCCGATTATTGAAATTCCGGCTCACTCGGCGCCTTTGGGGTTGGTGTTCGTACCCGACAGTGGTTCATTAGTGACCACGCCAGAGGACGGGCAGGCATCGGAAGGCCAAAGGACTTCCGATGTTAAAAACGAGACATCCGATGTCAAGACGTGGCCGAAAGAATGGGGAGGGGATTTGCTGGTGGCTTTTCACGGATCGTGGAATTCAAGCGTGCCTGTCGGATATAAAATTGTCAGATATGACTTGGACAAAAACGGCAGGGTCTTGTCTCAAGAACCGGTAGATTTTGTTTCGGGATGGCTTGGCGAAAACAAAAAGGAGGTCTATGGTCGGCCCGTCGACCTCAAATTTGGCCCAGACGGAGCGCTTTATGTTTCCGATGACGCGGCGGGGGTGATTTATAAAATAGAGTCTATAATTTAGAAAATCGAAGAATGAACAGGGAACCGCTATTTGTTTTCTTTATTGTTCTGTTTCTTTCTCTTTTTTTGTTTGGCAATGTTTTAAGCGCCGGATATATTCTTGACGACCACTCTGTTATTGAAAACAGACCGGAATTAAGAACTCTTCCCGCTTTATACAAAAGCTTTTTAATGCCTTGGCACCAGAACCAGCCCGAACAAGGCAACTATAGGCCGCTGACAATGCTAACCTATGCGTTTTCGTTGGTATTTTCAGAAAATACCGCTTTTATGCGGATGATAAATTTGTTGCTCCATGCGGCGAATACAGCGATGATCTTTTATCTTGTCAGAAGATATTTTCCAAGACAGGCCGCTTATTTTGTTGCATTCGGGTTTGCTTTTTTGCCCATTAATGCGGGGACTGTCGTTTCCCTCGTCGGTAGGAGCGATCTTTTAAGCGTTTTTTTTATCTTTTTGTCTCTAATTTTGTTTTTTAGTAAAAAATATTGGCGGAGCGCGGTCAGCTTTTTCTTTGCTTTATTGGCAAAAGAGTTTTCTGTTTTTTTATTGCCATCCGTTTTTTTACTGTCTATTTTTGTCAACAAGGATCGTTTAAATAAAGCGCTGAAAATAACGGCATATTATTTTTTGGTTCTTATTCCGTACTTTGCTTTAAGGTATTTAACTCTGGGAACACAGGCTTTTAAAAGCCAAAGTTCGGTTGATCCGATAATTGGGCCTCTTGCGTTTGTGGGGCTGAAAGAAAGAATTTTGTCCGGGTTTGCCTATTTTTATCTTTATGTCAGAAAAACATTTTTTCCGTTTGACCTGTCTCCCGATTATTCTTTTAATCAAATTCCCGCCCCCGGGATTTTAAGCGTTGATCTGATCGCGGGGTTGGCGCTTTTTTCGGTTATCGTCTGGGTATTCTTTAAAAACAAAAATAACTATATAAAAGAGGCGCTAATTCTCTTTTTAGTGCCATTCGGGCTGATTTCCAATATGTTTTTGGTGACTACCGGTACTTTTGCTGAAAGGTGGTGGTATTTACCCTCTTTTGGATTGTTGTGGCTGGCTGTGGCTTTGGGCTTAAAGGTTGCGCGCCACAGTTCGCAGTTCGCAGTTCGAGGTTTATTGCTTGTTGTGATGGGTTTTTATGTTTTTACTTCTTTTAGCCAAGCCAGAGTTTGGACTGACGAAAGAAGATTACTAATGTCAGCGGCAGAGAACTCTCCAAATAGCGCGTGGGCAAGAGCTAATTTAGCCGCTGTTTACTTTAAAGAAAAAAAATTTGAGTTAGCCAAGAAAGAAGTTAAACAAGCGCTGGAAATAGCTGAAAATTACCCCGTCGCATTAAATGTTCATGCCAAACTTCTCTGGCAAGAGGGAAAGTTCGGTGACGCTGAACAGGCTTTTGTTCTTGCCTTGGAGCACGATATCAATAAGAGGAATCATCGAGATTTATACCGCTCTTTGTCTTTTTTGAGCATTGAATCTGGAAATTATGATAAAGCGTCAGAGTACATTAACCAAACGTTAAGTAATAAGGCTTATGGAGATATTGAAAAAACCGTTTATCTCGATAGTCTTTCCGCGATTTATATCAACGGCTTGATGGCGGGTGACCCCGCCATTCTTTCCGAGCAGGAAAATAGGATCGTCGAGAATCTCATTGAACACATAAAAGGTTTATGATAATATAAAACCTATGTCAAAGCTTAAAGCAAAAGACCCTTTTTTGTTAAAAGCGCTCCGTTTCGGTGTTTGCTTGGTGATTTTGGTTCCTCTGGTTATATTTAGAGATTTTATCTCGCCGTTTCATTTTGGCAAAGTTATTGTTTTTAGATCTCTGGTTGAAATCTTAGCGGTAGTTTATCTGATACTGATACTAAAAGACCGGTCATATCTTCCCAAGGCTAATAAAATATTCTGGGCACTCCTTTTGTTCGTTTTAGCTTTCACGCTGGCCACCTTTACCAGTGTTTTAACTTATCCAAGTTTTTGGGGGACTCTCGAAAGAATGGGGGGCCTTTGGACTTTTTGGCATTATTTTTTATTTTATATCATCCTAACTTCGGTAATGACTCAGAGAGAGCACTGGCAGCGTCTTTTGGATTTAACTATTTTTGTCGGAATATTGTCTGCTTTTTACGGATTTTTCCAAAAGACCAATATAGATTTTTTCCTTGGTTCCGGTGACAGGGCAAGAATTTTTGGAACATTAGGGAACGCGGCATTATTTGCCGGCTATCAGATTTTTATCGTGTTTTTGTCGCTAATGATGTATGTGAAGTCGGACAGTAGGGTCCGGGGATACAGATTATTTTATATGTTTGCTTTTATCACGACGTCTATTGCCGTTTTAATGACCGCAGTTAGAGGTTCTTTACTTGGTTATGGGGTTGGGCTTATTGTTTTTGCTTTGCTGTGGGCGAGACAATATAAATCGAGTTTTGGAAGTTTTGTTTTCAAGTTCCTAATCGGCGCAGCTGTAATTTGGGGAATTTTCTCCCTTGTTTTTAACGATGCGGCCTTTGTTAAAAAATCAGGATACTTAAGCAGGATTACAAATTTGTCATTTACCGCAACTACTGTCCAAACCCGTTTTTGGGCATGGGAGGCCGGTTTTAAGGGCTTGGTTGAAAGTCCTAAAACATTTGTTCTTGGCTGGGGGCCGGAGAATTTTAATATCCCGTTTTCAAAATACTTCAACCCCAAATTTTTCAGGGGGCCAGGGGCGGAGACGCTTTTTGACAGAGCCCATAATATGTTTATAGAAATTCTCGTGACGATGGGCATTATCGGGCTTTTAACGTATGTTGGCATTTTTGTAGTTCTATTTAAGTCCCTAAAGAGATTTTTAAAAGAAAATGATTTAATAATTTATGGTATAGGTTTAACGTCTATGACGGTGGCTTATATAATTCATAATTCTTTTATCTTTGACACGTCGGCTAATTTTATCGTTTTTTTCACTGTTCTGGGATTCGTATCATATTTAAATACGCGCTTAGGCGCGCCGGATAAAATTTCCCAAGACGACAAGGACAGGAGGCCTATTATAAAGAACAACTCTACCATCGGGGTTTTGGGAGCAATATTTGTGTTTTTTGTGGCGGTTTTAATATACAAAACCAATATTTTGCCGGCAAAGGCAAATTATGCGACTACGCGGGCTATTGTTGCGAGCTGGGCAGGTGATTTTGACGGTTCTTTTAACAAATACCGGGAAGCTTTGTCTTTCAATGTGCCAGGAAAATACGAATATCGGCACCGCCTGGCTCAATATTTGGTTGGCGTAGGCGGGCCGAGTGTTAAAGAAGAAAAGGTTAAAAAGGCCTACGAATTTACGATAACCGAAGTAGAAAAAAACGTTAAAGAAAACCCCGTTGATTACTTGCCTCATCTCTATGCCTCAAGATTAAATATAATGTTTGGTAAAGATAATCCTAATTCACCGTACAACGATATTGCTTTGGAGTATTCAATGAAAGCCCTTGAACTTTCTCCGACATTTGTCAGAACCTATTATGAAATTGCTCAAGCCTATCTGAACAAAAAAGATTATCCTAATGCTATCAGATATTTTCAGCAAGCCGTTGATTTAAATCCAGACGCGGGCATATCCCATGCCTATTTGGGAGCAGCAAAAATAGAGAACGGTGATTTAAGCGGAGCGGAAGATCTGGAGAAAGCTCTTAACGCCGAGAACCCTTACTCGCCCCGCGAAGTGGACTTTCAAAGACTTATCAATGCGTATTTAAAGACAAATAACTTTGAACGCATTGCTTGGATATATGAGCAACTGATAGTAATTAGTCCAAACGAACCTCAATATTATGCCTCTTTGGCGACTACTTATGCCCAATTAGGCAGATTTAACGAAGCTGCCGCTGTGGCTCGTGAGACGGTGAAAATAGACCCCTCTTTCGAATCAGACGCGAGAGTGTTTCTCCAAAGTTTGGGTAGAGAACTCTAAATACATTGTTAAATTGTTGCATGGCTATACTGTTGCCCTCAAATTTGCTTGGCAAATTTGAGGGCTGATTTTTAGTCCCGATTTTGTCCCCGCCTTGGCGGGGTTACAAAATCGAGGATCCTCGATTCGCATAGCGAATCGGGACAATTAAACAATGTATCTTTGGTGTGGATAACTGCTCTTTGTACAACTTTCGAGATTAGTTTAAAATTAAATTAGAAATTCCTATTTATAAAATTTTTAATGTGCAACAAAAACTAAACTGATCAAGATGACTTCTTGGTTTGGAGGTTTTTTTGCAGTCACTAATTTGGTTAACAACAAATTATTGTGGGCGATCATCGTCGCGGTCGGAGTATTATCATATTGGGTAGGCGATTGGCAGGGATATTCAAGGTCGCAGGCCGATGTCAAAAAAGCGCAAGAGCTAGCTGGTCAGAAAGCAGCGGAGGACGCGGCTAAAGCGGCCAATCCTTTCAAGGCCACTAATCCTCTTGAGGGCGTAGAGTCCAATCCTTTTGAAGAGGCCAAGAAAGTGCTTAACCCTTTCAATTAGAGGTGGTAATTTATAGTAATTAAGTAATCCATTGTAATTGAAACCTCAATTACCCAATTACCCAATTACCATATTACTATTAATTTCTAACTCTAAAATATTTTAATAAATTATGGAGATAACAAATAGTTGTAAAAAAAGTTATGTAATTATATTTGTTGTGGCTGGTGTCTTTTTGGCATCGGCCTTTTTGTTTCTATCTCTGGCTAATGCCGCCGAAGAAGCTCAAATTCAAGTCGCTATTGAAGAGTTAAGTTCTGCTACGGGTCAAGATATAACTTCAAAAGACCAAGCCAGAGCCCTTTGTAATCAGGAGCAATTTCTTGACACTTGCGCCGAGATTGGCAAAAGCCACGATCTTTATACGCCGGATCAAGTTCAGCAGGTTGATGCTTTTTTGAACGAAGTGAAAGGCAAGATCCTTAACGATATAAAAACCTGTTCAGACGAGGAGTGTTTGGTGAGAGTGGCCGGCGAATTGGCCCAAAAACTTCAAGCCAGAAATCCGGTGTTGGCCACTAATTTAAATATAACTGCGAAAATAATTGAAGAGAAAAATTCCGTTGTCCAGGCGGCAAAAGATGCCGGGGTAAATTTCCGTGATTGTGAAGCGATGAATCCTGATACGGCTCCGATTGATCTGTTAAGGAAGTGCGCTAAATTAGCCAAGGACTCACGTGTTCAGAATTATATTCCCGAAGAAAAGCGAGCGCTTGCCGCGCAGTTCGAGGATTCGGCTACACTTAAATTAAGAGAAGCATTGGTGACTGGCAAGTATCAGTGCGGAGACGGAACTCTTGAAGGTTGCGGCAACTTTTGTTTAAACCCGAGCGGTACAGGCAGTATTCCGGCGGTTTGTAGCCAAATTGCTTCAGAGATCTTTGGACAAGAGGGGGTAAAACAGCTTGAATCGGCTCGCCAACAAGTCGGGCAAGTCAAAGATTATTATTCGGATAAATTTATCCTTACTCTGCCTGACGGCAGTAAGTTCGCGGGCGAAAGGCAGATCAGAGACCGGTGCGATCGCGCGTTTTCTAACCGCAACCTTGAAGTGGCAAAGGCCTGTGGCAGTTTTGCCGTAAAGAATGGATTTGTTAGCCAAGCCGAAGTGGACAAGGGTTTGAAGTTAATGGAATCATTTACGCAAAAGAGCGGGAATGTCAATTTTGACCAATGTTTGACCAACCCTGCTTCTTGCCGGGACTTCCTCCCGGAAGATGAAAAAGGGAGATTTGACGCCGGAAGCCAGATATTTGAAATAATGAGAACTGAAATTGGCTTTGACCCGTCTCAATGTGAGCGGGGCGCTGCGGATGAGGCCATAGGAATGAGATGTTTTGAGGGTTCAAAGAGGGCATTGGCGAAAATGGAGTCGCTTGGTTTAGCCGGCCAGTCGCAAGAAGCAAGATTTATCATTGAGGATATCAAAAGACATGTTTCCGAAGGAGAGAACTTAACCCAAAGAAAAGATGAGTTCAGACAGGTGTTCAGCCAGGAAGGCGGACCCGGTGGTTGCCGTTCCGAAGCGGAGTGTTTCTCATATTGTTCTGATCCAAATAATGGTCCCGAGTGTATTTCTTTCGGAGCCAAGCAGAATATTTCCGGTTTCAGGGGCGAAGAGTCAATTCAGAGATTTCAGGAATATAACCACAACGTACAGAAGTCGTCGGATGTAACATCAAATGAGTACAGAGCATATCCTTCTGACGGCGGGTACCCGCAATTTCCTGGACAAGGTCCGTACCCGGGTTTTCAACCGGGCGATGTCCCACCGGGACAATTTCCGGGATTCACTCAACCCGGTCCCGGATTTAGTCCTCCGCCGGGACAGCCGTATTATCCGGGACCAGGTCCGATAGGACCATCTCCGGAATGTTTCGCGGCAATCCAGTCGGGCGACTTTGTAAGAGCAAAAACGCTTTGTGAAGTAAAGACGGTCGTTCCTTTGCCGTCATTCACTCCGATCGGTCCGCCGGTTACGATTCCGACTTGCCCGCAGGGCCAATATTGGGATGGTCAGCGGTGTCAAATTCCGCCAACTTATTCTCCCGGACCTTATCCAACCTACTCACCTGGACCGACATTTTCACCATCAGGTGACCCGGTTGTTGATTGTCAAAAATCAGGTGGCACGTGGGATTCAACGGCTAAATACTGCAAGTTCCCGACCCCAACTTATTCGCCGTATCCGACCGGTTCTCCCGGACCTTATCCAACATACTCTCCCGGTACTGGAAGCAATTGGATAAATAAGACATGGAAATTCAAAGACGGTTCCACGCAATCCTCGTCGATTCTTAACAGAACTGATAGTGAATATACTGGCTATATAAACAATATCTATAATAGCTGTTCAACTAAATACTTTAACGGCTGGAAACCGGGTGGTGGCGATCAGGGCAATTGGCAAGAGTTTGGTATCCCTGTTTGTTCCGATACGGTTTCTACTTCTCCTTCGCCGTATCCAACTTATTCGCCATATCCGACCACCACCGGTGGTACCGGCGGTATGTACAGTTGTTTCTATCCGAATGCTACAAAAAACGGCGCGCCTACCGGATATACGGTGTGGTGTGAAAAGGATTACTTTAACTGCCATCAGGGAAGTAAAACCGGAACTCCGGTTGATCTGGCCGGACTTTCTCTTGGCGCGCCGAGCAGTTGCGAGAGCGGATATCAGGGACAGAGTTGCAATAATAATAAGTTTTGCGATTCAAACGAAACTTATACATCGTGTCCGTCAGATTGCGGCGGAGCAACTTATTCGCCCGGACCTTATCCAAGCTCCTCCCCATATCCCGGCTCCGGCAGTTGTCCGTCGGGTTATCACTATCATGGTGATTCAGGCGGTTTCTGTATGAATGATCAGGAGAATTACGGCGGCACTTGTTATAACTCTGCCGGTACGAGTAAGATAACTTGTCCCGCCCAACCGACATATTCTCCCGGACCAACCACAAGTTCTTGTTCTCAATCATTGATAAATCTTCTTGGCACTGGCTGCCACTGGATGTATTCTGATTCATCCGGTAAAGGCATTTATTGCGATGGCCCGATGACAAAATCGGCCAAGGAGGGAGATACGGCAACAACCGCAGGGTGTTCAGGCGGTGTTGGCGGAACTTATTCACCATATCCAACATATTCTCCGGGAACCAGTTATACCCCGCCTCCTTCCTGTCCATCTGGCCAATGGTGGGATCCGGCCATAAGCGGATGTAAATCAACGACGCCTTATGACACAGTTTCGCCATATCCGTCGTATACTCCATACTCAGGTTATTGCGGGGACAATGTTTGCGGCAACAGCGAAACATCTTCCAGTTGTCCGTCTGACTGCGGTGGCGGTGGGACAACTTATACCCCATATCCAACAACAACGACATCAACCTACACGCCGCCCCCATCTTGTTCGTCAGATCAATACTGGAATGGAAGTTCTTGTGTAACCAACCCTACTCCGTATCCAACTACGGAATATACACCGCCTCCTTCAACACCCGACCCTGCTTCCGCATGTTCCAGTTCAGGCGGTTCGTGGGACGGTTCAACTTGCGTGTTTCCGGAGACATCAGGTATCTATCCTCACCGTATGGCTATTCACTGCCAGCAGTTGGGAAGAACATGGAATGGCCAGATTTGTGAAGCCAACGGGTTATTCGCCAGATTCTTTGAGGGTAGCGGTATGGCTAACGTATTACGGCTCTTCTATATAATCCCTTAAGAGTTGCCAACCTAAAATCCGCCATATGGCGGATTTTAGATTAATGTGGATAAAGTTAATTTAAGGTTTTGCTATACTGAAAAAGTATATGAGTAAAAACTTGCTTATTATCGTTGTAGCCGTGGTTGTGGCAATTATTGCTTTGGTTTTGGTATTTTTTAATCCTCTCAAAACGCAACGTTCGGCAACGGTAACTTCTACGCCGGCGCCAGAGAATGTCTCCAAGAGTTTGGGAGAAGAGATCTCCGGACAGATCCAAAACCCCGCGGAAAAACTCCCGGAATCAAATCCGTTTCAAGAGAGCGCGAATCCTTTTGAAGAAACCAACACTAATCCTTTCAGAGATACATTCACAAATCCTTTTGAATAGGTCAGAACTTACGCGCTTAAGATTGGAAGCCCCTTAAAATTATGGCTTTGCCAATCTTAAGCCGCAAGGGTTTGGCCAATTTCTGCGTTAAAAGGTTCCGTTTCGTCCTCACCATACTATAAGTATGGCTCGTCCGATACTCACCTTTTGCCTTGAACTTGGCCAAACGCG
>JACPNL010000007.1 GCA_016185505.1 Candidatus Yanofskyibacteriota bacterium
ATTGGCCTTATTTAGTTCTACTTTTTGGTTGTACACGACTCTCTCATCACCAGTTAGTTTGGTGACGATAAGCGGTCGTCCAATATATCTACCGCCTTTGAACTCTGGGTCTCCTTCTCTAACAAAGTCACCTTGTTCTATATCCAGAAAACTTCCTGGATTTCCATTAACAATTACCCTCGAAGTCCTATGTCCTAACATTTTGACTCCTTGATTTTAAGAAGCTGAAAACCGTGACTTATGATAGCACGGCTTTAGTTATTCGTCAATTTTTACGAAAAATTTGCTCAAAGATTACCAGACCCCCTTTTACCGCTAAAGGAGCGAGACCACTAGGAATAATTTTTAACGTTCGAGTCCCGATTGCTTTGCAATCGAGGATCCTCGATTTTTGTAAACAAAAATCGGGACTCCTTTAATACAAATTCAAGATATTTCAGAAATTTTCCAGACAATAAAAATTTAGCCGGAAAATCCCGAAGGGAGGAACGGATGCTAAATTTTTATCTGGAAAATGAGGAAATATTGCAGAATTTGTTAATGGAGTGAGAGGTTAAAAATTATTCTAGTGGTTGAGCGACTATTTCATTTTTCTGCGAATAAACGCCGGAATATCAAACTCATCATCACTCACCGACGAATCAACTAACTCCTTAATCGGCTGGATTGGGGTTACTTGACCGGGCAGGCCGTTGCCGGAAGCAGCCAGACCTTTTTTGGGCACATTATCAAACAAGCTAGGACCACCATTTATAACCGGACGAGCGGAAGTCGGATGGCCGTTATTGAATCCGGTTGCCACCACAGTAACCTTGAGCTCGCCTTTCTTCAACTTATCGTCGATTACCGCTCCAAATATAACCTTGGCATCGCCGTCAATATGTTCAGTGATTATCCTGGCCGCTTCATTTATCTCGGCCATCGCCATATCCATACCGCCGGAAACATTGAAAAGCACGCCCCTTGCTCCGTCTATTGAGACCTCCAGAAGAGGAGAATTGATTGCCATTTTGGCTGCCTCTATCGCCCTATCTTCGCCGCTTGCTCTGCCTATACCCATTAAAGCCGAACCGGAATTTGCCATAACGGCTTTGACATCAGCAAAATCAACATTTATTACACCCGGTATAGTTATCAAATCGGAAATACCTTGAACACCTTGCCGCAAAACATCGTCAACTATATAAAATGACTCTAATAATGGCGTCTTTCTGTCTATCACTGACAAGAGGCGGTCATTAGGAATAGTGATAAGCGCGTCAACTCTATCGCGCAAGTTGTGCCAGCCCTCTTCGGATATTCTCATCCTTTGCGCCCCTTCAAAATTGAATGGCTTGGTAACAACGGCTACAGTTAAAGCCCCCAGTTCGCGCGCAATCTCGGCCACCACAGGAGTAGCGCCGGTACCTGTACCGCCACCCAACCCGGTTGCCAGAAAAACCATATCCGCTCCTTTAAGCGCGTTTTGAATTTCTTCTTTAGTATCCTCCGCCGCTTGTCTTCCTATCTCGGGGTTCATTCCGGCGCCCAGCCCTCTGGTTAAGCTTTTGCCGATATGAATTTTTGTCGGCGCGTTAGTCGCATGAAGCGCTTGAGCGTCGGTATTTATCGCGATAAACTCAACTCCATGAATTCGAGCTTCTATCATCCGAGCCAAAGCATTGCCGCCGGAACCGCCGCAACCAATAACTTTTATCCTGGCAAATGTTTCAAATGGAGGTTTGATCTGAGCCATAATTCATATCAAAAATTAAATATTAAATATTAAAAATACAAATCAAAGATTAAAAAGTTTTCGGTCATCTTTGATTTTTAATATGTATTTTTGATTTTTAATGTTTAATCTTTGATTTTGATATTTCACCTTGTCTTAACACAAAACAAAAACACACGCAAATTGGGGGTAGATAAGTTGTTGATAACTTATATTATGGCAAGAAGTTCTTGAGCCAGTCCTTTGTTTTAGAAATAAAATCGTTTCCGTCAAAATCCATTTTCTGTGTTTTCCGTCCATTCCGAGTTTCTGCGGTGCCCCACAAAACCAGTCCAACAGCAACGGCAAATGAGGGATCCCCGACTATATTATTAACGCCGTCAAAGCCAAGCGGTTCGGCCACTTTCACCGGCAAGCGAAGCCTGTCTTTAACCATAAACGCGAAACCAGGCAAATTGGAACCGCCGCCGCTTAAGATCACCCCAGCCGGCAGTATTCCGCTTTTTGATATTTTTTTGAGTTCGGACTCAACGATATCAAGGAGTTCGCTTACTCTCGCATCGACAACTTTGACAAGTTGTTTTTTGGGCACAATGAAGTTTTCCTCTCCGATAAGATGCGAGAGGTCAATATTGTCACGCCTACGCAAGTCCTCCATGTTCGACGTGGAACAATGTTCAAGCTTAACCCTTTCCGCGACGTCCAGTGACGTCCTTAAAGCAACAGCCAAATCGTTAGTAATATGTTTTGAGCCAAACGGTATAACCGCACTATGTATCAAATCGGCCTCCTCAAATACGGCAAGTGTCGAAGTGCCGCCTCCGAAGTCCAAGTTTATCACCCCGTGTTCCTTCTGGCTTTTGTCCAGAGAGGATAAAGACGCGGCAAGCGGAGCATAGACCAATCCCGCAACTTCAATATCGTTTTCGTTCACGCATTTGGCAATATTTCTTAAATACGGCGACAAACCGTCTATGAGCAACACATCGGCTTCAAGACGGACGCCTTTCATTCCTAACGGATTTTTTACATACTCGGTGCCATCAACGATAAAATTGCGGGGAAGAACATGGATTATTTCTCTATTAGCCGGCATACTTACGACGGAAGCGGCCTGAATGACCCTGTCTATATCGTTCTGGGATATTTCATTGTCAGCTCGGGATACTGCGATAACTCCCCTTGAAACCTGTGTTTTAATATGAAGCCCGTTAACGCCAACGAATGCTCTTTTTATCTGTGTTCCGGTCATTGCTTCGGCTTGCTGGACAGCCGCTCCAATGTTATCAACGGTCTCCTCCATATCCACCACCATTCCTCGGCGCAACCCTGCTGATACGGCGCTGCCCGTACCCAATATTTCCGGCCTTAAATTATCGCCTGCCCCGAGAGCTTTAGCTTTTTCGGGGCCCATGCGAGCAATTACAACCTTGACTTGAGAATTGCCTATGTCAATACCGGAAATTGTGTAGGGCCGAGACATTTTGAAATAAAAAATTAAAAATTAAAAATTAAAAACACAGGTTAAAGATTAAAAATTTTTGAATTTTGATTTGTCATTTTGATTTTTGATATTTAATATTTGATTTAAAACCAGGAATTTTTCTCAAAATTTGACTTTCCAACTCAAACATCTTCTCCGCATCTTTCTTTGACTTTTCGTGGTCATAACCTAATAAATGCAAAAATCCGTGCGCTGTCAGCTGCGCCAGTTTTTTGTCTATACTTACATTCTCCCGCTTTGCTTCTTTTTTTGCAATGGATAAGCACACAAAGATATCTCCGATATCTGTAATTAAGTAATCGGGTAATTGAGTAATTGATTCCGCGTAAGTCCGCGTCCCCGCCTTGGCGGGGTGTCCGCATAAGTCCGCGAATTTCGCGCATTGCGCGAAATTAAGGGGGAAAGATAGAACGTCAGTGGGTTTGTCTTTGTTACGATATTTTTTATTGAGTGCCCTGATTTTTAATTCACTGACAAGATTTACGCTTACGCTAAAATCTCCTTTAATTTTTAATTCGCGCGCCGCCGTTTTTAAAATTTTCTCAAAAAACTTTGAGCCATATTTTTTATCCGATGTCGAGTTGCGAAATACCAGATTCAACATGGCTCGATTTTACCATACTTCTCAACTTTTGCGTATTGCCGTGCTTCAAAAGTCCAAGATAAGAATTCACGGTTTCCGGCTTGGTATTCTTCGCCACTCTTTTCATCATTCTTCTCTTTGTCGTTGCCCTCAACACTCTGTGGTCTGGAAAGTTAACCCAGCCCAGAAAATCAACTCCTGAAGCAAGGGTTTTAATGAAAACCTTATCTGGATGTAGGTTCAACTTTAATCTTTCTTCAAGAAAGTCGCCCATTTTAGGAAGCGTCTCTTCAAGCCATATCTTATCTTGAGACAAGACCACAAAGTCATCGGCATATCTGATATAATATTTGGCTTTCAGTTTATGTTTAACGAATTGGTCAAATTCATTCATATAGATATTCACGAACAGTTGTGAAGTTAGATTGCCCAACGGCAGACCTGTTCCAGCCCGTACTGAAAAACTATCTATAATAACCGAGACAATGAACAAGATTTTATCATCCGGTATATAACTTTTTAAGATTACTTTCAAAGTATCATGGTTCACTGACGCAAAGAACTTACAAATATCGCACTTCAAAACCCAGACCGTCTTTTTGTTATTTTCTGAAATTTTATAGAAAAATTTACGAAATTTATCCATTGCCTTATAGGTGGCTTTATCGTACCGGCAAGAGTATGAATCAGAAATAAATGTCCTGTCAAAGAAGGGATATAAAATCCTATACAGCGCCCTATGAAGAACCCTATCTCGGACAGAGGCCTTGTGTATATTTCTCGGTTTAGGGTCGGATATATTAAAAGCTTCGTAGCCACAATGCCTATATGACATCGCTGCTAAATCATTATGAAGCTGTATGATATTAGCCATTAAGTCCCGCTCAAACTCCTGGGCATCTTTGCGTTTTTTCTTACCCGTGATAAACTCTCTCCACGCCTCAAGCAAGTTATCAATACTAATTATATCGTTATACGTATGAGTGAATTTAATTCTGGACATAATCCTTTAAGCCCCCCCCAAGGCTTTTGCCGGTGCTTCAAAAAGTTAAAGCCGCATATTTGGTTTGGTTTAAATATTATCAGATCATACCGAAAACCCACAGGCACACGCTTGGCCAGCAGATAGATACTCTTTGGATAGAAATAATAAAAACCTTAGCCGCGGCAACATTTATTCCAAGACAGGAAAAGTTACCTTATGTCCGTTCAACTATCCAGAGGGTTGATACACTTAAGGTGCTATTGATGGTTCTCTGGGAAGCCGGCTCGCTTCAAAACGAACAATACATTTCTCTCTCAATACCGATTGAGGAAATCGGCAAAAACCTCGGCGGTTGGAGCGGCCAGCTTGAAAAACAAAACTCCCCCACCTCGCCAAATAGCAAAGCAGGGAAGAAATAAAGATGGTTGCGAGCACAGCCGAGGGGTTGTTGGCGTTACGATCGTTGTCGAGCCAGTTGTAGTTCCAGTTCCACGAACCGTCGTCGTTGAAATAGAGGTAAAGCGTGTAACGGTTGCCGTTCGGGCTACGCAGTATTATATAGCATGCCTTCATAGTCATCACTGCCCATCGAGTACTCTCCGGGCTGTATCGTATTTGGCATCATAATGCCCTGGCATCCTATACCAAGTATCTTCGTTTTTTGAAGTTTCTGTCCCGATGGCAAGGCCATCGAGGATCCACGATAAAATCGGGACATGTACCACGCTATTTCAAACGCATGGTCGGAAATATTCTGGATGCATGGATACTAGCTTCGGTAGCGGAAAACACATGGTCGCCCGCGTATTCACCTATCGCCAAAAACATATTATCACAATGTATTTAAATAAAAAACAATCCC
>JACPNL010000008.1 GCA_016185505.1 Candidatus Yanofskyibacteriota bacterium
ACGTTCCTTGAGTTCATCCTTGAGTTTTTCTAATCCCTCCGGGCTAAAATATTGATCCACAATAATAAAATTATTCTAATTATTCTAATTGCTCTAATTATTCTAAATAATAACTAATGTCTAATTTCTGAATGACCAAACCGGATTGGTCATTAGGTCATTGGGGTTTATTTAGGTCAACTCCGACGTTATTAGTCGGAGAGCCGACTGATAACGTCGGCTTTAGGTTAATTAGTATAATTAGGTTAATTTAAGATACACTACTATACTACACACTTTAAACAAATGCAATCACTGTGGATAAGAAACTGAATTACCATATTCTTCAAAGTACCATTTCATAAATCCGTATGTCGCTCTTATCGCCAAGCCCTCATTGGTTGAGGTCCCTCCTTCCACCAAAACCGTGATATTTATCTCCGGATCATCAAAGGGGGCAAAAGCGGTCATTATAGAATTAACGGTTCTACCTTTGACGACCTCGGCGGTTCCTGTTTTTGCTCCTGTTTTGACCGGCAAAGCGCCAAGTAATTTTGCCGTTCCCGATATGGTTGTCTCGAGCATCGCGTTCTTAACTTCACTTATTGTCCCTTCGCTGAAACTCAATTTTCCCAATAATTCCGACTCAAAACTCATCAGGACATTCTTATTACTATCCAGTATCTGCTTGGCCACAAATGGTTTATACAAAGTTCCACCGTTAGCTATCGCCGAGATATATGAGTTAAGCCACAAGGGCGTAACGAGCAGGTCGCCTTGTCCGATGGATATATTGTACGTGTCGCCCTGATACCAGCTCTCGCCTCTTGCTGTTAATTTCCAGTCGGGGGTGGGGACAAATCCCTCCGCTTCCCCCGGCAAATCAATGCCAAGTCGAGAATCAGCAAAGGCCGACTTCAAATAGTTGGCTATTCTCTCCACGCCGAGGCCCTTGATATTGTCATAGCCCGCCTGACCGGCAGGCAGGCCGCCGCCGGCTATATAGAAATAAACATTGCACGAATTGGCAATGGCCCGTTTCAAATTAAAAAACCCATATTCAATCCGCCAGTTATTGAAGATATAAACATCATTTGGGTTGTAGGGATTTACAATAGTTAAACCGACACAGTCCCTTATAGTATCCGACGGACTGAAAATTTTCTCTTCAAGCGCCATCATGCCCATAAATGGCTTAATAGTAGAACCGGGATTATAAAGACCGCTGATGGCTCGGTTGAACAAAGGACGGGATTTGTTCTCGAACAACCCTTTGAATTGGTTATCAGACAGACCCTCAACAAATAAATTATTGTCGTAAGCAGGAAAACTTGCCATTGCCAGAACGGCTCCCGTCCGCGGATCTTGTACGACTGCGGCGGCTTTGGAATAATTGGAATCCTTAAGAACGTTGAAAAGTTCGTTAAACAGACGCTTTTGCATATCATAATCAATATTCAAAACCACACTGTTCCCTATAGCAGGATCTTTATTCAATACCTTGCTTTCGCGCTGTCCGCCAGAAAGTTTCGCGCCGGTCAGAGGCTGGTCGGCCTCTAGCCGAGATCCGCCTCCGGTGGAAAAAGATATCCTGCCGTGTTCACCGCGAATATATTCTTCGTACCGCGCTTCAATACCCAGCCGACCGATAATGTCTGTTGGATAATAGTAGTCGTCCACGCCAAGTTCATTTTTGGAGATCTTACCCACATATCCCAGTACAAGAGAGAATTGAGGCCCGTCCACATACCGCCTCTTTGTGTTCGGTACAACGTAAAAACCTTTGGGATTCAGGTTTTTTATCTCCAGAACTTGGTTCTTGTTTAAGCCGGACCGGGCAAAGAACACCGAATTGTTCTTTACGCCATCGGATAGAAATGTTCTGAATTCACTTTTATCCCGGCCCAATATGTCAGCCACTCTATCTATTTCTATGTTTTCACTTTTTTCCGATTTTTCTTTTTCCGCGTTTTCCATCCTTTCTGCGCTTCCGAGGTTTACTTCTTTGCTTATTACTAATAGGTCAAAGACCGGCTCATTGGTTACCAAAGGCCTGCCTAAGCGGTCAAATATGATGCCCCGCGGAGGCGGGACAGAAAAGTTAACTGATCTGTTCCGGAATGCTATGCCGGCGAAATAACTGTACCGCCTGACGCTCAAGTCAAAGACAAAAATAACGATGGCGGCGCACAGAACGGCGGTAATAAAAAACGACGCCCTAAAAATAGAATTTGAAATAGGCACCTCAAGATCCTGGTGATCACTGCTTGAATCAAGAAGGGTTTCCTCCGGACTCACCCAATCCTCGTTTACGGAAATTTTGTACTCACGCCTCATTTGCTTTTCCTGTTCGAGTTGTTGGATCGCTTCGCTTGTTGGAGATGTTGGAGTTGTTAATTGAAGTTATATACTTATCATTTCTAACAATTCCATCATTTCGAACATATCGAACATTATAGATAGTCGCTTTTCTTATTGAACACACTGTTAAATACAAAAACCAGCGCCAGCGCTTCCAATACCATAGTCAAAACACTCAAAATATCAAAATGTCGGAATGCCTGCCCGTCCGGCAGGCGGGTCGAAATATCGAAATATCTGTAAAAGAATGAGAACACATAAATAAACGCCACCGACATCAAGACAATAAGGCCCGACCTGCTTAAATTAAATCTGGTATCATAAGTATATTGTATGTCCAAGAATCTTTGGGTCAAATATATTACTGCCACGGTGAACAAAAAAGGCATTGCTAAAACACCAAAATTTAGCCCCCTGAACAACTCTAAAATCAACGAAAAAAACAACCCAAAAAAAACTAAATTTTTTGTCAAACCCAGATATAATACCGGCATAATTAAAACAAGCACGAACAAAAAACTCCCTCTGAAACCAAAAAACGCCGGCAACACGAGCCCGTCGAATAACAACACAGTAATAAAAATGGCTATAAGTTTTAAACTGGTCATGCTAAATGGCTAAGATTTAATGTAAAATGTAAATATCAAAATGTAAAATGACAGTTCAAAATGTTAAAATGGATGAAAGCCGAAAAGATATTTTGCCATTAGACAATTTTGAATTTTACATTGTCATTTTTAATTTTGATTTTTTAATTTTGAATTATTAGGACTCTCCCTATCCTTATCTCTCCCATCGCGGGTTTTATCTTAACTTTCTTAAAAATATCGGTATCTTTAGTTTCCACATGGCTCACGGTCCCGATCACAAGAGCCGGCGGGAGCAAATCCAACCCGCTTGAAACAACGACGTCGCCTTCTTTTATCAAGTCGCTCTGGATTATAAGGTCAAAATACATTCCCCGTTCCAAAGCTCCCCTCGCTATACCGGCAGTATTTGATTCCAAGACCCGGGCAGTCGCGCTAAAATCCGCATCACTTACAACCAACACTCTAGAGAATTTCGTATAAGCATTTTCTATACGGCCGACCAAGATGCCCTCCTCGGTAATTACCACATCGCCTTCAGCCACGCCATCGTCAGTACCTTTATTTAGCAGAACGTCGTATCCGCCTAATCCAAGCTGAAACTGATAAATACCGGCGTAAATAATATTGTTATCAGAACGCGGCGATATGTCCAAGGTTTTTCGCAGAAATTCATTCTCGCTCTTTAAATCCTCGTAGTCGGCAAGCCGCGAGAGCAGATTCAAGTTCTCTTTCCTAAGATTCTCGTTCTCCGTTATAGCGTTCTTAAGTCCGGCCAAACCTCGAAAAAAGAATCCGGCGGATTCTATTATTGAAAAAAGATACGAGGCCGGCCTTTGGATTGCCACCGTACCAAAGTTGTTAAGTTTTCGGTCAAAAAAATAACGATCAATGAAAATAAGCGAAGCAATGATGGCAAATAAAGCAAAGAAAAACTTCAAAGGTGAGTGAGACATAGTTGTTATAGAAAATTATTCTAATTGACCTAATTATTCTAATTACTCTAAATAAACTCCAATTTCTAATGACTAATGTTTTTATTCTTAACTTTAATAGAAATAGAGTTGAATATTAAATGCAATTCTTTTGCTTCCTGCCACAGAGTACGGGCCTCTTCTTTTAGCTCAGGGACGGCTATAGCAATCATTCGTAACCAGTGCTTTGTTTCTCTTGCTTCTTTTTTACATATACCTATTTTGTGCCTAAAATCTTTGCTTGACTCCGCATCGTCAGCTTCGCAATAATTAGAACCAATAGATGTGCCAGCGGCAACTAATTGAGGAGTTATCCTTTGAGTTATTGGGGTTAAAGGAATTTTCTTTGCAAATATTATTATGTTTTCACCGAACTTAGCCGTTCTATCCTCCAGATCATATTTATAATTCTTGGAATTGGACATTGGGATTTGATTAGAATAATTAGGTCAATTAGAATAATTAGAATAATTTCTAAAGGTAGCTTCCCTTATCCGAAGAAACTAAAATGGATTTTAACTGTTCCACGTTCTCCAACACGAAACCGCATCCTCTTGCCACCGCGGTAAGCGGATCATCAACAACCTTGACAAAGAGTTTCGTCTCGTGGGCGATTGCTCTGTCAAGACCGCGCAGCAACGCCCCTCCGCCGGCAAGAAATATGTGTCTGTTTATCAGGTCAGCAGTAAGTTCGGGCGGCGTTTCTTCTATCGTATCCTTCACGGCCATCACTATACTGCGAGTGGATTTATGCAAAGCTTCTCTGATTTCCTCGGAGGCGAGAATTATTTCTTTCGGAAGACCGGAAACTAAATCTCTCCCCCTTACTCTTCCCTCAATTTCTTCTTTCAGGGGGTAGGCCGAGCCAAGCTCTATTTTGAGATTTTCCGCGGATGATTCTCCAATGAGCAGATTCTTTTCTTCCCTTAAATATCGGACTATGTCCTCATTCAATTTGTCCCCAGCTATACGCAGTGATCTTGAGGCGATAACTCCGCCCATGGATATAACAGCAACTTCCGTCGTACCTCCGCCTATATCCACTATAACATTGGCTACGGCCTCCTGTACCGGCAGGCGAGAGCCAATAGCGGCCGCCATTGGCTCTTCAATCAGATAGACTTCGCGAGCTCCGGCATTGTATGTCGCGTCCTCAACCGCTCTTTTTTCCACTTCGGTTACGCCCGACGGCACACCGACAACGACGCGCGGCCTCGGTAGAATAGAGAAACTCTCCTGATGGACTTTGTCTACAAAATATTTGAGCATCTGTTCGGTCACTTCAAAATCGGAAACAACGCCCGACACCAAAGGCCTTGATACTACAATGTATCCGGGAGTTCTGCCGGCCATTTTTTTTGCCTCACTGCCAATAGCGAGTATCTTGCCGGTCTTTTGGTTAACCGCGACTATTGAGGGCTCGTTGATGGTGATGCCTTTGCCGCGAACATAAACTAGAGTATTCGCCGTACCCAGATCAATGCCGATATCTTTACTCCAAAAACCGAAGATTCTATTTAGCATGCTTATAGCTTATATTTGTGAGTGAGGAGCAAAATAACCGACTAGTCATTTCGTCCGAACGAACTAAATATATCGTTATGATATAGTTTATGACCGTTTTGTCAAAAATAGCTGAATATTGCTAAGTTATATTTTTTGGTGTACCTTTGTATCAATTCTATTATTTGAAAAAGGAGAAGATCCTTGAAAAACACACCAGTTGACCCCTTTCGCAGCATTGTTCCCCCGCTCTATCTTGGAATATCCTATGAATTTAATTCTGTAGAAGAAGGTGCTCAAATTTTTGAAAATCCTGCTTTGGGCTACGCTTACGGCCGAATGGGCAATCCTACTGTTACGGCTTTTGAAAAATGGCTGGCAAAAGTGGAGGGAGTCAAAGAGGGTTCGGTTTGGGCCACAAGTTCCGGACTGTCGGCCCTTTCTCTTCTTTTTTGGGGGCTTACCGCTAAATCATTAGGTAGACCCAAAAGAGTAGTAATATCGCCGTACATATACGGCGGCAGTTTCCATCAACTTCAGTTGTGGCGCAACGATCATGATTGCGAAGTGGTGTTTGTAGATAATCCGTTTTCTCTGTTCTCGTGGGAGAAAGCCATAAAACCCGGTGCGGCTTTTGTCTTTTTGGAAACACCGACTAATCCTACTCTCGATATTTTTGACATCAAAACCATCGCCAAAATTGCCCACACATACAACACGTTTTTGGTCGTAGACAATACCGTAACGCCGGTCCTGCAAAAACCCTTAGAATTAGGAGCGGATGCGATCTTGTATTCAGTCACCAAAGCGCTTAACCGACAGTCAACGGGTTTGGGAGGAGCACTAATCGGTTCTCCCCGCTTCTTGCAAGAAACAGAAAAAACTCTTAACGACTATCATATTTCCACCGGAGCCATTATGCATCCTCTTTCTGCTTACTTTACTCTTTTGAATCGCACTACTTTACAAAGAGACATGGAACTGTTTTCAGCAAATGCCCTACAAGTGGCTCAAGTTCTAGAAGGGCACACTAAAGTCAAAAAGGTCCATTATCCTTTTCTCCCCAGTAGCGCTAATTACGCTCTGGCTCGCCGGCAAATGACAAGTGGCGGCGGACTTTTATCTTTTGAGCTGGAAAGCTTCGAAGGCGCCCGCAGATTAGTTAAATCTTTACAGTCGGCTCGTCTGGCACCTCACCTTGGAGATGAGAATGAAAACCTTATTATTCACCCCGCATCCACCACTCACAGTAAGCTTTCGCCTGAAGAATTATCAAAGGTCAGAATTTCCCCGGAATTAGTCCGTCTTTCCGTAAGTCTGGGAGAAATGGATGAATTAATTTCTGAATTAGACGAAGTTCTCAAAACCCTTTAATGGGTTTTTTCTATAACAAAAAGGTCTTCAGAAGAAAGGTCACAAAAAAGAAGAACCCCGCGCTGGTACGCGGGGGGAGGTCGAAAGACCAGATCATCAACGGGCCTCGGAGACCCGATAATGCCCAGATATCTGGCCACCGGCTGCCTCCATTACCGGATTTCGATCCTAAAGCCATTATATCATACTCGCCACCACCTTGTCAAGAGGCACTAATTTGGCTACTTTTTCGTTCCTTTTTTTTATCTCAACGCTATTTTTGTCCAGTGTCTTGTTGCTAACCACGACACGCCACGGACAGCCGATGAGGTCTGCGTCAGCGAATTTCTCGCCGGCGGTCTTGTCGCTCCTATCGTCATACAAAACTTCTATACCTTGATCGGTAAGTTCATTATAGAGCTTTTCAGCTTCCTCTTTCCGGTCATCCAGAACTATCAGATGAACCTTAAATGGAGAAACACTGTCTGGCCAGATAATGCCGTTCGCGTCATTTGAAATCTCTGCGATGGCTCCTATCAAGCGGCTGATACCGATACCGTAAGAACCCATCACTACCGGTTGTTTGACGCCCAACTCATCCACATACTCAAGACCAAGCGCCGCCGAGTATTTAGTCCCGAGCGGAAATATATTGCCAACCTCTATGGAATGTTTTTCTGCCACATTTCCGCCGCACTTTGGACATTTGTCTGCATCCTTAAGTTCCGATATCTCTCTATTCTCGGCGTAATTGCACTTCAGGCACATCAATATCATATCCTCTCCGACATCAGATAACACCTGGAATTCGTGGGTATTACCTGTAGTGAACATGCCTCCGGCCGCCGTGGTATATATCGCATCAAGCCCGCATCGTTTGAAAATTCTTAAATATGCTTCTTTGACTTCCCCGTAGTATCTTTGAAGATCTCTGTTGTCGGCATGAAAACTGTACAGATCTTTCATCATAAATTCTTTACCGCGCAAAAGACCCGATTTTGCTCTGGGTTCGTTCCTAAACTTGGTCTGAATCTGATAAGCGGCGAACGGCAGGTCTTTATATGAACTGATGTACTCGGCCGCAATGGCTGTGAGAACCTCTTCATGAGTCCAGCCAAGAACAAAATTTGCTTCCTCCGACGCTTTGGTCGGAGCCCCGACCCCTTGGCGTCGGGGTTTGTCATCCAGAGCGAAGAATCCCACATCTAAATCCCACCTCGCCGTCGGCTCCATATATTTTTTGTCCACCATAGCCTGCATCAATATTTTTTGCGCTCCGAGCGCGTTCAACTCTTGCACTATTATTTTCTCTATCTTTTCCAAAACTCGCAGACCTAACGGAAGAAAAGTGTAAATTCCGGCGGAATTTTTGAAAATAAAACCGCCGCGCGTCAAAAGTCGGGCATTTACCGCCACTTCATCCTTGGGCGCCTCCCGCCGCGTTTTTGTAAATAGTTGTGATTGTCTCATTTTATAGATTGGGGGTTAGAAATTACGATTTTCATTCGGAAAAATCGACCGCTGTTATATCCTCCCCTTCGCCTAACTTTCTGAACGAACCTTTGCCGAAAGTTTCATCAATAAGTCTTGCTAAAGGCAAAAGTCGGCCTTCAAACGCAGCTCGAATAAAGAGTTGCGCAATTTCTGAAGGATTATTAAATTTCTCCTTATTTTTTTCAAAAATCTTATTTATTAACCTTTCTAGCAATATTCTTTGTGAGCCATACGCAAAATGAGAGATGAAACCGCTTGCCTCTTGGTCAGAATAAAAACTAATAGCCTGTTCTAATTCGATCCGATCATGGTTTTCGTTATATTTTTCTAAAAATCCACCGGCTTCAGGCAATAAAACAGCGCCCCAATTTAATACCATATACAAGATTCCTATCTCTAATAATTCCTCTTGACTCATATTACCCCCTCTTTCTTGAAACATTTTTTGAATGTAATCAATTAATATTTTACGCAATTTTTCTGATTTTTGAAAATCATCTTTCAAGCCAAGAGAAATCTTGAGATCAAAATTTCTAATAATATCAAGGGTTAATTTTTCAATTATAGCTTCGTCTAAATCATTAAAGAACGTCCGTCCGGCGACTTTTTTACCTTTTTTACCTTTTTTTATTTTAATTTTAGTTTCCCTAATTCGTAAACCAGTTCTCCTCTCTGTAATCCCCACTCTATCTTCCATATCTAAAGCCATATCAACGGTTTGGAAAGAAATAAAACTGTTAATATGCAACATCTCGTGGATAATCCTGTCTAAAAATAAAAGTTCGTTATATTCTTCTTGTTTAATAAATATGGCCTGTTCTCCAATACTAGTCCATGCAGATATCGATTCGGATTTTATACCTTTCTTTTTTCTATATTTTTCAAAAACATCCGCCTTCAAAATATGGATATTTGGATATTTTATTTCTGTTTTCATTTTAATGCCTATGCCACCAAGAGCTTTTGAAATAAGTCTGTTCGCTTCTATGATTAGTTCCTTCTGTCTTGGAGAAAGTTCTATCTCGCCTCCCTTAATTTCTTCTATGTCTTGCCTGTCAAATTTTTCAAGAAGTTCATCGACAAGTTTGTCCTTTTCTTTGTCAGATATTCTTTCAGAAATAATTCTGTCCAAAATTGGCGGACGCTCAACTTTTCTAACTAACGATTGTGGTTTTTCTGCTTCAATCATGATTATTAGAAAAATTTACCTATGTCATTAACCGTCGCATAAACCATGAGCAAAATCAATAAAGCAAAGCCGACAGAATTTATCGCCGCTTCAACTTTTTGATTAACCGGTGAACCCTTTATTTTTTCAATTATAAGCATTAACGCCCGGCCACCATCAAGTGCCGGAAACGGAATGATGTTCAATATCGCCAGGTTGACCGATATCAATGCCACGAATTGGAGCAAGAATCTGAATCCCACCGCCGCCGCCTGCCCGGTCACATTGGCTATACCGATAGGCCCCGAAACATCGGCAAGCAATTGCCCTTTTAGTAATAACGTCTTGAAAAGCTGGAAATATCCGACAGCCGTCTGGCCTGTCAGAAACACCGCGTCAGTCGTCCCCCGCCATACCGACTCATACCAAGGATAAGACAAAAGCCCAGTCGTTACCGGCACAATTCCCAACAAGCCGTCACCCTCATCCTTTGCGGGAAGCAATATTTCTTTAATTTCTGTCTGCGAGTCGCTCCTGATGGTCAGTTTAATTTCTTTTCCGGCGTTGGCGGTAATATAATCCCTCACCTCTTGAGCCGTTGAAAAACCGACTATCTCGTCAAACATCTTCAGGCCGGCTTGATCAGCGGGGCTATTCTGAACCACGCTAACCACTTGGACCATTTTATCTTTAGCCGCGGCGGACACTTCGTCCATCTCATCGCCTATGCCGACTCTTATTCCAATATAGTTACCAAGCATCAAAAGAAATACCGCCAGGAGAAAATTCATCGTCACGCCGGCAACAATTACTTGCAACCGCGTTCCGATCGGCTTTGATCCAAAACTCCTTGGCGCGTTACGATCTTCACCGTCTTCTCCATATATTTTCACAAACCCGCCGAAAGGTATCCAGTTGATAGAGTATGTCGTCTCGCCTTTCTTGACCCCAAATAATCTCGGAGGAAATCCAAAACCGAACTCTTCAACCTTCATCCCCGCTCTTTTGGCGACAATAAAATGTCCCCACTCATGGACAAGCACCAATACGCCTATAACTGCAATAAAAATTAAAGCCGTTATCATCTATATTTATTAATTTCGTCTCTTAATTTTTCCGCTTCTCTCGCGGGATTATCTGAAAAAATAATTCCCCGAGATGAATTTATAATCAATCCTTTCCTCTGATTATTCAAGCCGGCTTCTAAAACATCCTTAACACTGCCTCCCTGCGCGCCTATGCCGGGCACTAAAAATGTCATAGCGCCGGTTAACTTTCTTATCGTTTTCATTTCTTGAGGATAGGTGGCGCCAACCACAAGCATACAATTATTATTCCTGTTCCAATCTTTTTTAACTTTTTGGGCAACAATTTGCCACACGGACTTGCCGCTGCTTTTTAAATCCTGCAGTTCCCCCGCTCCAGGGTTGGAGGTCCGGCACAAAACAATACAGCCCTTATCCTTACGTTCAAGAAACGGTTTCAATGCTTCGCTCCCAAGATAAGGATGAAGCGTTATGGCATCAAACCCAAACCAATTAAAAAGCGATTCAACATAACCATTGTTGGTGTTGCCAATATCCGCCCTTTTGCAATCGCAGATAGTGAAAATGTCAGAATATCTTTTTTGTAAATATTCCATTGTCATCTTCAACTCTCTTATCCCTTTGTCGCCACGAGCTTCGTAAAAAGCAATGTTGGGCTTATATACTGCCGCATATTTATGTGTTTGCTCAATAATCCGTTTATTGAATTCAAACTGCGGATTCTTTTTATTTTTAAACTTGACCGGGAGCTTTTCAAATTCTGAATCAAGACCGACACATAAAAGCGAATTAACCTTATCTGCCCGCTTGTTATACTTGTCAATAATCTTCATTTTTGTGATTCCAAGAATTTTTTTCCGTGTCCTAACTTAATGTTCACCGGCACTCCCGCTTTACACATTGGACAATCCTTGGGATCATACGAGGCCAAAGATAAATTGCATAGCGAGGAGAAAGAGACACCGAGAAATTTCGAGTTAACTTGTTTCGGATCCCTGTTGGTAATAACTATAATTTTAGCAACTTTTCCTCCCGCTTGTTTTACGGCGTTTACGACTTTTATAGCAGATCCGCCGGTGGTAACCGTATCTTCAACCACAAGCAGTTTTTGGCCCTTAACCCTCTCGTCGTAACCGCGGGTGAATGCCTGGCCGGCATCGTTTGTTTTTTCAGTGTAAAAACTTAATATCTTTTTTCTTTGAATTCGGCTCAAATGATGTGCCACCCATTGCGACAAAATAATCCCACCCAACGCCGGCCCGACAACAGCATCCACTTTCAAATTTTTGGCTTTTTCGGCAATCAGTTTAGCGATTTTAGAAACTTCAGCAGTATGAGGCAACAACGCGTCCTTTGTTATATAAGTATCCAAATGCCGACCAGACACACCGACAAAGTGCCCATTCGGAATAAGCGCGCCGGTCTTTTTAAGAATTTGTAAGACTTCTTTCATGGTAAAGGGTTGTTTTTGATATCTATCGCCAAAAGTGGATTCCACATCGCGCCGGTAGCCGACATAATAATGTCCGCTCCGGCATCGCGATATTCTTTATAGTCCTTTGGCGTCATTACACCGCCGACACCAATTATAACGTATTTAGCGTCCAACTCGTCCCGCAATGATTTCAAGCGGCGAGCCATATCCAGACCGGCCCATTTAATGGCCGAACCGCAAACTCCGCTCCTTAACCGGCTCGGGCCGGGCAAGGCCTGATTCCCATTCTCGTCAACCACCTCCGCGGCAATCGTATTTATGGCTGAAAAAGCATCGACAGTCCCGCTTAGTTCTTTTACAAATTGCTGAAGATAGTTCTCGGACATATACGACATTTTAACCGCCAAAGGAATTCCCTCAGTTTCCGGCTTGACTGCTTCGGCAATTTTTCGGCTCATTTCAAGATCATGACAAAGCAAGTTTGTTGTGCCCTTATTAGGACAACTGAAGTTCATCTCCATCATCTCCACTCCGGTTTCTCTCAATAATCTGGCACCAAGTTTCCAATCCTCTATCAACGCCTTTTCTCCGGCATTATCCCAATCGGTTCCCTCCCAACTTGCGGTTACCATTTGACCCGGCTTAGCGTAAGAAACTGCATCTTTCAGATCTGTTTGCCAAAAATCGGGACTATAAGAAGGGTTGCCAAAAGAATTAGTAATGGAAAGCGGTTCTCTGTAGTCTTTATCCGCAATCAAACGCTCCTGGGCCTTTTCTAAAGTCAATTCCCCGTCAATCCGAACAGCCAAAACATTCGGCCACGGATGGCTTTTCTTTACGCGAGTACGAAGAGTTTTTTGCATTGGCACATCAAAGCCCTTATCCAAAGCGGCTTTGATGAATTTGCCATTAAGCAAGGGGCCGGCCGGAATACCAATGGGAGAGTTTAATTTTTTTCCGAATATATTGCATTCAAGACCACATGCTCCAACAAAAACTTCTCCATCGGCAAAGGGGCCAAAAGGCCCCTTTGCCCAATTTTCTTCATATGATTTGTCCGGATTAAAAAATGGTTCTGACATAATCTTCAAAGCGAGAGTTCTTTTTCTTTATTATCAACTAATTCTTCAATCTTTTTGTTGAAATCATTTATAATTTTCTGGACTTCCTCTTTAGCATTTTTTAAGTCGTCCTCCCGGGCGGTCTTTTCCCTCACGGCATTTTGGACTTTCTTCAAAATATCTTCTCTTACCTGCCGCGCTTTTATTCTTGCTTCTTCGGCTTTTTGATGAAGAAGTTTGGTGAACTCCTTGCGTCTTTCTTCGGTCAAAGACGGTATCGTAAGACGAACACCATTAGAATCCGACGTTGGATTGAGCCCCAGTGGGCTGTCTTTGATCGCCTTTTCTATCAAAGGGATTACGCCTTTGTCCCACGGCTGGATGAAAATAACTCTCGGTTCGGGAGTATTGATGGTAGCCAATTCTTTGATACGCAACTTAGAGCCCATATAATCCACGATTAAATCTTCAACCATAGACGAGTGAGCCCTTCCGGTCCTGATGCCGGCAACTTCATTCCTTGCCCATTCCAAGACCGAATCAAAATCTTTTTTGCGTTGGCTAATTAATTCTTTATACATAAGAAAAATTTTATCACAAAGTTAGTTATTTGAAAAATATTGACAAATAATCAAACCAAGTTTACACTTGCCATAGTTCGCTGACAACGGGATGATGAAATGGAAATGGGCTTTGTGGTTTTTATTATGGCTATATTTATAATAGTTTTACTCGCAGCAATGTGGGATGTTGTATCTTTCAGCGTCAAATTACAAGTTGCAAATGCTCAACTTGAAACCGAGATACGAATGTTAAAAGAACAATTGGGATTGAATAAAGCTCCGGATAACTCTCGAGTCAAACAATGATAGCCAAATAGAACTAATCGTAATCCGTCCCTTCTAGCTCTGAAAGCCGGCGGGGACTTTCGTTTTTTACAATTGAACCAAGAAGTTCTCCAGCGCGAGGCGGTGATTGTATTGCGGTTGGGAGACGATGTATGAGAGGTTCAGAAGGCGTCTCAAGATAGGCGCTGATGCGGGCTTAGCTGAAAGCTGAAACCGCAGCGAGCGGAGCCAAAGACCTACCAATTCGGCATAGTTCTCTTTCTCATGGAGTGTTTTGGCGTATTTAATTCTCTCCGCCATTCCATATCTGGCTACTTTACGAAGCTCGGCTAACGCTTTGCTCATTTCTTCGGTCTGGGTTTCCGGCGCGGGAGAAAAAACAACCGTCTCACACCTTGAAAGTATCGTACGAGGTAACAACTTAGGTTTGGAACTTATCAGCACAAGCACTGATTTTTGGGGCGGTTCTTCCAATATTTTCAGCATCGCGTTGGCCGCCGCGATACTTATCATCTCGGCATTTTCTATAACCGCCAATTTATACTCGCTTGAATGAGGTTTAAGATACATGAACGACTTTAATTCTCTAATACTTCCGACATCAATGCTGTATTTTTCTTCGTTCACGCCCGGATATATAAATTTAAGGTTCGGGTTATTCTCAAACCTTTTTCCGGTCAGCAAAACACAGACATCTTCCGCGAAGAATTTCTTCCCCGCCGCATCCTGTCCGGTAAATAAATACGCATGGCCCAAATCGTCATGCTTTAACATATTCTCGAAATATCTTCTTTGTTTATGGTATCTTTCCGCAATCTGCATATATTAAATTAAACATCAAATATTAAAAATCAAAATGACAAATCAAAAGGCAAAAATTTCTAATTTTTAATCTGTGTTTTTGATATTTAATTTTTAATTTCAGACAATAATGTATCCGCTATTGTCTGTGCCGCATCCGGTGTAGCAAAACTTTTTATCTTTTGGCTGACTTCCGCATGACGCTCCGGTTCGAGCAAGTGTTCTATTTGATCTATCACTATATGGGGGGTCAAATTCTCCTCTTCTATCATCACTGCGCCATATTTTGCTAATTCAATAGCATTGGCCACTTGCTCTCCCCGGCTTGCTTTGGCGGAAAGAGGTATAAATATGGCCGGCTTGCCCAGCATCGCTATCTCGGCTATTGAACCCGCCCCGGCGCGGGAGACGATAACGTCGCACAAGGCATATGCTCCCGCAAGCTGTTTTGTATCCAAAAACGGGAAAAGTTTATAATTCCGCGCGATGGCATCAGCATAACCATCCTGGCCTTCTTTGAGGAGCTTGTCCACTTCCGATTGAACGGAATTGAGCTGGCTTGGGCCGCATTGATGGATTATCTGCAGATCTTTGCTGACCATCATCACCAATGACTCCAGGATCGTGTCGTTGATGACTTTCGCCCCCTGGCTTCCGCCGTAGACGAAGACGGTCTTTTTATCCGAGCTTAAATTAAAAATTTGAGCCGCCTCAACCTTGTCACCTTCAAGTAGAGCCCTTCTGACAGGGTTGCCTGTTAGAATTGTCCTCTCCGCGCCAAAGTATGCGGCGCTTATCTGAAATGATATGAATATTTTGTTTGCCAGCCGTCCCAAGAACTTGTTGGCAAGACCGGGCACCGAGTCGGATTCGTGGATATACAGCGGTATCAAATATAGTTTGGCAACCAATGCCGGCAGTACCGACAAATAGCCGCCTTTAACGAACACCACGTCGGGCATAAACCAAAAAATATGCCACAGCGACTGGAGTAATCCGACCGGAAATTTGAAAACGTCCAGCAGTGTCAGCAAGCTGAAGTACCTCCTTAACTTGCCAGACACTATCGGCTTGAATGGAATGCCGTTCTCTTGAGCGGCCGGACGCATAAATTTATCGTCGCCCAAAAGTAATAATTCTAACTCCGCGCCTCCGGTCGCGGTTTTTTCTTTGAGAGCATTGGCGACGGCAATGACGGGGTAGACGTGCCCGCCAGAGCCACCACCAACAAGTAATACTCTGTAAATCATAGGTTAATTTTAACGTGTTTATGGTCCAAGACGCAAATTTTAAAAATAAAAGACCGACACTTGTCGGTATATTACTTTTTCTTGGCCCAAGAAATGACTAGGGCCACAGTACCCCCGTCATCATCAGAAAAGTGAACTGTCCTCTTCGAGACAGACAGGCGGTTGCTCCAGCACCAGGATGAGATAATTCTTTCGACCCTGTTGGATAATTTATAGCTATCGGGCAGATAGATATGCAAAGAATCAGACCCTAGCCGGGCTTCTTTCTTGATATTCCCCGGAAGTGCGGCAATGTGCTGATCCGCAATCGTCTGTGCCTCTTTATCCAACGCTTCATTTTCTTTTCTTAATTGCTCTTGTTCTTTGGTTTCTAACCGCTTCTTCCCTCTATCGGTCATTCTCTGAACCCGGCTCAGGTCGAATGTTTTCTTGGCCATCTTTGCCTTTAATTATAAAGGAATTAACCAGAAGATACTCCAAGATATGGTATATGTCAAGTTAACTTTATTTTAGAGATTCCCTTTTTAGCAACTCGATTTTCTTACAAGTCCCCTCATTAAATCCTCCGACTTTTCCGTTAGAACAAATTACGCGGTGGCACGGCACTATCGGGGCAAAAGGATTTTTATTCAAAGCACTTCCCACCGCCCGATAAGCCATTGGACGACCAACAGCAACAGCGACTTCCTTATAAGTCACCGTTTCCCCTTTCGGGATAGTTCTTACGAAACTATAAACCCTGAAGCAGAATTCCGAAATTTCTCCTCTCGCTAAAAGCTCGCGGAGTTTACTATCAAGTTCGGAATTCGCTACAGGGCAGGCCTTTTGCTGGAATTCCGTCATCGCTCTATTTTAACACAATTCCTTTCACAACATTCTAACATTCTGCAGAATGTTAGAATGTTTAAAAAATTTAAAAAGCCCTGTTAAGGGCTTGCTACCGCTGATGGATCAAATATCTGACGCAACAATATCCACAATATCGTCTTCGGAAAAATAAACCTTGCCCAAAATATCCTGACAATTAATTACAATTAGGCCCCTTACCGTACTGCCATTCTTTAATATCACATCCACAGTTTGATACCCCATACCCGATTCAGGAAGATTAACTAACTTATCAACCCACTTTTGACTTAATCTCATTTACCCATCTTTTGTCAAAAAACATTAATACCAACATAAGCCAAATTGGAAGAATGTCAATTTTAATTAGGGTCAAAACCAAAACCGCCCAAGTGGGCGGTTTCACAAAACCTCCACCACCTTCTGGCGGGAAGTATAACCGGAGACAATTCTAACCCTGACTTGGGCAATGCCTAAATGTTTAGAGAGTGCATGGAGAATAGCGCGATTTGCTAAACCTTTTACAGGTGGTTCTTTGACAGAGACAATAAATTCCGTGTCAGAGATTTTAACAACTTTTTCCTCGTGAGAGCTTGGTTTGGCTTTAATTGATATCCTCATCCTTATTTTCTCAATCCGGACCAAGCGAGCCAGCCGATGAACACGACAGCAACCCAGCTGATCCATATAGGCGCATGCCAGCTGCCAACTATGAAGTCCCAGCCATAGAGTGCCCTCAAAGCATGAACTACGGCTACAACCGTAAAGACCGACCCCGCTGTTTTACGATATGCGTTATTTGACATAACTTAATTATACAATATCCCTTAAATAGCTTATGCACAAAACACCGCGCACCAAGAGAATAAGGTCTGTTTAAATTTTTTCGCCATTTTCTAAATACATTGGAGAATTATTCTTTAGGATCTCGGGGTACTTTGATAATATTTTAGACAGTATCTTGGACTCTCCTATTAGTTTTAACGCTTCTTCTATTTTGGCAAACTTAAATTCGCTTACCTCATCCGGATCAGTTTTTATGTTTTTGATCTGTTCGGGAGTGAGTTTGCCGCCGTAAAACAAAAAGAAAAGATCTTCGTCCCCAACTTTTCGCGTATATTCCACACATAAAAATTTCAAATCTTCCAATTCAATGTTCACCTCTTCTTTGGTTTCTCTTGTACTTGCTTCTCGTGGCGATTCATTATTATCTACCACTCCGCCCGGTATTGACCAGTGATCTTTGTAGCTTGGTTTTACGAGAAGCAGTTCGTTACTATCATTAAACATCAAAACGCCGGATGCCATTCTTTTCTTTGGTAGAGCTTTAAAATATTCGGGGTTTGGGTGTATTGTTGGTAAACGTTTTACTTCAGCAACCGCTTCGTGGGGAAATAGATTTTTCAATTCGGCGGCTTTCATTAATTCCAGCCATTCGGGATAATACTGATCCTGTTCGTTCATTCTTTCTTTTTCGGGTCCGCCAAGTTGCAGCGTGCCACTAAATTCCATTATCAAATAATAGGCCTCCTTAACTCCCCTGTTCTCGATCTCAAAGACCTTTTCATAATTTCTAATATCCAAATTAAGCTCTTCTTTAATTTCTCTCTCAAGGGCTTCCTCCGGTGATTCTCCTCCTTCCACGCTTCCTCCCGGGAAAACATAATACTCCTCGCCGTTCTTAACACGACGCATCAATAATATTCTTCCTTCTTTTATTATAATACCAGCTACTCGCATAAATTATTTCAAAAGTTTTAACATTTCTTTCCATCCTCGAGTATTTATCACATCGTCCCTTGTTGCCCATCCCCGGCGGGCTTGGGCGATGCCGTATTCAAGATATTGGAAGTGGTGAATAGAGTGGGCGTCGGTGTCTATGGATAATTTCACGCCCATTTCAACGGCCTTTCTGATATATTCGTCCTTCAAATCCGACCTATCTGGATATGCATCTATTTCCATCACCGTCTTTGTTCGTTTAGCCGCTTTCAGAAGCGCGTCCATGTCTACTTTATATGCGTCCCGTCTTTGAATGATCCTTCCGGTCGGATGAAAGATTATGTCTACATTAGGATTTTCCATCGCTTTAATTATTCTCTCTGTCTGTTCTTTTTCTGATAAATTGAAATGCGAGTGAACCGCAGCGCCCACGATATCCAGCTTCGTGAGCGTCTCGTCGTCAATATCAAGCGAACCATCTTTCATTATGTTCACCTCCGCGCCTTTGAGAATCTTGATGCCGGGAACTTGTTTTTGGACTTTGTCTATCTCGGCCATTTCTTTGAGCAGGCCCTTTTCGTCGTTCCCGCCAGTCATCGCAAGCGATTTGGTATGGTCAGTAATGCAGATATATTCCAAACCTAGCTTTTTAGCCGCCTCGGCCATTTCTTTAATTGAATGGTCGCCGTCGGTCCAATCGGTTTGGACTTGCAAGTCGCCCTTCAAGTCGTCGTAGCCTATAAGTTCTGGCAGTTTGTTTTTAAGGGCAGCATTTATTTCATCGGTTCCATTGCGGATCTCTGGCGGTATCCACTCCATACCAAGTTTTTTATACACCTCTTCTTCTGTTTTTGACGCTAGTAATTTTTTGCCGTTCCACAGACCGTAGTCATTTAAAAGCCAACCCTTCTTTTCGGCCAAAGTTCGGATAGCAATATTGTGTTGTTTGCTTCCTGTCCAAGCTATTAGAGCCGAGCCGAGTGATTTAGGCGACACAACCGAAATATCCGCGTCAATATCCGAATTTAAACGAACCAAAGCCTTTTGTTCTCCCTTGGAATATATATGCTCAATTTCCGGGAAATTTAAAAATTTTTTAATTATCTCGGCTGGCTTATCAGAAAAAACAATAAAATCCAGATCACCGATGGTTTCCCGTCTGCGACGAAGTGAACCAGCAAACTCCGCTGATTTAACTTCCGGAATTTTCTTAATTTTTTCGAGCAAATCCTTGGCTTGGGGCATTATAAAACCCAAGATCGACCGGCCGTGTTCTTTTTTGAGAAATTCTATAGAGCGAAGAATATTCTCCTCTGTTTTTTTGCCGAATCCTTCTATATTCTTAAGCTTGCCCGCCTTGGCGGCTTTTTCAAGCTGGGCCCGGGTCTTTATGCCGAGTTCCTTATATAGACGCAATATCATCTTCGATCCAACGCCTTCAACGGAAGACAGTTCATCTATTTTGACCGGGATCTGTTTTTTGAGTTTGTCGTAGTCCTTGATATGATGCGTTTTCAGATACTCTTCAATGCGTTCGGCGATACCTTTGCCAACTCCGGGTATATCCTCAAGCGCTTTGATGCTGCCGTCTTTGTATATTTCCCGCACATCCCGTTCAAGCATTTCAACGGAATGAGCGGCCTTCTCGTAGGCTTGGGGTTTGAAATCCTCTCCTTTCATTTCAAGAAGAACCGATATTTCACGGAGGATTTTAGCTAGATTGTGATTGACCATAAACAAAAACAATCTCTAAGCCCTAATTTCTAAACTCTAAACAATGTCAAAATTCAAATCTCGAAACTCAAAATAAATCAAATACTATTATCGAAGATTATGTATTTTTTGAGATTTCTTTAGTTTTGATATTTGAGATTATTTAGAGATTAGGGTTTAGGATTTAGAGATTATTGTGTTCTGATTCTCGTGTTTTGTACTTTAACTTTTACGGGGTTTTTTCCGGTTGTGGCACAACTTGGCCTTGAGCCACCTTTTCTTTAAGGTCTTTATAGATTTTAATCTGGTTTAATCCTCCGAAAATGGCAAGAATACCCCCGATAATAAATATGAAATTAAATCCGAACTTCTGGGCCAATATCCCTCCAACGGCAGCTGCGCCAGCACCCGAGATACCTATGGCCACCGAATCAAGCGACCACTCAAAACTTTCTTTCAATTTGTCTGTGTGACGCGAAAAAATCGCGTACCAAGGCGGAACCGTAAAAGCAATCCCCGCGCCGTATAAGGCAGAAATAAAATAGACATGGTTCACTTCGGTAGCTATCAAATACATAAACGGCACCATTGCAATCAGTACACTACCTAGAATCATAGAGTAAAAATCGTCATACTCGCCGTGATTTTTGTCTAAAAATTTAGCGATAGGTAATTCTAAAGATACTTTAACTATCTGGACAATAGCCGCGGCGAAACCCACAACCTGTAAAGAACCTCCCTGTATCTGCTGGGTAACGAAAATCGCAAAGATAGGAGCAAAAACACTAAAACCGGCATTCACAAAAAAATCCGATAAGACCAAAGTTTTGATGACATGGTTTACGCGCATATACTAGTATTAAGTATTAAGGAAAATTGAAACCAAATCTATTTTATCAAATAATAAACCTGACGCAATATTGCGTCAAGTTTATTAACTTAATACATAATACGAGATACTTAATACTAAAGTGTCGGCAGTCCCCAGCCCGAGGCATCATCGTCGCCTAAAGGAAGGAGGTCCAGAGAAAATTGATGCAAAATATCTCTTGTTGCCGCAAGCGGATCAAGAGCATCTTTTTGCCAGAGCTTGGCGGCTAAACCGGAAACGTGAGGAGCGGCCATAGAAGTCCCCGAAAGAATGGCATAACCGCCGTCCTTCCAAGTGGACTCAACGCTCACGCCCGGAGCGGCGAATTCGATATCGCCATTCTCAACCACATACGCCATGGTTTGAGAATTAATGCCTCTCGAGCTCCAATCGGAAACGGCTTTGTTCACATCCAACGCGCCTACGCCAATCACTTCGTAATTCGCGGCCGGATAATCAATACTGCCGGCGTAAGGGCCGTCGTTGCCGGCGGCGGCAATCACTAGAACTTTCTTGCCGGAAGCATAGGCAACGGCGTCATCAACCAACGAACTTGGTGAGTCAGATCCTAGACTTAAATTAATAATATTAACTCCGTTGTCAGCGGCCGTTCTGACGGCAAAAGCAACGTCATCGGCCCAACACGAACCACTCGCCGAACAAACTTGATATGCGTAAAGATTAACCGTCGGCGCAACGCCGAAAACGCCTAAACCGTCGCTCCCTCCGTCAGCAGCAATAATGCCGGACACATGAGTGCCATGACCGTTCTTGTCATCGCACTTACCGTCTACTAACGACGACTTCGGACTTGAGAAGTCCTTGCAGCCCTTAATTCTATTTTTTAAGTCAGGGTGGGTCTTGAGAACGCCGGTATCAAGCACAGCGACATTCACTCCGTCCCCTCCGGAGGTCTTGGCCAAGAACGGGTCGTCATAAGTCATTTTGATACCCCAAGGCACTTGGTCTACGGGAGTTAATCTTTGGTTCTTGGCATTGTTTCTTGCCGAAGGAAAAGCAGCCTCCGCGGCAGGCAAAACATATAATTTCTTGACCGATTCTACTTCAAGGCCGAATATCTTGGTAAGCCGAAACTGAAAATCGGACAGATCGGTTGTAAAACCGCTATCAAAAGTATGCCTGACCCCGAAGTATTTCTTCCACACTCCAGATGTTGATTTGACTAAGTACCTATTGTCATCAGCTGCCTTAGCATCAAATACCACCCCGAAAAGCAGCACAAATGCGAGTAAATACGCTATGTTCTTTGTATTCATTATTATACCCTCAATGCTACCATATTCCCCGCAACCCAGCAATCCACAAGTCTTACTTCTCTTCCTCCGAGCCATTCGACAAAAATTCCTCCAAACCGTTGCGGAGTTTATAGCTTAGTTCTCTGATCTTGTCGGTGATAAACAAAGACTTAACGAAAGCCGAACCGAGTATCAACTTGATTATGTAAATAAGCGCGATGGCGCCACCCAGGAACACGAGGCCATAGGTAAAGTTCTTCAAGTAAACAAAGAATAATTTATAACTTTGGCCGAAGAAGTAGCCAACGGATAAGGTTACTATTACCCACCCGACAGAACCAATGAAATTGTAAAAAGTGAATTTCCTGAGGTTATACTTCAGCGAACCGGCCATTATGAGCGTAGCGATGGTAAAAGAAAAAGTGAATTTAGTGATGATTATCGCCCGCCCGCTGTATTTATTGAAATAACTTTCAACTTTCTCAATTATCTTCCGCCCTTTATCGTCTTTGCGACCCCATTTATCTATCGGTTTAGCGCCGGCAAAGTATCCTACCGTATACCAGATATAACCGCATCGTATTTAACCCTTCTATCATCGCCCCCAAGAATAAAAAAAGATATTTATGAGCAATGAGAGTCGGGAAAGCCGTCTCAAAGAATTGCAATAATCCGTCCAATCTAGACCCACAACCTACGACCCACAACCCACAACTTTTTGTTGTTGGTAGTTGGTAGTTAGTTGTTGGTTACTTGAACTTCTCAAGAACCTTAAAGTCATCTATAAGCTCCTGCTTCCTGCTACTATCATACACCGCCACCGCAGGATGATAAAGAGGGATTATTTTAATTGAGCCGTAGTTAGTTCGGGCATCGAATATCTCGCCATGCATTTTGTTTATAGCGGTTATTGCATTGTCTAGGCCAAATTTTCTCATCACATAATCCATTGAGAACCGACCAAGCGTGGCGATAACTTGCGGCTGAATTATATCTATCTGCCTGTCCAGAAAAGGAGAATAAATTGTAATTTCCTCCGGTAGAGGGTCCCTGTTGGCAGGGGGCCTGTCTTTGACAATATTTGTAACATAAACATCTTTTCTGTTTATTCCAACAGAGGCCAACAGTTCATCAAGTATTCTGCCGGAAGCGCCGCAAAAAGGCCGGCCAGTTGCCGCCTCATTCCTTCCGGGCGCTTCGCCTATAAACATAATTTTAGCATAATGACTCCCCTCGCCGATAACCGGAAAGACGTTGTTCTTAATTCTTTCTTTATAGAGAGGCGAGGATTTAAGAGCTAGAACCTCCTCTTTTATCTTACGGAGTTGTTCAGTTCGATTATCCATCCCGTACGAAGTAGCTGCTGCGCAGTTATAGAACTACCGGTTGGATGCGCAGGACTACTGTTGTTATATATTGACACCCCGTTCGTATAACCTGTTAGGGCTACTTCGTTCGGGATCCACGAAAATAATTCTATAAAATAAAACCTACAGAATCAAATAACAAACAGACCGACATAAAATAGGCAATTGCCTATTTTATGTCGGTCTGTGAAATATGAACTTAAGATAAAAATTAAAAGAGGGGCGACCCATGTTGAGCTAAGCTCGATGGTGTCGCCCCATGGCGTTGCGGTCTATCCGCGCGATGAACTGCGGTGAGTCACCACGCGGCTGTGGTAACACTTGCCACGGGCCGTGCACGCACCCGTGCGCGTGTGACCGATACGGCCACGGATACGCGCCTTGTCAGTCTTCTCAAACTTGACCGCTTGCTGTCTTTGTTTCTTCCCGGACATGATTCCCTCACCTCCTTGATTGTGTTTGTATTATATCACCTATCGCCAACAATGTCAACCCCGCACTATAACAAGCATATAACTCCCGGCCGATTGTCATTATCGGACATATTTAGTTCGCAACACAAAAAACTAAAACTAAGGAGTTTGTTCTAGGTCGTTTTCTGAAAAGCGCTTGTTGGGTGACGGGGCTAGGGCCCCAAGAAGCGCAAGCGCTATCCAGAATACAAATCTCCCCTGCTGGAGAGTAAGCAGAAAATGATCAAAAAGACCGATGAGCAAAATACCAACAACCAACAACCAACAACCAACAACTTTTTTAGAAAAAGAGTTTGTTAAAATAAATATCAAAAACAACAAAAACAGCGCGAACCCGATGATACCTATCTCCTTGTGCACAAGCAGATAAATATTGTGAACCGGCTGATACATATAACTTGGCAGGTTGGGATTCTGCTCCATCAGCCAGCCGGTAAAGTCCCCCAGCCCGATGCCGAATAAGTTGATGCCGCCTTTCAACGACTCTTCGTTATAAAAAATTCGCAACTGTACTGCCTCTTCTTCCGAAGAGAGCGTCATTCTACTCTGAACTTCTGGCCAATATAGGAAAGAAAAAGCCCCGACAACAATAAAAGTAACCAAAACTAAAGCAACCACCCTGTGGATAAACGACTTGTCCCGATTCGTTTTCAACGAATCGAGGATCCTCGATTTTATAATCACCGCTTTGCGGTGAATAAAATCAGGACGAAGTCGTTTATCCACAGGTGACAGTGTTTTTGAGCCAGCCCAGATATTCATCGCGATAATTACCAAAAAACCGACTCCCCAAAGAAAAATAATTGTCCGCGAAAAGGTAAAAAATAATCCAAAAAGCAAAATTGGATAAACCCCCACCCACCAATATTTTAAAATTTTATGATATATCATAGTATCATAAAATTTCCGTTCACTATGATACACCATCGTATCATAGTGTTTGTGCCCGCCGCTCCTGATCTGATAAATAAAAATAAAATAGAAAGCGAAAATGGAGAGGAACAAATACGCCGCCAGAACATTCGGGTGCGGGGTCGTGCCGTAAGCCCTGATTATTTTCAAGCCCGAATCAATAAACTCTTCGACGTTGCTCAGGGTAAAGAAAGACGCAACTCCCGTCATGTGTGGGCCAAAGACACTTTCACCAAGCCATCTTAAACCCAAATCGCCTTGCTTCAAGAATTGTCCGATAGCAATGGCCGCCTGGAATGCGCCGCCAATTATTAAAGCGTAAAACGCTCCGATAAAACCAAATCTCCGTATCGCGTACATCTTTAAATAAAAATAAAACAGCGCAAATTCAACCAACTTGAGCCACAAAAACGCGCCAACATAAAAATCCGATGAATTTTTGACAGAAATTGCCGCCACCGCTAAAAATCCCAGTAGAAACCAGTCATACCTGTGGATAAACGACTTGTCCCGATTCGTTATCAACGAATCGAGGATCCTCGATTTTATAGTCACCGCTTTGCGGTGAATAAAATCGGGACGAAGTCGTTTATCCACAGCCCAGAAGATAAACAGGGCTAACAAAACTAGGTCTGTCGCATAGACACTGATGCTTTGCCACTCATTGTAATACCACCCGGGGGAATATAAAATTTTACGCGTCTGGAGCGGAATCGCAAAAAAGAGTAAATAAAATAAAAATTGTTCGAGTTTAGACGACATCAATATTCCCAATAGACCCTGATGATATCTTCGCCGGTATGTTTAATCTCCAATTTACTGCCGCCAAATGAGGATTTGAGCTTCTTGCCTATTCTAACCGCGAGCTGATTTTCGGAAGTGAAAATGCGCAGACCGTCTTGCCTATTTTCCATCCACAATATCCTGTCCATCGGATCCAATTCTTGCCCCTGCTTGTCGGAATTTTTTATGGTATTCAAAACATCACTTTTTACTTTTTCATTTTTACTTTTTAATTTAATGATGATTTCACCCTCAAAGATCTTGTCTTTCTTCATCTTACAGGCCGGACATAGTTCAAAATTAACCCGCTTGCCGGGCTTAAAGTGTGCAACTTTTTCTTCTTCCAGCCGATTGTGCCAGGACTTATCAAAATAGACGCTCCCGCAATCGGAACACAAAATGAACTCCTTCCCCGCCAAGCCAAACTCGCTCTCTTCTTTGCGGGAACGCTGATGCCTCCGCCCGATCATACCGGTCTTAACGGCCATTTTTTTGTTTACCCCGTGACCTCTTGGTTTTACGGGGTTTGAGTTTTTCGCCATAGTTACCGCAACAACATTCCAACATTCTGTGGCTAGGCCCTTCGGGCCGCCATCCCGGTCGACTTTCAGTCGACCTAGGGACAGAATGTTGGAATGTTGTTTATGTTCTTGCCGCTAATGCAAAATGCATAAAATATCGCTCAAGGTCAGTTAGATTACTATTGTACTCCTTGCCGCCCAAAATCGCGTCGCAGAAAACATCTCTGGCTCGTCCTATTTCTTTTAACCGCCCCCGCCAGCGAAGATCATTAAGAGTCAGGTCAAAAAGTTCCAGCGCCCTGTCAACCGCTTTCTGAAAACGCTCATCGTCACCTTTTTCTTTATAGATCCTGGCCCGCCCCACTTCACTGCCGATATTTCCCAGCTGTTCCATCAAGGACATTTGATACCATCGTCCTTCAGCAAGGTCTTTGTGTAAAATCGCGCCACTCATTATTTAACAAGTTTATTAACGATATTTATAATTTTCTCTTTGGTCTCAAGATTATCAACTCCTCTGGTACGATTACCGAAATTCGGTTTAATATTTACCATTGAGTCAAATTCGATAAAATCATCGCCTTCTTTGTCGGGATAAAGATTAATACCCCATACATTTTCACCTCTTGACTTCTCCTCTTCAATCAAAGCAACCTCCTCATCGACATGAAGCTCACCTCCAATTGCCATAATTTCTTTCTCAATGTCAACGGCCGCCTTAACCAGATCGCCAAATCTTTCTTTGGCGATCTGCCGCAACTGAACTCTGGTTATGGGACTTTTGATAATTTGAATCGACATAGTCTTATTCTACTCCACGAAGTAGTTTGACAAAACATTGACAAAAATAATTAAAATTTTATAATTACACAATCGTACCCTAACAAAGGAAAGCAGAATGCAATGGTTTCGAAGCTGGTTCCTACGTAGAAAGACCTTGCTGCGGTTGCGAACTCTCACGGTCCAACCGATTTGGCTCCCTATCAATATCGATCAATATATTCAAAATTTCGCTAAAAACTCCACGAACTCAAAAAAGGTCGAGACACTCAAGCAATACTTATGTTTAAGGATGTCACATCGCACCAGAGGAGACCATCTTTCCGGGCCATATAGAGATGCTCTATATACCGTCTCATTGTATTACAGGTTTACTAACAACGATCCTGAATACTTGGCATGTATAGGATTTGATATTGACGATGACAAAATTATCGTCAAGCAAATCCAAGGAAACCAGGGCAAGGGAGAGTTGCTTGGTTTGTTCAAGTGGGAACGTATGTTGCTATCTATACTGACTGATTGGGCAAATGAAAGTGGATTTAAACAAATTCGAGTAATTCAAGCCAAGAACCAGCGCTGGTGCCGCAATGGAGACAGAATGAAGCGAATGTATATGCATTATGACGTAACGGCAAGGAGATCAGGATTTAACTTAGACCAAGACAGCGGCCAATACATAAAATACATAAAGGTTCTTGTTTAACTACTCCCGGAAGAGTGGACGATGTAAGAATCGGCTCACCGGCAACCCCGCCCCGCGCCAACGGCGCGGGGCTTTTTAATTTTCCTCAAACATACGCACCGGCGTGTGTATTCATATTATCCTTACATACTTATTTTTATATCGTACGATATAAAAATAAGTATGCTTCATTTAATTTATGGAACAAACAACACGTAAATAACACCAGCTAAAAATAGAGCGGCCATTGAATACAAAAACCACTTCGGGATAGATAAATTATATTCCGGCTTCCTATCCCCTTTTGTTTTGGCCGCCATGTACATAAATATCAAAACAAGCAATATGAGGCCTATGGCCAAAGAACCGGCTAAACTTATCACATCTATGAACGCTCTCAAGCCGATAAAGAATAGGGCAAGCGGCGGCAATACCACCAACAGCCACGCCCAACCTTTTTTCAATCTGTAATCCCACCTGAAGACCTCTTTCAGCGCCTCGCCAAGCATAAGAAACGACGTCCCCACCGCGAGAACTCCGAATATTGAACCCAGAACCACTATTTTCCCTCCCAAAAAATCAAACAGTCCGGTTATGGCATCGGGAGAAGTGACATCGCCCGCAACACCGACAACCGTGAAAGCGAATATTGTATATAATATGCCGACCAGCAAAACCGCCCAAAGAATTGATTTTTTTAATTTGGACTCGGCTCCGCGCAGTATCTCTCTCTGAATAGGAATGGAAGACATTCCGGCAAACGCGAAAAGTAGAATACCGTAAGGCAGAAACCAAAATTCCGGATTGAAGTTCTTGAGATTATTAAAATCAACTTTATTGATACCGTACCCAAAGACAAGCAGGACGATAAATATAAATAAAAGCGTCAAAATAAATTCAACAGCCGACACGCGCCTCAAACCCGTCAAAAGCAAAAAAGAAAGGATAAACGCGAAAAAATAACTGTAAGCGGTACTGGACAGATAAAAGAACGGCGACAGAACATTGCTTAAGAAGTCGCCGGAAATGATTATGTACGCCAGCATTGCCCCGTAAATACTCAAAACAGTCGCAAGAAACATAACTTTCTTCCAAGCCGGACCTAAATACAAATCGGTATAGCCGACGATCTGGTGCCGTTTTTCAGTTCGCAAGACGACCTCGCCGAACATTGTATTAACGACTAGAGTCAAAAAACCTGTCAGCAAGAGAAACAAAAAACCGACCAAAAAACCGGACTTCGCAAAAGAGAACGGAACGCCGAAAACACCGACGCCAACCATCGTCCCAACCATCGCGGCAGTCGCGTAATAAAAACTTTTAGTTTCTTTGAACAACTTCTTAATTAATGACCTCGCAAGTCCGTTGGACTTGCGATGTCAATTTCTAAATTTCTTTATTTCTTAATTTCTAAACTCTTCTTCTTCCGATTTATATATCTTACCCCATTTTATTCTCATTTTCTTTTCTATGAACCAGACAATTTGAAGAATAGAATAAATTAGAGCCGTTATAACCGCCGCTTCTTTGAAAAGACCGACACCAACGGTAACACCGATAGCGGCTACGGCCCACAAACTGGCGGCAGTAGTGGTGCCCTCCACCCTTGAACCATGTCTTAAAATCGCGCCGGCGCCAATGAAACCAATACCGACGACAATATTTGAAATTATCCTTGAAGGGTCATAACCCATCGTGCCGATATATCCTCTAAAGGCGTCTATGGATATTGCCGTGAACAAAGCCGAAGCAAGAGATACAAGGGCATGAGTTCTTATACCGGCAACTTTCCGGGCAAGTTCTCTTTCAAAACCGACAATCGCTCCAAGCCCGGCCGCAACGGCAACTTTGATGATAATAATTAATTCCATCGTATGGCATTAGATTAGAATATTTAATTTTTAAAGACAATGTTCACAATTAAAAAATCCTACGTCATACCAACAAATTCAAGTTTGTTGGTATGACGTTTATGTGGCTTAATATGTGGTTGCGGCCGGGTCTGAATACGCAAGCCGACCTGCGTATTCAGAAGCGTCAAATGAGCAACATCCGTTGTAATCCTAACGGCCTATTGACCCCTCACCTTTTGCTCAAAAGGTGAGGGGTTGACAAAGCATAGTCTGATATGATATACTAGAAACAGTAGGGTAAATTTTAGATACTGTCTCGCGAAATTGGCTCAAAAACACAGGTTTTTGGCTCAATTTCGCGAGGCCGATAAAAGGTCCCCCCCTATGGGGACTGGCTGGCCAGTACATGGCCTTCGTTCGAGGTTCGTTGTCGTTGAGAGCCTCGGCCTCGCGGAGTTCTTTTCAGGCCATTTATGGCCATTGGGCGAGCAATGCTCGCCCCTCGAAATTGGTTTCTAAAACTTTTTGGAAGTCAATTTCGCGAGGACGGTCGTAGCATAGAGAAATGCGCCGGCGGCTTAGTTAACTAAGCCGCCGGAGAAGCCTGTTTGACTCAGGCGCCGACCTCTCGACCATCCCCAGCTCCGCTTGAGCACCGCTCGCGGAGTTTTTGTTTGTCTCAAAATTCTCCGTACGGAGAAAATTGAGACAAGAGAAATTTAAACCCGCCAATCCCTCCAGAGGCGGGCAGGCGATTGGCGGGTTTAGGTCGTGAATACGTAAGTCGGTTTACGTATTCAATTTTTGACAAAAGATTGACAGAAAGCAAACTGGGTGTTATAAATAAAGAGCGGGTCAAAAGGAGGGATGCACCTTGAAAAAAGTAGTCAAAACTACCTATGCTTGTGAAATTTGCGACTACGAGTACGATACTGCCCAAAGAGCCCTGGAATGCGAAGAGGGAGGAATTGCCATCCCCGAATTCAAGCAATTTGAAGTAGTAGAGCTTGTCAACTTAAGGCCAGGCGAGATCCTAAGGGTGGAATCCGGATTCGAATTTCCTTTTCAGCCGGGATTGAAAGCCGTAATACATGATAATGCTACCGAAAACGCCAATCCTCATCTGTTGCCCCAAAAATACAGCTTGTACTTCTCAACGCCCAGAGGACGCCAACTTGGCTCGAGCGTGCCGCGAGAATTTTTGAAAAGAGTTAGGGTAAAGAGCGGATTGACCTGCCCTTTGTGCAAATCTACCGCTGGTCCCACTCAAACAAAAATTGCGTATGATTATCTTAACTATTCGCCCTTTCTTCCGTTTCTAAGCACGGTCTCAGCGCAAAAGTGCACAAAATGTAACGTAATGTTTTTCACAGACGCTCAATCCATGAAAACAGAATCACTATTGAGAGAAAAGCTTAGGTCAAATGGCCGATGGCCGATGGCCGATACCAGAAAACTCGTAAGAGAAGCCGCCTTTCAGTATTAATTCGACCCAAAGCCCGCATCAGCGGGTCTTTTTTAATCGCAGAAGCTAGGAAAAAACGGAAAGATAATTTCTATATTCACCATATTATGATATATGGGAATGAAGCCAGAAACGGGACAGCCGGTTGTCCCGTTTATCGAAAAAGCAAAAGAAGCGAAAAAGGAAACGCCAACGCCAAGGAGCAAAACATTTCTCTCGTTCCAATGGAGCGGAAGGCGTAAAAAATTAATTGACGGTCTCGTGACCACAGCACAAAGCTCCTATCGCAACGCCGCTTTCAATACCTCATCCATCGTCTTTACAAATTCAAATTTCATATCTTTCTTTACGCCTTTCGGTATATCTTCCATATCTTTTTTGTTCTCGAAAGGCAAAAGCGCTTTCTTCAAACCCGCCCTGTGAGCGGCAAGCACTTTTTCTTTAACGCCGCCTATTTCCAATACTTTTCCGCGCAACGTCACCTCGCCGGTCATACAAACCTCTTTCCTGACATACTTTTGTAATAGCATAGACACCAATGCCGTCGTTATGGCGATACCGGCCGAAGGTCCGTCTTTCTTTATTGCTCCGGACGGCACGTGAATGTGAATGTCTGTTTTGACCAAGTCCTCTTTGACATTATGTTTTGCCGCGTACGAGCGCGCGAAACTCAATGCCGCTTGCGCCGACTCTTTCATCACCGAACCCAACTGGCCGGTCAGAAGCAACCGACCCTTGCCCGGAACCCTAGCCACTTCAATAGAAAAAACCTCTCCCCCGACCGGCGTCCAACCAAGACCCGTAACCACCCCGACTTCATCCTTTTTCTCGGCGACCTGATGAGTGTATTTGACCGGACCGAGATACTTATGAATATTTTCTTTACCCACAACGATCTGTTTTTTGGTGGACGATTCCACTATGTTTTTAGTCACCTTTCTAATAATAGAAGCAAGCTGCCTCTCCAGATCCCTAACTCCGGCTTCGCGAGTGTGTTTTCTAATGACGTCGAAAAGGGCTGAATCAGTTATATTGAGCGCGCGATTCTTAAGTCCATGTTCTTCGTATAATCTTGGAATAAGGAAATTTTTAGCGATATGAAATTTCTCCTCTTCCGAGTAACCGGGAAATTCGATTATCTCGAGACGATCCCTTAAAGCGGGCGGAACGGTATCAAGAATATTCGCGGTCGCGATAAAAAAAACGTCCGACAAGTCAAACGGCACTTCCAGGTAATGGTCGGAAAATGTGTGATTCTGTTGAGGATCAAGCGCTTCAAGAAGCGCCGCCGACGGGTCGCCCCTGAAATCCATGCCGATCTTATCTATTTCATCCAGCATAAAAACAGGATTCCTGACTTTAGTGGTATTAACCCCCTGGATTATCCTGCCCGGCATGGCGCCGACATAAGTCCTTCGGTGGCCGCGGATTTCGGCTTCATCTCTTAATCCACCCAACGACATACGAACGAATTTCCTGCCAAGAGCTCGGGCGATGGACTGTCCCACCGATGTTTTACCTGTTCCGGGAGGGCCAACTAGGCACAATATCGGTCCCTTGAGCTTGCCAACCTGTTTTTGAACCGCGAGATACTCAATTATTCTTTCTTTGACTTTTTCCAAACCGTAGTGATCGGCGTTGAGAATTTTCTCCGCTTCTTTCAGGTCTATTTTTTCTTTCGTTTTCTTTGACCACGGCAAGTCAACCATCAAGTCAAGATAGGTGCGAAGATATGAGACCTCGGGATTGAATGGCGGCATTTTGCCTAGACGATGAAGTTCTTTGCTTGCCTTTTCTTCAACTTCTTTGGGCATTCCCGCAGCGGCTATCTTGTGTTTTATCGTTTCCATTTCGCCTTTCTCGTCATCAACGCCCAATTCTTTCTCTATGCTTTTGAGCTGCTCCCGCAAAAACAATTCCTTCTGCATCTTGCCGAGTTGTTTTTTGGTTTCCTTGGCGACTTTTTTCTCGGCTTCCAATAATTCCGACTCTCTGGCCAGATACGTGTTTAGTTGGCGTAAAGCGTCTATCGCGCTC
>JACPNL010000011.1 GCA_016185505.1 Candidatus Yanofskyibacteriota bacterium
GGGAAGAATTATCTCTACATTCCCCACGGCCCGGTAGTAGATTTTTCAAATGCGCAAAGCGCAAAGCCGGAGGCAATTGAAAAATTCACTACCGGGCACGGGCCGGAGATGTTGACTAAAAATTTTCAAGTTCAAGTTAAGAACGAGGTTGATAATTTTATGCGGTATCTTAAAAAGCTGGCAAGAGAAGAAAAATCAATTTTTGTGAAAATGGAACCTGCTTCCGATGTCGTTACGGAGACAATTTTCAGAAAAGGAATGAAGCGGTCAAAAAAAGAAATCCAGCCAGCAAAGTCAGTTATCCTTGATCTTTTCTTACCGGAAGATGAACTTTTGGCGCGGATGCACCACAAGACGAGGTATAATATCCGTCTCGCTGAGAAAAAAGGCCTGTGGCTGGAAGAGTCAACCGACGTTGAAACATTCTGGAAGTTGCTCCAGAAGACCGCGAAGAAGGATAAGTTTTACACTCATGAAAAAAGTTATTACGAAAAACTTCTGTCGTATTTTGCTCACGATCGTGAGAAAAATACGACAGAACTCTCAACACTACTGTTTTTTGTTTATTACAAAGACAAACCAATCGCCGGTGCAATAGTAATGTCGTATGGAGATACTGCATATTATCTGCACGGAGCGATGGACCGGAGTTACAAAGAACTAATGGCGCCGTATGCTTTGCACTGGGAGAATATAAAATTCTTGAAGCAAAAAGGATTCAAATACTACGATCTTTGGGGTATTGACGCGCAAAAGTGGCCCGGCGTTACCCGCTTCAAGCTCGGCTGGGGAGGCGATACAAAAGAATACCCCGGCTCGTTCGACATCCCTGTCTCAAAATTTTGGTATTTAATGTATAACCTTGCCAGAAAGGTATTTTAGGATAGAATGCTTTAAATAGTTCTTTTTGGAGAAGTGCTTTGGCCCTTCTTAGATTAGCAGAAGAAAAAGACATTCCCCAGATCAAGAAAATTGCTGACGCGGATAAAAAATGTCTTGGTTTTATAAGTCGAGCGTGGCTCGGGGCTTCAATTGCAAAAGAGGAACTTCATATTGCCGTTCTTGATGGAGAAGTGGTTGGTTTTATCCGTTGGCACAAACGTCGTGATGGAATGATTACCATTTACGATTTGTGTGTTGCCGAAAGATTCAGAAGAAAGAATATCGGCCAACAGCTCGTATCTGTTCTAGGTGATAGTTATCTGCGATTAAAGTGCCATCAAGATAATCCGGCCCGCGATTTCTATAAACGTCTCGGCTTTGAAGTAGTGGGACTCGAGACCTCAAAAGGTGGAAGGAAGCTCAACATATTTGAAAGAAATAACGTCCCATTTTGAAAAGACCGCAACCGGTCTTTATTTTATAAATATATGATATATCATAGTATCATATAATAGGTCTTAGTAATTTTACTATATGAAAGTTAGACCGAGAAAATTAGAAGGCAAGGATAGAATGAAGTATTTGGACACGCTTTATACGGCGATGTCCTCTTTAAAGTCCAGAGAAGAAATCAAGAGTTTTATGCGGGATTTACTGACAGAGAGCGAAAGAGTGATGCTAGGCCGCAGGATTCTAATAGCCAAGAAACTGTTGGAAGGCAAACTCTATACAGAGATTATTCAAGAAATGAAGGTGGGTATGGATACTATTATGAGAGTTCACAGGTGGCTTGAAGATGAAAATACCGGCTATGAAAAAGCCATTAAAGAATTAGACAAAACCCTGAAGGTTCGTGAAGAAAAGATAGAAAAATACAGGAACTATCCTACCACGGAATTCGGCAGGCTAAAAAGAAGATACCCCCTACACTTCTTTTTGTTCAACTTATTCGACGAACTAAATAAAAAATAGTCAGTAGGTTATCATTTTATGATACTATGATATATCATATAATTTAGTTTTTGTTTATTTTCTTTGTTTATTTTGGTTTTGTTATTCAAAAGTGTTATAAGTAAGTTATTCCTATGTTCAAAGAAGGATTGTTGGACAAAATTTTAAGAAATATCAAAAAACTGATACCGAAGTCGGTATTTGATTTTTTTGCGCCGGTTTATCATGCTACTTTAGCTTATGTCGGGGCTTTTTTGTACGGATTTCCATCACGTTCAATGAAGGTCATCGGTGTGACGGGAACTAAAGGCAAGTCAACGACGGTTTTTTTGATAAGTAAGATTTTGGAGGCGGCAGAATTAACGACATCGGAAGGCCAAAGGACTTCCGATGTCAATGTGGAGGAGCGCCCTCCACAAGGCGGGGTGGCGGCAATCGGGTCTCTCGGATATAAAATAAAAGATAAAGAATGGCCGAATACTCTGAAAATGACAATGCCCGGCCGGTTCAAATTGCAGAAATTCCTGGCCGAAGCCAAAAGAGCCGGATGCAAGTATGTGGTTCTTGAAGTGACTTCGGAGGGCATCAAACAAAAGCGCCATATGGGAGTAAAATTTGATTGTGCCGTGTTTACTAATCTGCACGAAGAGCATATTGAAAGTCACGGTTCTTTTAAAAATTACTATAAAGCCAAGCAGGAATTATTCAAAAAGACCTCAAATATTCACGTAATTAATGCCGATGATCCCCGCGTAGATTTGTTTGGGAACTTTCCGGCAAAGCATAAGATATTTTATGGATTGGAAAAAGGGGATTTGGTTGCCGGCAAAATTCAGTCCACGGAAAAAGGAACATCATTTGAACTTTATGGCACGCGCTTTGACACTCATTTGGCCGGAGAGTTTAATGTTATGAATTGTCTGGCGGCGCTGGCGGTGGGGGCGATGTATAAGATTGATTTGCCCGCGATGAAACCGGTTTTGGAGTCAATTAAATTTATTCCGGGAAGGATGGAGTTCATACAGCGGGAGCCGTTTGGAGTGGTGGTAGATTATGCGCACACGCCAGATTCTTTGCGAAGCGTTTATCAAACGCTTCGCAAGAATCTGGCGCAACCAACAACCAACCCCGCACCAAGCTTATCCGCTGACCGCCATTCAGAAAGGGGGCGGGCTTGGAGCGGGGCAGGCAACCGACAACCAACAACAGGAAAATTGATTTGTGTTCTTGGTGCGGCGGGCGGGGGTAGAGATAAATGGAAAAGGCCCGAATTCGGAAGAATCGCGTCGGAATACTGCGATGAGATTATTTTGACGAATGAAGACCCCTATGATGAAAATCCCCAAAGCATCATCAAAGATATTGAAAGGGGATTTTCATCGAAATTTTCAATTTTCAATTTTCAATTTTCAAATAAATCCCAATTACCAAATCACAAAATAATTCTTGACCGTCGTGAGGCAATTCAAACTGCCTTGACAGATGCCGGGGAAGGTGATACCGTTATTATCACAGGGAAGGGTTCGGAGACGTCAATGGCCGTCGCGGGGGGCAGGAAGCTCCCTTGGTCGGACAAGGATGTCGTCCGTGAAGCTCTTCGACAACAATCCTCCTGCGCATAAAGCTACGGAGGACAAAGGAGAGAAGTGATGTTTGAAGTGGTACTCTTTTTCGTCGTGGGAATTCTTGCGGTCGGTATTGGCGCCGCAATTGCGGTCGCCAATAACGAGGCGGTGTGGCTAGTGGCTAGCGTTATTGGAGCTGCTCTTCTTGGCATTACTACTTTCGACCTTGCTCCCCGAGCGTTGCCAACTGGAGCTCCGACTACTTCGATTGATGTCGGCGAGTATGCTCTTATGTACGTTGGTTCGTCCATGGTGGGTCATGTGGATGTGCTGACTATTAAGGATGCCGGAACACCTAGGACTTACTACCGATTTCCGACAGAAGCGTTTGATGGTGATATCAACATCAAAGCCACAAGACTAATTGTGGTGGAATCCGACGGATTCAAAAAACTGGTTCTGAAATAACGCGGGGTATCACCCCGTTTTATGTTGACGGAAAAGTTAAAAGGCCTATTGTATATTCAGTTGCCTTGACATCGACTGGAGACGGCCATTTCTTCCAACGCTACTTGCGAGGATTCTTCGCTAAAAACAAAGAAGAACAACCTGAAGAGATTTTATCGCGAAAACTTCCCCGGTTTGAAAATTCATCATCTTATACCTCGTAGCCGGGGCGGACAGACAGATTATTTTACTCTTTTCCCTTGGGATTTTATAAGTCACGATGCTTGGCATCAGCTTTTTTTAAATATGACCATTCAAGAGGTCTGGAATCGATTAGATGAAATTTATGCGGCTATTTACTCGGAAGCAGAAATGGTTGTTCCATTTTGGGTGGGGGTCTGTACTCTTTACAAAGTCAGTCCCAAGAAACTCGCCAAATTTGAAGAACAAAAAAGAGATAAGCTCTCGTGGCCGGTAAGCGTCATTAAACTTCGGGATTTGTGGTTTAAGTGTTTTCGGAGTGATAATCTTGCGGATGCCAGGTCATTATTGTTGTATATGGCAATGTTTATGTTGTTTGGGTCCAAAATGATTGACCCTGAATCAATAAGCCAAGCTGACGCAGAATCACTGTTATCCCAAATACCTGATTTGCAGGATTATCAGCGTTGGGCGGTGAGCGTGTGCTTTAATCACGGCGTTAGTTCTATTTTTTCAAAAATCAACGAGTTTTATCTTGGCTCTCTTTAACGAGAGTTTTTTATTTTCAAGATTTATGTGGTAATATTCATATATTATGGATATCGGGCGGCCACAACCAAATGACGAACCGAAACAGAGCGCAGAATTGTACCCTGCGGAATTTGCCGTTAGCAAAGTCGAAGCATCGCGGTTGCTTAAAAATTCAGGCCTGCCTTGGCTTTTGATAGTTCTGGTACTGGTACTTTTGGCTTTATCTGTAAACATATTTAGACAGCCCGTTGCCTCGGATACGTCCGGTACTATCAGTTCATCTGTCGGGCCGACACCGGCGGTTCAGCCGAGGGTCTATACTGTTTCTTACAGGAACGGTGTTTTCAGTCCCACGAATCTAAGAATTCACGCCGGCGATACGGTGAGATTCAAGAATGAGAGTATATTTCCCATAAGAATAGTCGGAGACGATCTGGTCGGTTTCGATAGTATTGGTGACGTGCCCCAAGGAAGTTTTTTTGCTTTTACTTTTGCCGCTAGGGGAATATTCAGCTATCATAATGAGAAGAGTCTCGACGAATCAGCTACGATAATAGTTCGATAATATGCGATACCAATATACTAATTCATACTAATGATACGAATAGTGTTTCGTTCTTCCATTAGTATAATTAGTATGCATTCGTATATTAGCATCGCGATAGTGTTAGCATGAGAAATCTTTTAACCGTACAAATTGAGTCATATCTGGGCGCGGTATTTATATCTCTTTTCGCGTTGTTTTTTATCGCGTTGATTTTCATTGTTATGAAAAACTTTGACTCGGAACTTAGCGTTATGCAATCTGAAAACCTCGAAGTTAAAATCTCTCCACGATGATTCGATTAGGGCCCTTACTATTTATCAAGGAAGTAGTTCTTTTTGGCCTTACGCTGGCTCTTGGTCTCTATACCGCTTATTATTACTCTTTTTACTTTACCGATCTGGTTCAGAATGGAATGGTGAATTTTACGCCGGCTGATCTGATTATTTTGGCTATTTTGTTCGTCGCTATTTTCTTTGTGGCGCGGCACAAGAGGGTTGCCCGCTTTTCCTTCAGGTTCTTTCTTATATTGATCGTCTTTTCCGGAACTCAAGTTGTGTTGGGCACTATTCTGCCTTCGCCTTGGGACTTGTTGTTTGCGGTTATCTTTACTTTAATATTCTCTATCGGTATTAATGTGTTGGTTCACAATCTAGGTATTATTCTTGGAATTGCCGGTATTGCGGCTGTATTCGGTCTCTCTATTTCAATTGAGTTCGGGCTTGTCCTGTTGGTTGTTCTTTCTTTATATGACATAGTGGCCGTTTATGTGACAAAGCACATGGTGACTATGGCCAGAAGTATGGTCGAAGGCGGTGCGGTGTTTGGATTTTTAATTCCGTTTGAGTTCAAAGGATTTTTTTATGGAAGAGATGAGGCAAAGGCCGGAATAGGGGAGAATTTCATGATACTTGGTTCGGGAGATATCGGATTGCCGCTTATTTTTGCGGTTTCTCTGGTTAGGGTTTCTCTGATATCCGCGATAATTACGGCCACATTCTCTTTGCTGGGATTATTTATTACTCACCTTCTTTTTATAAACCAAGGACAGCGAAGGGCAATGGCGGCTTTGCCACCGATCGCGACACTTACAATAATTGGTTACCTTGTAACCCAATTATTGTAAATTGACCTAATTATACTAATTAACCTAATTATTCTAAATAATGCCCAATACCTAATCACCAAATGCCTAAAACAGCTTGGTCATTCGGTCATTAGAATTTATTTAGGTCAATTAGATTAATTAGAACAATTAGAATAATTTATGAAACTTACTTTCTATGGTGGTGCTCGCCAAGTGACCGGAGCCAACTACTTGTTGGAGTTGGGCCCCGACGCAAGGTCGGGGTCAACAACCAAGTTGTTGGTTGATTGCGGGATGTTTCAGGGTTCAAGGTATGCGGAAGACCTGAACTATGAAAAATTTCCATATGATCCGGCGGAGATTAATTTTATTTTTATCACTCATAGTCATACCGACCACGCTGGACGCTTGCCCAAGTTGTATAAAGAAGGATTCAGGGGCAAGGTCGTTGCGACAAACGCGACCCTTGATCTTATCAGAAAAGCTCTGCCGGACAACTTAAGATTGATAGAACAAGAAGCAAAAGATACTGGACGAGAACCACTGTTCTCTCTTGAGAACTTGGAAGGTGTTCTTAATTTGGTTCAGGGAGTTGATTATGAGGAAAATATTGAATTAGGTGGTGGTCTTGAAGTTAAATTACATGATGCCGGACACATATTGGGTTCTTCCATCGTGGAAATACGATGGAAGAACAAATCCGAAATCCGAAATCCGAAATCCGAAAATAATTCGAAACATCTTTACTTTACCGGTGATCTGGGGAATCCCCCGACACCCTTATTGAAATCGCCTTATTACCCCAATGATGCTGATTATGTCGTTATAGAGTCCGCCTACGGTTCAAGAACTCACGAGGATAAGGCCGAAAGAAAGAATATTTTACAGAAGATCATAATTGAAACCATCCAAAGAGGTGGTGTGCTGACGATACCTTCGTTCGCGATGGAAAGAACGCAGGAACTTCTCTATGAACTCAATGGTCTGTTCAACGACAATAAAATTCCCAAAGTACCCGTTTTTGTCGATTCTCCTCTGGCTACCAATTTGACCGAGGTGTACAGAAAGCATTCGGATTATTTCAATAAAGAAACTATGTATATAATTAATTCCGGTGACGATATATTTAATTTTCCCGGGCTAAAATTCACTCGTACCACCGAAGAATCAAAACAGATAAACGATGTTACTCCGCCGAAGATAATAATTGCCGGCTCGGGAATGTCTACCGGCGGCCGGATATTGCATCACGAAAGGCGTTATCTGCAGGATCCGAATTCCACTATTCTGTTCATCGGTTATCAAGTAAAAGGTTCTTTGGGCAGGAGAATTTTGGATGAGGAAAAAGAGGTCAAAATATTCGGCGAAAAAGTTACCGTGAACTGCAAAGTGGAGGCGATAGGAGGATACTCCGCTCACGCCGACAGCGAAGGGCTTTTGGAATGGGTCAAAACCGCGAACAGCGAAGGTAAATTAAAAAAGGTATTTGTGGTGCAAGGCGAAGAGGATTCCTCATTGGCTCTCGCAAGAAAAATAGAAAGAGCGCTGGAAATTGATGCGGTGGTGCCGAAGCAAGGGGAAGGGTTCGAGTTGTAGAGCGAAACTATCAAATAATTTTTTACGCCTTACGCTCCATTAACAAATCTTGCAATAATTTATCATTGTTCAGACAAAAATTTAGCACCCGTTCCTCCCTTCGGGATTTTCCGGCTAAATTTTTGGAAGATTACCTGAACAATTTCTAAATTATCTTGGATTTGTGATAAAGGAGCGTAAACGCTAGAAAAATTACTTAACAGTTTCGCTCTTTGGATGCTTTGATTTTTACTCTTTGCTATTTTGCCAACAAAGTTTAATCATACACAACACAGAGCTTTACTTCTCCCAATTTCCGAGGCGGGGTGGGTTGTTGTTGGGCCACGTAAAGTGGCGTGGCCACCATGTGGCTTTACGCCAGTCGGCCAACATTACGAGGATTTTTACCAGCAATGGCTTGTTGTCGCGAGCTATCATCGCTATTGCGCAGGCGCGGTGCATTCCTTCGGCTATGCAAATGTCGCCGTTAGGCAGACGAGTGGCGGTTAGAGTTGTTTCCGTTCCGTTAAAATTATTCGCGATATCTCGTATATACCAGTGATTATGAACTCCCGGATGGGTGAGCAGGTCTTTGAGTCGCGGCGGCTGTTCGGGAAAAGAATTGTAGAACCATTTGCTCCAACCGTGGAACATTCCGCCTCGCCATTCGGGGATAGTTGCAAGCGGTTTGGGAACTTCGTAGAGTCCCCATTTTAATTCTCGAGAAAACAACGGCGCATGGGTTTTCTTTCTCCATTCCTCCCACGATTTGTGCCCCTTTGCTTCCCAAAACGGTTTCCAGTGCTCAACACCTTCTTCCATCTTCCGCCAACTCTCAAAAACTTCATTAGGGGTCAGTGGTTTTATGAATTTTAATTCGTCCATGTTCTTAAGTTATCACTTCTGTTTAATGAAGTAAAATAAAATTTCGGATACTCGATGAATTGAAATTAGCAAGTTTCTTGAACCTTTATTCTTGTCTCAATTTTCCTCGTACGAGGAAAATTGAGACAAGAGTTATTCGTATCCTATTTTTAGGGGGATAATTTTGAGTGAAGCAAAGTAAAGAGTGTGCTCTGGTTATCCCTTTGAAGAATTTGTTATAAGTTGTAAGATGAAATCATTATGACAAACGATAAAAAGGGGCAACTCAACTTGCCGGCGTCTAAATTACCGGCAGAAAAACCCAAAAAAGGGGAGGATTTTAGAAAGTCGCTTCACTGGCGGGTGTTCAGGATACTTTCCGAATTTGTGGAGGGCTGGCAGTTTTTGGCCGATTTCAAAAAGACTGTTTCGTTTTTCGGTTCTGCTAGAACTCCCGAAGGCGATAAATGGTACGAGGAAGCGCGCAAGCTTGGGAAACTGGCGGCCGAGGGAGGATTTGCGGCAGTAACCGGTGGAGGTCCCGGCATTATGGAAGCGGGCAACCGCGGCGCCGTTGAGGGCAACGGCAAGTCCATTGGCATAAACATACAACTAGAAACGGAGCAAAGAATTAACCCTTATGTGCAGGAGAGTACCGCTTTCCACTATTTTTTTGTCAGAAAAGTCATGCTGTCATTTGCCGCTCAGGCGTATGTGTTTTTTCCCGGCGGGTTGGGAACGTTAGATGAGGTGTTTGAATTGGTGACTCTCATCCAAACCAAAAAAATATCAGAAAAGATCCCCGTTGTTCTGCTTGGAAAGGACTTTTGGGAGCCGATAGACAAGCTTTTAAGAGAAAATTTTTACGAAAAATATCAGACCATTGATAAAGAAGATCTCAATATTTATAAAATAGTCGACTCCGCCGAAGAGGCATATGAACTCATCAAAAACGCCCCACCTAGAGAGGACTGGTATTATTAGTTGGTCAAGCCAGCTGAGCTGGCTCAACCCCACTAAATTTTGAGAAAAGGCATACTCTTGCAGTAGAGCGAAACTGCCAAATAATTTTTTAGCCTTCCGCTCCAGGAGAGCAGGATTCAAACTCCCATCGTCTTGAGAGACCCAAAAATGAGATGATTTCTTTGGTGTGACGACGAAGATGTAGTTTAACACTACTTCGAGGAGGCACAACAAAGAAAGCGTCCATTTTTGGGCTCCCCCTTGGGGCGGGGCGGACTTACTTATCTGCTTCGTTGTCCAGATTCCTTCGGAATCGAGGATCCTCGATTGCTTCGCAATCGGGACTCGTCGCTTACGTACCGTTAAGGTACGCATCACTCCTCGCGCCTCGCATATAAGCAAGTCCGCTCCCGCTCAATTGATGCGAGTTTGAATCCTGCTCTCCTACGTCAACGCTAAAAAATTATCTGACCAGTTTCACTCTCTGGATGCTTTGATTCAATCGATGATGTTGGAAAGAAACAAACTATTCATTCTCAAAATTTAGAGGGGTCTCGCTCCTCAACGCTAATTTTTCCGTGTTTTCCGATTTTTCAGCGCTTCTGTGGTTAAAATTACCCAACGGCCTCGCTCCTCGGACGTTTTTATTTAATCGACGCAACAAGGGGTCTCGCTCCTTTGTGTTGTTGTGCTTGGTATTTTTGATGGGGCAGGTTGACAAAGCATAGCCCAATATGCTACAATATTTTGGAAATCTCGAGTTGCCAGAAGGGCTCTCGAGATGGCAGTTCGTTCACAACTGTGGAGAGCCACGGAGAGAGGAAGGGGATATGCCACTGTTTATCGTCGCCGGGCTCATGGGGTTCCTGTTCTTCGTTGGGGCACTGATTTTCGGTGACCACGACGTCGGGCACGACCATGACTTTGATGGCGACCATGACCATGGAGGGTCGAGCGTGTTTTCGGTCTTCAATGTGTCATGGTTTCTCATCGGGTTCGGCGGAATGGGGGCGGTTATCAGGGCCAATGACGTGGGGATGCCCGGAAGCACGATGTCCGGTCTCGCGACCGGTATTGCTTGCTGGGGCCTCGCTTTCTGCGTCATGCACCTGCTTGCAAAACAGCAGGGTGATTCAACCGTGACAGTCGCACGCATCATGAATGCGACTGGTACGGTCGTGATGTCTATTCCCGCAAACGGGGTGGGCAAGGTCCAGTGCAGTGTGGCCGGAAGCTTGCAAGAGTTTCTGGCTCGCTCGACGACACCGGTTTCGTTGTCGGAAGGTTCTCAAGTGAGAATCGTCGGCGATGCCGGTGGTGTGTACTTGGTGGAAGCTCAAACACAAGGAGGCAGGTGACATGGAGTTTTGGAAACAGCTCTCGGCAAACCTCGGATGGGTTATCGGAACAGTCCTACTGTTCATAGCCATCCTTGGTTCTCTTCGTTACGCGGCAAGCCGGTACAAGAAAGTGCCGCCAAGCCGCGTCGGGATCATCTACGGCCGTAAGCAGATCTATGAGATCCCGCAACAGGATGGAACCGTAAAGCAGGAGAAGCTTGGATTCCGCCTGCTCACCGGCGGCGGCGCGCTTGTCCTCCCGTTCTTGGAAGACTATGCCGAGTTGGACCTAAGCGCTCGACGTGATGATCGACGCTAGAGGCACAGCTACTGTCGTGATCGGAACCGATACGTCGAGTCTCATCACTGCCGCTCGCAACTTCGAAGGTAAGAAGGAACAGGATATCAACCAGATTGCCCGGGAAAACCTGGAAGGCCAACTGCGGTCGATTCTCGGCACCTTGACGGTTGAAGACCTGATCGGTGAGCGCAAGAAGCTCAATGAGGCGGTCTTGGAAGGTGCGGAGAGTGAGCTTCTGAAGCTCGGTCTGCGCATTTCCATCCTGACCATTCAGGAGATCACTGACCAGGTTAAGTACATCGAATCGCTGGGCAAAAAGCGTACCGCCGAAGTTCAGCGGGATGCTACTATCGGCGAAGCCGAGGCGCAAAGCAAAGCCAAGATCGCGGCAAGCAACGCCACGAAAGAAGCCGAGACTGTCGCCGCGCAGAACGAAGTCAAGATCGCCGAGGCCAAGAAGGAGCGTGACGTTCAAGTTGCGCAATTCAAGGCATTGACCGATCGCGAAAAGGCGATTGCCGAACAGGCAGGCGCCATCGCGGCGGCCGAAGCGGACAAGACAGTGCGTCAGAGGAAGGTTGAGGCCGAAGCGGCCGAGACCACTGCGCGTATCCAACTCGCCGATCAGGAGACTGCTCGTGTCGAGAAGGAACTGCAGTTCCAGGTCATCAAACCGGCCGAAGCGCAGAAGCAGGCCGCGGTTATCAGGGCCGAGGGAAACAAGCAGACAGGTATCCTCGACGCCGAAACCAAGAAGAGGCAACAGGTCATTCAAGCTGAAGCGGCTTTCGAAGCAGCTGCCAAGCAGGCCGACGCGACTCGAACCAAGGCTGAGGCTGATGGTGATGCTGCGGCAGCAATCGGCAAGGGCGACGCCGAAGCCGTACGTCTAAAGCTCACAGCTGAAGCCGATGGCGAGAAGGCAAAGCGTCTTGCCGCCGCCACGGGTACCGAAGCTGAACTGCGGGCGGCTGCATCCGGCAAGGAAGCAGAACTGCTTGCAGAGGCACGCGGTGCTGAAGCAAAGCTCCTCGCAGAGGCCAAGGGTAAGGAACAGCTGGCTCTCGCGCTTGCCAAACTGGATCAGACAGGCAAACTTCTACAGGTGCTCGACGCAGCCCCCAAGGTTGCAGAGGCCCTGGGCGAAGCTCTCGCCAAGGCGCTCGGGCCCGACGGCCTTGCCAACGTGTTCGGCCAGATGGCCGCTCCGCTCGGCAGTGTTGACTCGATCCGGATGTATGATTTCGGCGGGAATGGCCATAACGGTAATGGTGCCGGATCGTTGGCCAAGTATGCCAACATCACACCGGAGCTGTTCTTCAATTTCGTCTCGAAGGCGACGGCACTGGGTTTCGGGTCTTTGCTCGAGAAGGTCGGGCTGACCTCCGAGATTCTGGACGACATGACAACTTCGGTTTCAACAGGGGCCGATGCATCCGAATCGAAGTAGCTCGTTCATTCATAGAGGTCGGGGTAACAACCCCGACCTCTATTCTTAGGAGAGGAGAAAACAGTGAAGTACCAACTCACAGAAGGTATTCCGGACGCTCTCGTGATTCACTGTGCCGATCCGCGTTTTCAGGAAGCCTTCAGAGCCTACCTGAAGAATGATCTCGGTATACGTATGCCGATGATCATAGCGTTGCCTGGCGTGACCAGCCACTTCGGGATGCAGATGATGTTTCCGAAGAACTGGTACACAGTAAGGTCACACCTCAAGACCATGACAGATCGTCACGATGTGGCACGAGTCGTCCTTATCAATCACGACGACTGCAAGGGCTACGCCAAGATTGCCGATAAGCTTGGTGGTCTGGTGAAAGTTCCAGAGTGGCAGCGCAAGCACCTCCATGGCCTGGCAGAGTTTATCAGAAAGGAATATCTGCCTCACGCCTCTTTTGAACTCTACCAAGCGCATATCGTTGAGAAAGGCAGTGTGCGTGAGGTCGAGTTCGAGAAAATCTTGTAGGTTCTACGCCGCCGGTCTGATACTTACAACGGCTAACGCCGACGCCCCCTTCGGGGGCCAGAGGGGGACACGTGTCCCCCTTTTAATTTTTTAAAAAGTGTGATAATATAAATACAAAATATAAACACCCCCAATTATTCTAATTATACTAATTATTCTAATTACTCTAAATAATGACTAATCCCCAATCATTAAATGACCAAATCGATTTAGTCATTGAGTCGTTGGGATTTATTTAGGTCAATTAGGTTAATTAGAATAATTAGGTTAATTTATTGCCCTGTTTGGTTCCTGTGCTTTGTGTTTTAGCTATGTAAGATTTTAAAATCAACAACATCCTTATCCCCGAAGAGCTTCCTCTTATCGCTCTGAAAAACACCGTCTTATTCCCAAAGGCGGTTATTCCGCTTATCGTTCAGCGGCCCAAATCGGTCAGCGCTTTGGAGTACGCTCATTTAACTGATCGGCTGGTGTTTTTTGCCACCCAGAGAAGCACCGAAGACGATGTGAACAAAAAAGATATTTTCACTGTGAACAAAAAAGATATTTTCACTACCGGCGTTATCGGCAGGATAATCTCCGTTCTCAAATTACCCGACGGTTCTTCCAAAGTTGATGTTGAGGGTTTGGTCAGAGCAAGGATAACGGAAATTACCAACGAAGAACCATTCTTCAGGATAAAGGCCGCTCCGTTCTCGTTGACGGTCAGGGATAGTTTAGAAGAAAAAGCGCTCCTTCGGAAAGCCATAGAGCAGTTTCGAATGATCTCGGAAGTAAGAGCATTTCCAACAATCCTTCCCGAAATTATATATATGATGTCGCAGATCAAAGACACCGAGCATATTATAAGTTTGATGGCGGTTAATTCCGGTTTAGAAATAGAAGATCAGCAAAATGTCCTTGAAATGGAGAGCGCGATAGACGCCTTACGCCAACTAAACACGTATCTGGCCAGAGAGTCGGAATTATTGGAAGCCGAGAAAAAAGTCGCTAAGGAAACCAAAAAACAACTCGGCAAGATGCAGAAGGAATTGTTTTTGCGGGAGCAACTCAAAAGCATAGAGAAAGAATTGGGCGTTGATGACGAGAAAGGCGAAATGGAAACGATAAAACACAAGATAGCCGCCGCGGGAATGCCCAAAGAAGTTGAAGAAAAGGCAAGCAAAGAACTTCATCGTCTAGGCAAAATGCCGCCATTCAATCCCGAGGTCTCATATCTTCGCACCTATCTTGACTTGATGGTTGA
>JACPNL010000009.1 GCA_016185505.1 Candidatus Yanofskyibacteriota bacterium
ATCTTTTTCCTCTCAAGACCGGCCAAGGCCTGAAGTTTCATCTCTAATATCGCGGTAGCTTGTTTATCGGAGAATTTGAATTTTTTCACCAAATTATTGAAAGCGTCTTCTTTTGAATCGGATGCTCTGATAATTTTTATTATCTCATCTATATGATCAAGCGCTTTTTTCAGGCCTTCTAAAATATGAGCTCGGTCTTTAGCTTTGTTCAAATCAAATTTGGCGCGCCTTGTCACCACTTCCTTGCGATGGTCAATGAATTTCTCAAGCAATCCTTTCAATCCCAGTATCTGGGGCTGAATGCCGTCCACCAGAGCCAGCATATTGAAGTGGAACGACTTCTGAAGTTCGGTGTATTTAAAAAGCTGGTTGAGGACTTTCCTCGGAAAAGCGTCTTGTTTAAGGTCTATAGCAATTCTTAAGCCGTCTTTGTCCGATTCATCCCGTATGTCCCTGATGCCGTCCATTTTTTTATCTTTAACCAGATCGGCGATGTGTTTTATGAGTTCGACAACGCTAACTTGATAGGGAATCTCCGTAACGATAATCTGGAAACCTTTTCCGCCAGAGGCGGACCCGCCTCTGGCGGGTTTACCTTCCATAATTTCGGCCTTGCCCCGCATTATCAGGGGACCTCTACCGGTAGCGTAAGCGTTACGAATGTCGGTCTCGTTATATATGACGCCGCCAGTCGGAAAGTCGGGACCTTTGACGAAGTTCATGAGCTCGGCAACATCGGCATCGGGACGATCGGTCAGCAACATAAGAGCGTCAAGAACCTCGCCCAAATTGTGGGGAGGAATGTTGGTAGCCATACCGACGGCGATACCCATTGAACCGTTTATTAAAAGGTTGGGAACTTTGGTCGGAAGAACTCTTGGCTCTTGGACCGACGCGTCATAGTTATCTTCAAAATCAACCGTCTCTTTGTCTATATCTTCAAGCAACTCACTAGCGATAGGTGCCATGCGACATTCTGTATAACGCATGCTGGCCGCGCGGTCATCTCGCGAACCGAAATTTCCTTGACCGTCAACAAGAGGGTAGCGAAGAGAAAAATCCTGAGCCATGCGAACAAGGGAATCATAAATTGCCGCATCACCGTGCGGGTGAAATTGGCCCATGCAATAGCCCGTCACTTTTGCCGACTTCTGATATTTGGCGCCAGGTCTCAAACCCATTTCATGCATAGAATATAAAATCCTTCTATGAACCGGCTTCAAGCCATCCCTGACATCGGGAAGCGCCCGAGAGACAATAACGCTCATAGCATACTCCAAGTACGCCTGCTGCATCTCTTCGGTTATCTCGCGTTGTTTGATGTTTTGTTTTATGTTGTCTTCAGCCATAAAATGTATCTACATAATACCAAATTTATTACTAAAATTCAACTATAAATTTTCTCTTTACAAATCAAACTAAAAAGCAAGCGATGCTTGCTTTTTAGTTATTTCTCAAAGCCGACGCTTCGGTTCTCGGAATGGGGCATCGCCCACTCCTGGGGAACTCTGTCGGCTCCCCGACCCTTTGGCGTCGGGGTTTCTCAATATCTTAGTTTCTTAATTTCTTATACTCTGACAACGGCAATGTATAAACTTTCCCACTTTCAAGCTCTATCTTCTCTTGTTGTTGGTTGTCGGTTGCTGTGTCCCGTACCGTGCTTTGCTCTGGTACTGGGGTCGGTGGTCGGTTCGTGAATAACCCCGACACCAGTCCCTTAACTTCACCGACTGACTGCCAGATAAAACCAAATAGCGACGGAGTCGGCGCGTTCTCCACGGCCAGCATTTTATCAACCTCTTCGGGAGGGTTCATCAGCGCGTAAAGATTTTTCTGAAAAGAGCGGAACCATATCATCCCGATTAATAAAACGGTTACGAAAACCGAGAGACCAAACATTATCTCTCTGGTGTGCTGGGGTTGGTTTTTTATGTCGTCAAGAAAGGACAATTTTTGAGCGTGGAGCGTGGAGCGTGGAGCGTGGTCTTAAAACCACATTCTACTTTCTACGTTCTACATGCTAAATACTACTAATTTCATTTCTTCCATCGGCAAATTCTTTTTTGCTATTTTATATTTACCTGCCCCGAGCGAAGCCGAGGGGTCTACTTTTTCGGGCGTCAGCCCCAATTCCTTTATGAACTTATCGGGTCCGTCTACGTCTATCTTCAAGTCCTTGACCTTGTAGTGCATTGGAATGACGATCTTCGGCTCTATCTCTCCTATCGCCTGGACCGCTTCTTTATAATCAATAGTGTACTTGCCTCCGACCGGGAGCATCAATATATCAACATCGCCGATATCATCCAGCTGGTTCTTATCAAACTCTGCTTGACCGAAGTCGCCCATATGGCAAATTACCATATCCTCCGCTTTTATTACATATATAGTATTAAGTCCTCTTTCTTTACCTTCAACTTTATCATGAAACGAAAGAATGCCCCTCACATATATGCCTTGCTTCTCATATTCCCCGGGGCCGTCAATTATCATTGCTTGTTCAGGAGCGCCCTCCACGTTATTGTGGTCATAATGCTGATGCGTCACCAAAACAAGATCGTCTTTGACGCGAGGCGGCTTCAAACCAATGTCTTTGGAAAAAGGGTCAATAAGAATACTTGCTTGTCCTGAGCCAGTCGAAGGGCCCCCTTTTGCTTCTATCCTGAAGCAGGAATGTCCGAACCAGGTGATAGTCATACCTAAAGTATAACAAATAAATTTTCAATTATCAATTCTCAATTATCAATGAATTTTCAATGTTTCAATTATCAAATCCAAGTATTTAGTGTTTGAAAATTGATAAATTTAATCATTGATTGAAAATTGTAAAATTGGAAATTGGAAATTAATAACTTGCTTTTAGTCAAGTTTCTGGTTATACTCCGTCAACATATGGACTTAACCACATCACCCATAAAAACAATGAAGGACCTTCTGGCTAAGGAGGAGTTTTATCTACCGAAACCAGGAACCATACTGCAGGGCCAAATAATAAATGTCTCCAAAAGCAGCGTGATCATTGACCTTGGTACCGCCGGCATCGGCATAGTTTATCCGGGTGAATTCTACGACAATCCGGAAAGGATGAAAGCGCTGAAGCCCGGGGACACTGTCTCGGCAATGCTTGTAGAGATGGAGAACGAAGACGGTTATCGGGAGCTGTCTTTAAGGTCGGCCCAAATGACAACTGCCTGGCAGGATATAAAAGAAAAGATGGACAAAGAAGAGATACTGATAACCACAGTCATCAATATAAATAAGGGTGGATTGATAGTTGAAGTTAGCGGAGTCCAGGGATTCTTGCCATTATCCCAGCTCTCTCCCGAACACTACCCCAAGATAGAGGGAGGCGATACAACCAAGATCGTTCAAGCCCTACAAAAATTCAAGGGACAGGAATTAAAAGTAAAGATACTTGATTTTTCTGAATCAGAGAACAAGCTGATCGTTTCCGAGAAAGCGATACTGGAAGATCTTACAAAGGAAGAGCTCAAAAAGTTCAACGTCGGCGATATGGTGGACGGCACGATAACCGAAGTGACGGATTTCGGAGCTTTTGTAAAATTGAGCGACAACTTGGACGCTTTGATACACTCTTCGGAGATTGATTGGAAATTTATAGAAGACCCCAGAGCAGTTCTCCGTATCGGCGATAAAATAAAAGCTAAGATAATAAATCTAGACGGAGGCAGAGTTGCTCTCTCTCTAAAAGCCCTGAAACCCGATCCCTGGGAAACGGTTGAAGAAAAATTCCAGGTCGGACAGAAAGTCAGAGGCAAAGTCATCAAGGTCCGCTCAGGCGGCGCGTTTGTAGAACTGACTAGCGAAATCGTCGGATTCCTCCCCGCGATCGAATCGGGCGAAAAGAAACTTGAAGAAACAGTCAAAGTCGGCGAGGAATACAATTTCGCCATCGTCAGTATTGACGCCAAAGATCACAAGATAGTTCTCACGCTGGAATAAAATCTCCAATCTCCAGAGTCTAAAACCCAAAACACAGGAACTAAAGCACAAAACACAGAAACCGAAACGTTTGTGTTTTCGGCAGTTTGTGTGCTGTGTTTTATTTGTGTTTTGTGGAATCTGTGCTTTGTGCTTTAAACTTTAAATTTTTTAGGATTTAGAGATTTTACAAAAGTTTGACTAAACTTTTGTAATGATGTATAATCTGGACAGTCGTTAGTTCGTTAACCCCGACTCCGCCTAGGCGGGGCCACAACAAAGTCCTGCTTTCGGGTGGGCAAAGGAGACAATGTGGCCAAAACCACAGCTCCGACGCTTCCGGTCGGAGCCCCGACTGTCAACGTCGGGGTCGTCGCTACCCCAGGTACCATTCGGCACCTGGCTACGCTCGGGCCGAAAGTTCGGCTCGTGGTATTCAAGTTTTGGGTTCGGAGCGAACTGGTGCCGGCCTGCATTCCCCGGCTGCCCATCAACAGGTCTGCTCAACACCAAGGGCGACTACGCATTCGTCGGCGCGAGAGTCGCCGGAGAAAAAATCTCAACGAGATTCAAAAAGGGGAAGTCGGTTGACGTCAAGATGAGCGACGTGCGATTCACATTCGTTCATCGAAAGAGCATCAGCAACGCTCCTCCTCACAAGAATTTTGTGGAGAGATTCAATCAGCTGGTCAACGCTTTCGTTGACTTTACCAAGTTGAATCTCTGGATGACGGAGGCGTATGTGAATCCGTATCTGAACGAAGACGGCACCACCGGCAAGGGCAGTGTACTGATGTTGGATTGCGCCGGTCGCAAAGAAGCCGTCAAGCCGGATGGCAAGCCTGTGATGGCATATGAAGGTGGTCGAGAGAAGCTGGAAAACGGCTTCACGCAGGGCATTGGCCCGAAGGTTTCCATCTTGAACAAAGCCAGCGAGCTGAAACTCGCCGGCAAAAAGGTTCAGCTGGTATCACCGTAACCGCCGTATAACTAGCAATTGCTAGTTATACGGCGGTATGAATATTTTGAGCGGACGATGTCCGCCAGCCCCGACCACGGTCGGGGCATTCGTTTATTCACTTGCTTACAACTGTCTACAGATTCCGCAATTGCGGAATCTGTAGACACACTTCCCGCACATCCGACACAAACACTTGACAAAATTTGTGAGAGGAGTATAATGAAGGCAGAACATTAATACTAGGCGAGCAGAAAAGAGGTGACTTGAAGCCAATGTCGAAATGTCGATATATCGATATTTTGGAGCCAAATCCCCTCTTTTCTGCAGTCCTGCTCCGTCTGGAAGCAGGCGGGGGAGGGGCCCGTCTCGTACGAAGTAGGACGCCCTAGGCGTCCGCAACTTCGTATCGGGATTCGTCAACCAACGTCAGTGCCCATTACGGGCGAAGGAGGCCAACCATGGCCAAGACCAAGAGCAGAGTGAAGAAGATGACGGCGACAGAGGTTCCGTTTCCGACCAACGAGTTGTCGAACGTCGAGAAGGCGGACCTCGCGACGGCAACGGCCGCCGCCGAGACGACGACCAAGGACGGCGAGGCAAGCGATCGCTTGCCGTACCCCCCGCGAACCAAGGACGGCCAGGAAGCGTTCCTGGCGCTCGGGAAGTCCATCCCGAGCTGGCTCTGGGTCGCGCGAGCCCGAGCGCTCGGCCACTCGATGGCCGCGGACGAGGTGCGTGAGATCATCGCGTACGATGGACCGGAAGTGACCTGCACCGCGCCGAGCGGACAGTGCGCGTACCGGTTCCAGCCGGTGCGGATGGCCCACGTCGACCCCGCGACCGGGGCGCTCCAGACCGACGAGCGCGTCGTGTCGGAGTCGAACCCGGCCGGCATCGCGTACCGCGGCGCCTTCTTGGCGGTCCCTGTGGACCCCAAGAACCAGCACTCGAAGCTGCGGGTGCTCGGTCCGCTGTGTCAGCGTGACCAGCGTTCCCTCTCGGCGTCCTACAAGGATGCCGGGTGGTTCGTCAAGTCCTTCGGCAAGGCCGAGGCCGAGGCGTTCGTCGCGGCGACGAACGCCAAGAAGGATGCCGGACGCGCGGCGTACCTCGCCCGCAAGGACGAGAACGCTCGGGCACTCGGCCTGGTGACCGAGGACGGGCAGCGCGTGGAAAGGGGCGGCGGACGGTTCCGCGGCAACCCCCACATGGCCACCGCCGGTCGTCAGGGTCGGCGGAACGCCGACCCGCGCGAGCGCAACATCGGGAACCGCGGCTAACCCCGCGTTCCCGAGAGCAACCCCTCACCTTTCGAGACCGAAAGGTGAGGGGCACGTACCCGGAAGGAGGGTGGAGGCACAACCTCCTCCCCTCCTCCGGGTCGTTTTTTTAAGTATTTGTTCAAGAGTTAAGAGTTCGTCAGAGAAGTTTTGTCCCCGACCGAAATATAATAAGCATATGCTCATTATATTTCGATGTAAGATTTTTCTGGTGAGTTCTTAAACAAAGCGTCAAAGGAGGGCGCTAAACGTGAAAAGTGACAGGAACTGGTATCGCCAGCTTGGCGAGTACCGAAGAACGAAAGATGGACGAAAAATCAGAGGCTTTATTGGCGCCACGATGCATTTGATCCGCCTTTGCGGAAAAAATATCGCCGTTGATTGCGGCATTGGATTCGATAAAAGTGATGAGATTCAGAAACAGTATGTGCCCGACGGCAACTGGCTGAACGGGACTCGTATTGATCTGATCATTCTCACCCATAAGCATTTGGATCACGTCGGCGCGCTTGTCCGACTCGTGCATCATCATCCTGAAGCGCTGATTTTCATGTCAGCCAAGACATTTGAAGGCGCGCGTATCGCCATCGAGGACTCCCTGAATATCTGGCGTAAAGAAGCCGAGAACGCCCGGCGGAACGGCCTACCCATTCCCGAGCCGATCTTCACCGAGGAGATGGCTGACGCGTTCTATAACAATCCCAACCTGAAGGTGTTTGATGCACCCTACTGGCTTGACCCGCAGGAAGACCTGCGCGGACAGTGGCCGGGATGGGAGATGGGGTTCTACGATGCCGGCCACGATGTCGGTGCTGTATCCACGTACATGCTTTTGCCGAATGGCAAGTATTTCTATCTGACCGGCGATGTAGCCAGTCACGATCAGGAAAACGCCCGTGGCGTGCTTCTGCCGCCGGATAATTTTCTTGGCGACTTCTTTGACCGCCCAGGAACGATGGTTACCGAGGCAACCAACGGTGACCGCCGGATGGAAAAACCGCGCGAGCAGTTAGTCGAGGAAATTGGCCAATTTGCCAGAGAGGTTGATGCGAGAGGTGGCGTTCTTCTGGATGCCGTATTTGCCGGAACAAAAGCCGGCAACGACATGGTCATGTTCAACAACCTCGGCTACAAAGTTGTCGTTGACGGCCTTGCCCGCGATCATATCCGAGTTGAAGTGCCGGACATTGAGGAGCGGCTGAAGGACGGCCGAGTATTCTTCATTGAAGAAGGTAAGAGTAAGGATAAGAAGGAGCTCGCCTGGAAACAGCGGGCCGAGTATGTGGCCGGTCTTCACGGCTTTGTACCCATCATCGCCCCTTCGGCGACGCTTGATCAGGGTTTCGCCGCATCGGCTTACGCGCCGGTGATACTTGAGGGCGAAAAGAATGCGGCGGTCTTCACTAGTCACATCTTTGACGATTCAACCACGCAAAGATTGTTCAACGTCAAGCGTGGCCGGACGATCAAGATGAAGAAGTTCGTCAACGGACGGCTCGAACCGATTCGAGTTAACGTCCGCTGTGACATTCGTCATTTTAACAGATCATCTCACGACTATCAGGACGGGCTGGTGGAGAGGGTTCGGCTCGCAAGGCCGGAGACGCTCATCGTCCACCATTGCCCCGGCAAGGAATCGTTCAACGCCTTCGCCGAACGAGTGCATTCCCTGCCTCCCCCCCCGAAGAAACCGATCTGGGGACTGAATGGCAGAAAGATATTCATCTAGCATAAAATAGCGGTTTAGCCGCAATTCGTCCCTCACTTTTCGACAGAAAACAGAAAGGTGAGGGACTTTAAATTTTTAAAACGAATACGTAAACCGGTTTACGTATTCGTTAAATCAGAATTATGCCCTCATATACCCATATACCATTATATAGGGATGTTTCTCGCGCATAACTTTACAAAACATAAAAGATTGACATATAATGAAACCTATGTAATAATACAGACAAGAAAGGAGGCCGAGAAATGGCCAGACGATGGGGAAAGCCCAAATCAGTTGATTGGAGAGGACAGCCGTCTTCTCCGACATCATTTTGTATCTTTCCAATAAAAGACGAGGCGTTCTCTCCGGAGTTGAAGATATTTCTAGTTTATAACCGCGCCGATAAAGGCAGAAATAAGCCCTTGGACGAACTTTTGGGCTTTGGTGCTAGACAGGGCGGCATAAAAAAGGGCAAGCCGGCCGCCTACGGAATGCCCGGGGGCGGGCAAAATCCGGAATGGCTCGAGACCACTGAAGGCGCCGCCATTAGAGAGGGTGGTAATGAGAGCGGGATAAGGGTCACTAGGGCTCGTTTGATCCCTATTCCGGAGAAGAAAAACAAGGCCCTGATATTGGACAAGAAAACCGACGAACGGACTCGTCCAGAGATAATGTATGCCGATGGGCAACAAGTTCACGTCGAACTGATGCCGAACGAGAAACTTCTCTTAAACCCAATGAATTATTATCTCGCCGACGTTGACTGGTTCAATTCAAGGGTCAGAGAATTCCTTGTTGGTCTTAAGAACGACCTTATCGCCGAAGGCAAATGTACGGCGGAAGACATCGCCCAATTCGGGATAAGTATTAATACCCTTGCACGAGAAGAGCTTCTTGCTCTCGGAGTTGACGAGGAAGAGGTGGGCAAGAAAGATGAGCCCGAAGAATTATGTGAAATCGGCGGGTTCGCCCTTCTGCCGGTAAGTTTGCTCCGGTGGATGTGGGAGAACAAACGATTCTACTTGAATCCCGAAGAAGACCGAGAAAATCCGCTAGAACCGACTACGTATGTATATTACAGCCACGTCAAACGAATCCTGGAAGGTCTCGATATCATGGGCGTTGCATAGTCCGATCACTTTTTATATAGGCGAGGGGCTCGCAGCGCCCCTTTTTTTAACAAACTAAGTTGTGATAAGATAGGACATTAATATGAAAGTAGCCCTAAAATACATTCTAATCATTTTTGTTTCGCTACTAGTACTGGCGGCTTTTGTATCTTTGTTCCAGTCGCCGGACAAAACAGTTGTTCCCCTTTCGGAATTAGTGAGTAAAATAAACGCCGGAGAGGTAGAGAGTATTACAGTCAAAGAGGACTTGCTTGAAATCAAACTCGCCGGCGGCGAATTATTGGAGACAAAGAAAGAAACTTCTGTCTCCGCTTTTGAAACACTCGCCAACCTGGGCGCCGAACAGGATAAACTTTCGGCCGTTTCGGTTGAGGTAAAAGACGCCAGCGGATTTGCAGTAATTGTCAGATCAGTACTGCCGATTGTTCTGCCTTTTCTTTTAATATTACTCATCTTTTGGTTTATGTTCTCAAAGGCCCAACAGGGTTCAATGCAGGCGCTGTCTTTCGGCAAATCAAAAGCGCGGTTGGCAAACTTGGACGGCAAAAAGAAAGTTATGTTCAAAGACGTAGCCGGACTGATAGAGGCCAAGGAAGAAATATCTGAAGTGGTTGAATTTTTGAAAGATCCGCAGAAATTCCACAAGCTCGGCGCAAGAATACCGCGAGGTATTATGCTTGTTGGTTCTCCGGGAACAGGCAAAACACTCCTTGCCAAAGCTGTCGCCAATGAGGCCAACGTCCCCTTTTATTTCGTCTCCGGTTCGGAATTCGTGGAGATGTTTGTCGGCGTAGGCGCCTCGAGAGTAAAAGACACCTTCGAACTAGCAAAGAAAACCGCTCCGTCAATAATTTTTGTTGACGAAATAGACGCAGTCGGCAGACACCGAGGCGCCGGTCTTGGCGGAGGCCATGACGAAAGAGAACAAACTTTGAACCAAATACTGGTTGAGATGGACGGTTTTGACACCAAAGACAGCGTAATTATTATGGCGGCAACTAACCGTCCGGATATATTGGATCCCGCGCTTCTGCGTCCGGGCCGTTTTGACAGAAGAGTGATACTGGACGAGCCGTCAATGAGCGACAGAGAAGCGATACTGAAAATCCACGCGCTTGAAAAACCCCTTGCTAAAGAAGTCAACTTAAAAGTGGTGGCCGAAAGAACGCCCGGATTCTCCGGAGCCGATCTGGCAAACCTAGTTAACGAAGCGGCGATACTGGCCGCCAGAAAAAATCAGAGAGAGGTAAGGCAAATCGATCTGTTCCAATCAATAGAAAAAGTTATTCTGGGTCCCGAGAGGCGAAGCCATATTTTATCTAAAAAAGAAAAAGAGATAACCGCATACCATGAGGCCGGACACGCTCTAGTCGCCGTATCGCTTCCCCACTCCGATCCGGTACACAAGGTTTCTATTGTATCTCGGGGACGAGCGGGTGGATACACCTTGAAGTTGCCGAGCGAAGACAAACACATGAGGTCTAAGGCAGAGTTTGAATCAGAACTAGCTGTGCTTCTTGGCGGCTACGCCGCCGAGAAAAGCATATTCAAAGACACAACTACTGGAGCAACTAACGATCTGAAAGTTGCCTCTGACCTTGCTCGAAAGATGGTCACTCAATTCGGCATGTCGGACAAACTTGGCCCAATAACCTATGGGGAGAAAGACGAGCTGGTGTTTCTCGGCAAAGAAATGGGCCACACCAAAAATTACTCTGAAACAATCGCTTTTCAAATTGACAGCGAAGTTAAAAAACTGGTATCAAAGGGCTTGGCAACAGCCAAGAAAGTGCTCACTCAAAAATTAGAAACTCTCCATAAGATAGCCAGGGAACTCATAACCAAAGAAACTCTCGAGCAGAAGGAATTCTACGCACTGGTGGGCTAGAAGTTAGGAATTAGGAATTAGAAAGTTAGCCAAAAAAGTTGTCGTATTTATACTACGATCGTGAAATAAACACGATTCAGCGCTCCCCCGTCGTTTCCGCTTTACGCCCGCCTCGCTATAGTAAGCAGGAGTAGAAATTAACCCCATAAAATGCTAGCATAACAGATAAATTGGGCCTGTAGTTTAACGGTCAAAACGGGATTCTTATAAAATTCAGAAGATGGTTCGACTCCATCCAGGCCCACTGCTTCGCTAAAGCTTCACAGTGCAAAGCGCGTTGGGCGATTAGCTCAGTGGTAGAGCGTCTCGTTTACACCGAGAAGGCCGGGGGCTCAATCCCTCCATCGCCCACTATATGCCGCACATTCACGAAAAGATTGACTTTACTGTAAGTGTTTTGTTGTACACAAAAATCGTGTCTTACTGAGGAAACACGATAAATATGCAATTTGGATAGGAGTCGGCGGTCATATAGAGTTAGAGGAAGACCCCAACCAAGCCGCCCTAAGGGAGGTCAAAGAAGAAGTGGGGCTTGAAGTAACCTTAATCGGTAGCAAACCCGTTGGTGAACATCCTGGCAAAGCAGTAAACCTTATACCGCCAGAATTTATAAATAGACATTTTGTTGAAGAAAAACACGAACATATAGATTTAATATATTTCGCAACTTCAGTCACAGATAACGTCATTCCTGAACACGGTAATGATGAGTGGGCTTGGCTTTCAAAAGATGAATTAGAAGATCCAAAATATAGCTTGAGTGAAACAATGAAACTATACGCAAAAACTGCGCTTACTAAAGTAAATAAGAAATCTTAAACTATGGGAGAACTAAAAGAATTTAAGCCAAAACCCTTCGACGCGACTCCGAGCAAGCCGGAAAAACCGGCCAGAGTTATCGGCGACGTTGAATCGGCAAGAAAGAAAAAACAGCCGTATGAAGCAAAGATAGACACGAGCTCAGTGTTAGCCGACGCTCTTGAGCTTGTCCGAGAAGGCCAGCTTACAGACGAAAAAATTGATGAACTTATCACAATTACAGAAAACGAAAAAACACTTTTAAAAGTTGTATCTGGACTATTTGAACGGTTAAGAACATACGACGAGGAAGTTGAAGAACTTCGCGCTTTAATTAAAAAGTTAGAAGAGAAAGATGCCTCAAAATAATGAATACGAACATCAACATCAGCTACGAAGATGAAAATCTGCTGATCTTAAACAAGCCCGCCGGTATGATAACCCACCCCAAGAATATCAGTGATAAACAAGATAGCATCACTGGCTGGCTGGTAGAAAAATTCCCTGATATTAAGAATATCGGCGAACCGTTCATTGCTTCTGGAAGCGAAGTCCCCCGCACCGGCGTAGTCCATCGCCTGGACAAAGATACTTCGGGATTACTGCTCGTTGCCAAGAACGATAAGGCGTTTTTTTATTTAAAAAAACTATTTCAGGATAGAAAGATAAGGAAATATTATCTAGCCCTAGTGAACGGCAGACCCAAAAAACCGAAGGACACTATCTCCTCTCCTCTCGGCCGAATAGGATTAAAGAGGACGACAAAAATAATCGGGGACAAATTGATAGACAAAAAAGAAGCCGAGACGGAATATCGAACCGTTAAAAACTATAAAGATTATACTCTCTTGGAAGTCCTCCCGAAGACGGGCCGAACCCATCAAATAAGAGTACATCTCAACTCTATCGGCACTCCTGTGGCCGGGGACATTATTTACGGTTTCAGGAAAGCCGCTACTCCGCTTGGTCTTGGTCGCCTTTTTCTTCACGCTTACAAACTTGAGTTTGTCAGTTTGAGTGGCGAGAAATTAGTTATTGAGGCCGACCTACCTCAAGACCTACAAGGGGTCTTGTTTGAGCTTGCCCAGTCACCGTAAAAGCAGTTTTTAGTTATCGTAGATTTCTGCTTTTTCTGGTGCTGGGTTGCAAAACGCGCTAAATATGCTAAGCTGACTCACTACCTACAACTTACAACCTACAACATTTTTGTCATTAGTTGTTAGTCGTTTGTCGTTAGTTAAGGAATGGACAAGCTTACATTATTCAACCAAAACAATTCCGGACAAAATCCTTACCCTGACCTCAAATCGGGGTGGACGGTTAAGGTCTATCAGAAGATAAAAGAGGGCGACAAGTCCCGAGTTCAGGCGTTTGAGGGCATCATTATCGCCAGAAAACACGGCAACGAACCCGGAGGAACAATAACCGTAAGAAAGGTCTCGGGCGGCATTGGAGTCGAGAAAACCTTCCCGCTTCGTCTGCCTACCATCACCAAGATAGAAGTTGTAAAGAAGGTCGGCACCAGAAAATCAAAACTCTACTACTTGAGAGAGAAATCCGCCAGAGAAACAAGGAAGAAAATGAAGGCGGCTTAAGCCATTCGCGCGGGTGCTGAAACTAGAAGACAGGCCAGCTTGAGGTGCTGGTGTCCGCAAGGACGTGCAGGTGCAATTCCTGTCCCGCGCACCAGCGGGCGCGTAGCTCAATTGGCTAGAGCACTTTCTTGACGTGAAAGGGGTTCCCAGTTCGAGTCTGGGCGCGCCCACCACCACAAAAAAATCAGCAACTGCTGATTTTTTTGTGGAATGTGCCGCGGGGGTGAATCGAACACCCAACGCCATCCTCTTCCAAGGATAAATTTGGACTATATCATCACCCCGTGATTGCGGAGCAATTTTACGGGGGGTCGGGCGCTTCGAACGTAAAGTAGAAAAACTACCACGTCCTACTCCCTTTCGGGATAGTCTCTACACCTGCCTACGCCAATGCTACGGCAGGCAAGCCTTCCTCTTTTGTTTGAGAATAAGCTTGCTTGCAATCCGAAGCTTTAGCGAAGGATTGGCTCGGGATTGTCCTTGCGGAGTTTCCCCGAATTCACCCAATTTTTCAATCCGCCTTACGACGGAAAGCCCCAAAGATTTAGGGATGCGCTCTACCATTGAGCTACCGCGGCAATACTAACTTAGAGATAATAGCATTTTAAAACGGATTTTTCAACCTTATCTTTACATCAAATGAGTTATCCCCACCCACTTGTCCACATTTCGATTTTAAAACTGAACCAACGTGCTATACTTATAGGTATAGCTATGAGAAACGATAAATTTAAGGCCTACAAACTAAGGATGGCGGGACGAAGTTATACTGAAATTAATCGTCTTTTAAACGTGCCGAAAAGCACTCTGTCAGGATGGTTTTCAACCTTGGACATTCCCCCGGAAGCAAAAGAAAGAATAAGCAAGAGAGTATATGAAAAGTCAGTTCTTGCTCTTGTCAAAAGGAATAAACAACAAACTGAACAGGCACAAATAAGAGCCCGAGAAACAAGAGCTCTCGCGATAAAAGAAGTTGGTTCTTTAAGTAATAGAGATCTTTTCATTGCGGGTATTTCTTTATATTGGGCAGAAGGGCATAAGAAACCGATCTATTTAAATGGTAAAGTAAGAACTCACCATCCCATATCCTTAACAAATTCTGACCCAAAAATGGTAGCCCTGTTCATGAGATTTTTACGTGAAGTTTGTAGTGTTAAGGATGATAAAATATCTGTGGGCATCAGGTTTTTTGAACATCAGGATCCAGTATACCTATTGGATTTTTGGCAAAAAATTGTTAGGATACCCTCTAGCAGATTCCAAAAGGTTCTACAAACAATTAGTATCTCCAGCAAAAGGATTAGACCTTTTAACTCTCTCCCTTTTGGTGTTGTTCAGATTAGAGTTGGAGATACTCCTCTCTTCCATAAAATAATGGGTTGGATAGACGGGATGAGTTAAGAATCTTCTGCGGGTGTATCACAGTGGTAGTGAACCGGCTTGCCAAGCCGGGTACGAGGGTTCGATCCCCTTCACCCGCTCAAAAATTGCCGCAAATTTTGTCCTGCGAAGCTTTACGCGAAGCAGGGCTTCCCAAGACGTGTTTATTATCAACATATTCTCAAGAATGCACAGAGCGATAAGACACAAGGTTACTACCCAAGAACCCGGCCTTTATGTTTCTCTCGCTTTTCCGATAGCAGTGGTTTTTTTAATCACATTCACTCTTGCCCGGTTTGTAAGTTTAGTAGCGCCGGGACTTAGTATTACAATTGCCGATATTCATATCCATCACTTCGTTTGGGGGATATCCGTGCTGGCGATCTCCGGATATCTGGCTCTTATCTTTAGCGGACCGCGAGCCAAATTTCTCATTTCTCTTCTATACGGCCTCGGGCTCGGTCTGGCATTTGATGAATTCGCTTTTTGGCTCAAGCTAACCGATGACGATATCGCCCGCTGGAGCTACGATGGATTCTTTGTTGTTTTGGGTCTTATTTTTTTAATAATTTCGGCAAAACCGGGGGTAAAAATGCTTAAAAAATTGTGGCCTTTTTAGGCAAAATGGGGGCTTGCAATTTTGACCCAGATCTGCTATACTTATAGCATAACCTGAAGAGTGTGGTAAATGGCTTGATAGGCCGTTTTTTAGTGTCCCGATTCTGTTTAACACGTGGTGTTAAGTACAGAATCGAGGATTCTCGATTTGTCCAATTTTTGGACAAATCGGAACCTAAAACGCCATTTTATCCTGTACTTTATGGGGTTAAAACTATGTTTAAAAAACTAGCGATAACAGGAGTTCTTTTTACGGCTATTTTGGTACCGGTCTATTCAGCCGATGCGGCCCTATTCAATTGGCTATATAGCGCTACCGGCAATTCGTTCATCGTTGGGTCTGATTCTTCCATAGGAAGAGCGCTTGACAAAGTGAGCGATAAAAACATGGGGATAAAAGAAGAGGATGCAAGCGAAACACAAAGTTATGATTTTGAGGGTTGGTTGGTTAACGAGAACATTCCCGCGCCTCCTTTTAACAAGTACTCCAGCGCTCCGGCAAAAGAAATATTTACCGTCATGGCTACCGCCTACTCCTCTACGCCGGACCAAACCGACGACACGCCGTTCGTTACCGCCCGAAACACTCGCGTTAGAGATGGGCTCGCGGCCGCCAACTTCTTGCCTTTCGGAACCGAGTTCAGAATACCAGACCTGTACGGTAACAAGGTATTCGTTGTCGAAGATAGGATGCACAAAAGATACTGGCGCCGAGTAGACATCTGGTTCCCGGAAAGGCAGATGGCCAAAGAATTCGGGGTCAAACAGATCCGGATTGAGATCGTCTCCTGAAACCCCGGAAACCCCAGCACCAGAGCAAAGCACGGTGCGGGGCACAGCACGAAAGGAACGGAGGGCACAGAAGAACGTCAAGGTACATAAACCTAAAACCCGCTTAAGCGGGTTTTAGGTTAACGAATTGTGGGAGGATACTGGAACGGAAATAAACAAAAAGCACGAGGTTATCGCGCTTTATTAATTATCATCTATTATTAATCGGAATAGGATTTAATGGCAAAAATGAAAATTGGACTTTGTCTTTTAACCATTCCCAGGCCTTGCTCTTAGAAAACGGGGGGTTGTCGATACTGGCCAGATAGAAAGCTAGGGTGGAACATGTGACCCATATACATCTGAAAAAATAAATCTCATTATATGTAATCCTAATAAAGGTACCAAGAACTGACAGTAAAAGAACTAATCTTATAAATAAGAAGTAAAGTTCTAGCTCTAGTATCTTAGTTTCCTGACGTTCTGATTTAGTAATTTCCATTACCTTAATAAGCGGAGAAATAGATATGGTTAAAATTATTCCCGCTAGCATTTGCGTTTGCCCTTTACTGTCTAACTGCAGGCAGTAATAAGCAATTACGAGAGTAATAAAGCTAATGATCATAAGCTGGTAGCTAAGCCAAAAATTATCTTTACCGGTCAGCCAGTTAAATTTTTCAGCAAGAGACGAAGCGAGTCGAAGCAGTTGAGAATCAATCCATATATGCATAATTCTCTCCTCCTTCCTTTTCAATGAACTTAAAAAACTGTGCTATATGATAACACAATTTTTTGGTTACGTAAACTGTCCGCCCACCAAGCTAAGCTCGGCCCACACACCCTAAGATGGCCTACCCACCCCTGGAGAGGAACACCTTAGAACAGTTGGTTTTGAGGTAACAAGGGGGCATTGGTAATGTGCCGAGTTTGGTTTTAGTAGTTGAGGGTAATTAAAAAAACTGACGTCAGTCAGTTTAAGCCACCCACCACAGATGAGCTGTTATTTTCCATTCGTTGTTAATTTTTTCTACAACAAAGATTACAGCGTCGCTGGGAGCATTATTGAGAATAAACACAGACACATAACTACCTAGTGGCAAATCATTATTGGGTCGGTTGTTTTGGGTTAGAGGGAAAACTTGCTTCATTGCTTCTGCGGCGCTTTGCCAGTTAACTTTATTTGTTAAGCTACTTGGATTAGGTGGCAGGTTTATATAATCTGGCTCATTTGGGTCACCATGGCCATACATTTCCACTTGTTCATGATCGCTGAATAGCCACATAGTTAAAACTTTTCTTAACCAAATATTACTATCAAAGGAGGGGCTATTAACAGAAAAAATCTTTCTTGTGTTGCTATCTAACTTACCATTATCAAAATACTCTACGGCCTTATCAATATCTTGTTCAACTAACCAGGAATATAAAAAATCATCAAAAAGTTTTGTAACTTTCTGAAGCTCTTGAGTATTTGTTTGTGGCTGTGCAGAAACGTTAAAAGCAAGTAGAGAAACTCCTAACGCCACAAAAAGAACATTGATTTTCATCATTTTAACTCCTTGAGTTGTAAAAGCATCCTCTTGTCTTATACACTATCGCCAACAAAAAGGCAAGGTGTTCCCCTCCAGAGGCGGGCAGGCATAATCCTAAAAAGCGTAACCTGTCCTGAGCGTAGTTGAAGGATTAAAATAACCCTGACTACCAACCAAAATACAACGTCAGACGTTGTATTTTGGGGAAAAGAAATATAATGCGCTGGCAAGTCAGACTTGCCTCGCTTAAACGCTAGTTCCCAACTTCCCAACGGAACCGAGTTTGACTCGGTCCGCCCACCAGGGCTCGAACCTGGGACAAGCTGATTAAGAGTCAGCTGTCCCGATTTTTGTTTACAAAAATCGAGGATCCTCGATAACTTAGTCCGCCCCCCGCGACTCGAACGCGGAACATTCACCTTAAGAGGGTGCTGCTCTACCAATTGAGCTAGGGGCGGACTAAATTATCGGGACTCTACCAAAGCCGACGCTCGCAACACAAGGTCGGCTCCCCGACAGCAAATCTCGTCGGGGCTGAGCTATGGGCGGATATTTAAAATTATTTTCAAAAATTGCGTCCCCGGAGGGAATCGAACCCCCATCAGCAGATTCGAAGTCTGCTGCTTTATCCGTTAAGCTACGGGGACATTTTCTCAATACTCTTAGACCATCCGAACTTTTTAGCCGTTTTCTTTCTGTGACAATTAGCACACCTTACGTCACACTTCTTTATCTCTTCCTTAATTTTCAATAGCGGATAGTGTCCGACTAAACCAGCCACCTCTTTAAACTTGTTATCCTTGTGATCAAATTCCAAGACAATAATATCTGACTCACCACAATCTATACATGAATGTTTTTGTAAGTATTCTTTAATATAACTTCGCGCTTCCAATCTTTGCCCGGTATTTCTTCTTTTTGCTTTTATTAAATAATATTCTTTGTTTCTCTGATAATGACTCCTTACAAAAGCCCGGGTGCATTCTCTGCATTGATATTGCCTCAATCCAATATTTTTTACTCTGAAATTAAACTCATTGGGGGACTTCTCTTTCTTACATTTTGTACATATTTTCATTACATAAGTATATCATGATAGTCCTCGAACATCAATTAAAATTCCGAAGCCGGTACTATGTTCACACCTTGTATCTCTTTCTTAAATCCTTGATTATTTTGGGTAAAACTTTCAACACATAATCTATATCCTTCTTCGTTGTGTGTCTGCCCATAGAAAACCGTAGGGCCCCATCCAAATATTTTTTATCCAACCCTATGGCTTTAAGTACATGAGACGGTTCAACCGAATGCGAGGTGCAGGCCGAACCGCTTCCGGCACAGATGCCGTATTTATCAAGTTCTAATAAAAGAATCTCACTCGTTAAACCGGGAACCGATATATTCACGTTATTCGGCAACCTGTGGATAAACGACTTCGCAAGTCGTTTATCCACAGGGCCGTTGATTTTAACGTCTGGCAACAATCGCTCTATTTTTTCAATAAAAAAGTCCCTTAGGCCCCCAACTCGCTCCCCTTCTTTACTTTCTATCCTGTCCAGAGCAACGACTAGCCCGCCGATAGCCATCAGATTCTCGGTCCCGGCCCTCAAACCCGCCTCTTGTTCTCCGCCCAGCAAGACAGAAGAGATATTAACCCCTTTCCTTACGTACAAAACACCTATTCCTTTCGGGCCATAAATTTTGGAGCCGTTAAAAGTAAGCAGATCAACACCCAGACGATTAACGTTCATGTCCAGGTATTCCGTCGCCTGACAGGCATCGACGTGAAAAATTGGAAATTTTTCACGTCGGAGATTTCGATATTTCGACCCGCCAGAGGAACGGGCAGGTATTTCGATATTTCCATCGCGAAAATCTCGAATTACTTTCGAGATTTTCGCGATCGGCTCTATGGTGCCTATCTCGTTATTAGCGTACATGACAGACACGAGAACTGTTTCCGGTCGCAGAGTTTTTTGCAATTCGTCGATATTTACAAACCCCTCTTTGTCAACCGAGAGATACGAAACGTCAAAACCCTCTTTCTCGAGTCGCTCTATCGGCCTTAACACTGACGGATGTTCTATCTTAGTAGTGACAATATGTGGTTTTAATTTAGGTTGTAGCGCAGTAACGCAGTAGCGCAGTAGGTTTTTTGCGATTCCTTGAATCGCAAGGTTATTGGCTTCTGTTCCAGAGGTGATAAAAGTTATCTCGTCAGAATGCGTACCGAGAAACCTTGCCACTTTAAGCCGAGCTTTTTCTAAATATTCGCGCGCCTGTCTGCCGCAGTCGTTGTATGAAGAAGGGTTGCCGTAGAACTTGGCAGCTTTGACCATCTCCGTGACAACCTTTTTATCTATTGGGGTAGAGGCGGCGTTGTCTAGATAGATTGTTTTATTACGCATGATTTTCGAAGTCAAACTTAATTCAAAATCAAGAAGTAGAAAGTAGGAGGGTTATAAATTAACCTAATTATTCTAATTGACCTAATTGACCTAAATAAACCCCAATACCCTAATGACTAAATATTTTTAGACATTTAGGGGTTAGGTATTAGGTATTCTTTAGAATAATTAGATTAATTAGAAATTAGAATAATTAACCTAGTATCTTCTATTCTCCGGCCAAAATAATAAAGCGAGGAACCCTCCCATAAGGCCGACATCTCTGATGATAACTTCGCTTATGCCGAAAGTGAGCAAAATAGCGACCAGGAACATCAGCGCCAAAACGGAGAATATTTTTATAAAAATATTGCTCAAAACACTTGCGCCTACCAGTAATTCAAAAACACCGCTTACATAGACGACATCCATCCCGCTGATACCAATTCTTGAGGCAATCAAAAGAGAGCTTTGAGGAATCCATGAACTTAACCAATATTCCGGATGCAGAAATTTGTCGACTCCAAACCAAATAAAAACCGCAGCCAAACCGAGACGCAAAAAAATATTGGAGTAACGAAGGGACTGGAACATCAATATTTTTAAGCAATGCTTAAAAATCGCGGAACTACGCGGACTATAGATCGCAATGCGATCTGACGCGGACTTACGCGGAAAGTTGAAACATTGACAAAATAATAAAATTAGTGTATAATATAAGTATGGTAAAAATTGAACTGGCGGCTACGTATTCCGCGGCAACAAAACTTCGCTTTCTCGCTTGAGATGGCGAGACCACAACTTTTCCTTATCTTAAAGGATAGCACAGTTACCGCAAAAAGAATATCGGGTTGTCGGTCCAACTAAAAACTCCGCTTGCGCGGAGTTTTTAGTTGGATAATTCCTATTCCGCGCCCTTCGCCCTTTCCGTGTTTCCGTGGCGCAGTTTCTTAATTTCTTAATTTCTCCGTCTTATCATTGCCCGTATCTGTCTGTTTCCTGTCCGAATAGGACCGTGTGGTAATTACACAGCGCATCTCGATTCAATATACTCCAACGCCTTTTCGTTAACTATCCTTGACTCAATACTCTCTCTTATTTTAACCGGATCAATATCAGCTTGACCGGCTTCGCCCTTGGCTATGGCCGACTGGACAACTTGGCCGGTCATCATCTCAACTTCTTCTGGCGAGACCTCTATGTTCCTGTCTTTGGCCAGCTTGCGCAGTACTAAAGATACTTTGACCTGTTTCTCAGCATCTTTCGTCCAGTCCTTTTTCAGCTCTTCTTGGGTCTTACCTATTTTTGCCAAGTACAACCCAAGTTCCAATCCTTTTCCATGCAAGGTGTGGTCAAAATCGGAAACCATTATGTCAAGTTGTTTAGCAAGCAAACCCTCGGGAACTTCTATTTTAGAATGGCTAATAATGTGATCCAATATCTCTAAACGAGTCCTCTGGATTTCTTTCATATTTTTCTCCTGCGTCAGTCCTTTTCTGATACTTGCTCTTAGCTCTGCAAGGTCGGCGAACTGACCCAGTGACTTGGCAAATCCGTCATTAACTTCCGGCCTGATAACTTTCTTAACATCGTTGACCTTCACTTTGAAACTAAGCTCCTTGCCGGCGACTTCTTTATAGAAGTAATCTTCGGGCGCAGTCAAGGTAAAGGTCTTTTCTTCCCCTTTCTTCATTCCTATCAGCTTGTCTTCAAAGCCCGGCACAAAACTCTTGCCACCTATTATAACAGGATGGTTCTTGCTTATCCCTCCGTCAATAACTTTGCCATCTTTTTTTACTTCAAAGTCAACCTCTACCCTATCTCCCTCTTCCGCCGCTTCGTCTTCTCTTTTGGCAACAAAGTTTGACTTTGAATTTTTTATTGTCTCCAGAGCATCCTCAACTTCTTTGTCTTCTACTTTAACATCTTGTCTTTTTACTTTAATCCCGCCGAGATCGGCAAGTTCAACTTGGGGAAACAGATCCAGCAGTATCGAATACTTGAACTGAGCCGAATCGTTGTTTTCTACGGACAGTTGGGATGTATCAAGAACGTCAAGGGAGTTGCCTTTTATGACATCCGACAAACTATCCTGGACCGCTACCTCAAGAGTTAATGCCCTGACCTGCTCTTGGTCAAGGTGTTTTTTGAGCAGTTCTTTGGGCGCTTTCCCTTTCCTGAACCCTTTTATCTCAAGGTCGCCGCCCAACATGCTCTCGGCTTTATCTAAGTATTTTTGGAGATCCTCCCGATCAAGTTCCACAACCGCTTTGACCTGATTATTGTTTAGTTTTTTAAGATTGCTCTTCATTTTTAAACAATGTTTAAAAATCGCTGATTTACACGGACTATAGATCGCAATGCGATCTGACGCGGACTTACGCGGAAGTATCAACAACTTCGCAAGTCCGCAGGACTTGCGAAGTTAAATTTCTCAATTTCTTTACTTTTCGTCTTTATTGTCGTCTGTCTCTGTCCGAGTACTGTCCGCGTCTGTCTGCGTTATTTCAGTAAATCCGACCTTTTCCTTCGGCGACCTGACATCTATCTTCCATCCGGTAAGTTTGGCCGCGAGGCGGACATTTTGTCCCCTCTTGCCTATGGCCAGCGAGAACTGGTCGTCAGAGACCTCAACAAGGACATGCCTTCTGTTTTCATCTAAGACCTTGACTTCAAGAATTTTGGCGGGAGAAAAAGAATTAGCTATGAATTCCGCCACCTTTTCGCTCCACAAGATTATATCTATCTTTTCGCCGGCCAGCTCGTTTATGACCGTCTGTACTCTAACGCCTTTCTGCCCGACAAGAGAACCGATCGGGTCAACTCCACTCTCCTTTGAGACAACGGCTATTTTAGTTCGTGAACCGGCTTCTCTGGCAACAGCTTTGACCTCGACAGCTCCGCTATCTATCTCGGGAACTTCCATCATAAACAACCCATAAACCAGATCCGGATGAGATCTTGACAAGACCACTACCGGGCCCCTAGACGTCTCATCAACCTTCAATATCAAAAACCTCAACCGCGAACCAATCCTGTAGTTCTCTCCGGGTACTTGCTCCGCAGTTGTAAGTATCCCATTCGTTTTGCCAATATCAATAAAAACGAGAGGTCCTTCTTTTCTTTGAATAATACCGCTGACTATTTCGCCTTCCTTTTTCTTAAATTCTTCAAATATAGCATTCCTTTCGGCCTCCCTTAACCGCTGTATAACGACCTGTTTGGCCGTTTGAGCGGCAATGCGCCCAAAGTCAGTATGGGTCTCAAGTTCGGTAATAAGCTCGTCACCGATCTTTATCTTCTTCTTAATCTTTTTGGCGTCATCGAGAAGGATATGTTTTTCGGGGTTAAATTTAACTTCCCCCGTGCCGATATCGTCCCGACTCTGTCGAGGATCCTCGATGGCTTTGCCATCGGGACCTTCCGTTGAATCATGTCCCCCTTGCCCCCGCGGCTTAACGTGCCTATCAACCCCGTTAGAAGTAGCCGTGCCACGGTCCTCCGGACTCGCGACTTTGTCGCGAGCGCGACTTCTAACGGGGTCAACTTCGCCTGCCTGCCCGCCTGCGCGGACAGGCGCAGGCAGGGTAGCGGGACGCTCGGCAAAATCAGGTTTTTCTTCAACCAGTTTTAACGGCAACTCTCCGGTTAAGTTGCCCTCTTCATCAACGCTTTCAACCACATAGTGAACCTGGGAGATCTTTATGTCTCCCGTCTCCGGGTCAAGCTTGGCTCTGACTATTTGGCCCTTTTTGCCGTAGTCCCTCTTGTAAGCAGCCGCAATGGCCGCTTCAACGGTCTCCAAAACGCTCTGTTCAGGTATTCCCTTCTCTTCGGCAATCTGCTTTATCGCTAGTAAGAATTCTTTTATATCCAACATAGAAAATTTAAAATTTAAAAATCAAAATTAAAAATGACAATGTAAAATTCAAAATTAACGAATGATGAAACCATTTTAACACTATCTCATTTTTACATTTTGAACTGTCATTTTCCATTTTGATATTTACATTTTGCATTTAATAATGAAGCCCGCCACTCAGCGGACTTAATCTTTCTTACTTGCTATACTATCAAAGGTGGTAAAATAAGTCAATGGGTACGACATTAAACACAGACAAGCGGCCTATCGGCATATTCGACTCAGGAGTAGGCGGTTTAAGCGTGCTTAAAGAGCTTGTGAAATTAATGCCCAAAGAAAACTATATATTTGTTGCCGACCAGACAAACGTCCCTTACGGTGAAAAATCAAAGAAAGAACTGGGAAGGTTGACTCTGAAGATATGTGATTTTTTGGTCTCAAAGAACTCTAAAATCATTGTCGTCGCCTGTAATACAGCCACCTGCAATGTAATTGATATCTTAAGAGCTAAAGTTAAGATCCCCCTCGTGGGCACCGTGCCCGCGGTAAAACCGGCAGCAATAAGCAGCAGATCAGGCGTAATAGGTATCTTGTCAACACCGTCAACTTCCAAAAGCAGGGGCCTTAAGAAATTGATCGAGACACACGCCAATAACACAAAAGTTATAAATATTGGATGCTCCGATCTAGAGGATACTGTGGAAACTGGAAATTTAAGCTCGCCTAAAATTACTCAACTATTGTCTAAGTATACGGAATCAATGAGAATCGCCGGCGCCGATGTCGTTGTCCTTGGTTGTACCCACTACCCCTTTCTAAAGCCTCAAATAAAGAGGGTCCTAAGAAGTAATGCAAAACTAGTTGATTCCGGCAGAGCCATAGCAAAACACACAAAGAATCTCCTTCAGCAAATGGGAGCTCTTTTTGTAAGTCGGGCTAAAACAACAAGTCGAACTTGTGTGGATTTTTATACCACAGGCAACCCGTCTCATTTTTCAAGAGTTGCCTCTTCTCTTTTGAAAAGCCCCGTCAGAGCAAAGCGCATCTCCCTCTAGAGGCCTTCGTTGTCCACAAGTTTTACTGGACAAAAATCTCCAAAACCAAATACTGTTCATAATCAAGCTACCTGTTAGTGATAAAATTAAATCATATGGCCGACGAAAAATCGCAGAACAAAAACACCAGACGCAGCCCCGTTCAAAAGAAAGAGGAAGAACTGGAGAAAAAACTCGCGGAGATACAACAGAAAGAAGCAGAAGACAAATACAAGATACTTGCTCAACAGTTAAATCTTCCTTACTCCGACCTCGTATCAATCCCCGTCGATACTGACGCGTTATCTTTGTTAAACGAGGAAGAGGCTCGTTCAGCCAACATCGCTGTAATATTCAAAAAGGACTCAAAGATCATCGTCGCGGCAACGGACCCGGCCAACCCCACGACTCAAAAAATTATTTCCCGGCTGAAAGAAGATCGCGAAGTTGAGGTCATTTTAACAAATCCCCGATCCCTTCAAAATATCCTGAAAAGATACCAAGACATAAAAAAGGCAGAGACCTTTGAGATCGGGGCGATAGAGATACAAGAAGGAGAACTAGATAGATTGGAGAAAGAAATAAACAACACTTCCGACCTTAAAAGCCGGCTGCAAAAAGTCTCAACTACCGGCTTACTGGAATTATTAGTAGCCGGCGCCTTAAAGACCGGGGCATCAGATGTCCACCTTGAGCCGGAATCAAATTCTGCCCGTCTACGATACCGTATTGACGGTTTACTGCACGATATCGCCGTTATAGACAGACATCCTTATGAAAAGGCCCTAGACAGAATAAAGGTCCTGTCTAAAATGAAACTGAACGTCAGGGGCGTACCGCAAGACGGCCGTTTTACGATCAGACAAAAAAGCGTGTCTATAGAAGTCAGGGTCTCCGTTTTACCCAGCGAGTTTGGCGAAACAATAGTGATGCGTCTTTTGGACCCCAGAACGATCAAACAAGACATTGGAGAACTGGGTATGAGAGATGACTTGCTTAATAAGGTCAAAGAGGTCCTGAAAAAACCGACAGGAGCTATACTTACAACCGGTCCAACTGGCTCCGGTAAGACCACTATGCTGTACGCCTTTGTGAATCACCTAAACTCGCCGGACAAAAAAATAGTAACCATAGAGGACCCTATTGAGTACCACATTGAGGATATATCTCAAACCCAAGTTGACGCGCGCAGAGGATATACTTTCGCTAACGGGTTAAGAGCCATCGTCAGACAAGACCCCGATATTATGCTTGTCGGAGAGATAAGAGATACTGAAACGGCCGATATCGCTTTACAAGCCGCCCTGACCGGGCATTTGGTATTATCCACTATTCACACAAATGACGCTGCCGGCACTGTCCCCCGCTTAATAGACCTCGGGATAAGGCCTCAAATAATAGCCCCAGCTATAAATATGGCAATGGCCCAGCGCCTGGTCAGGAAATTATGTCCAGAATGTAAAAAAATGCGGAAAGCAGAAGAAGCTGAACTAAAAAAGTTACAGGAGGTATTGGGACCCCTATCGAAATATCGAAATGTCGATATGCCTGCCCGTTCCTCTGGCGGGCCGAAATATCCCAAACTGGATGCCGGTTTGGAGATAGGCACTCCCGGAAAATGCAAAGAATGCAATGAATCGGGCTACAAAGGGCGTATCGGCGTTTTTGAGGCCTTTGAAATGTCGCGAGAAATAGAGAGATTAATATTGAAGTCGCCGGCAATATCAGAGGTGAGGGATCTAGCCATAGCCGAAGGAATGATAACGATGTTGCAGGATGCGTATATTAAATTGATCGAGGGAGTGACGTCGATGGAAGAAATAGAGAGAGTATTGGGCTAAATTAACCTAATTGTTCTAATTATTCTAATTGACCTAAATAAATCCCAATAACCTAATGACTAAATCGGTTTGGACATTTTGTGATTAGATATTGGGTATTATTTAGAATAGTTAGGTTAATTAGAAATTAGAATAATTGTAATGTAAGGACACCTATAATCTGTAGGCAAAACCCGAGCCATAAAAACACGGGGGCAGGATAATTCCGAGGAGTAAGCCAGTCGGAACCAACTCATCCAAACTAAGATAATATCCCGATTGGACTTACGTATTAAAAATACTCATTCCAATTGCCTACAGGTTATAGAGGTTCTTACCGAAACCGATTTACGAATCAAGCTGAGCTCGACAAATATACGAATTTACAGTTTCGGCTACGAATCAACTTAATCTGCTATATTTTAACTCAAATTACTATGGGTGTCAACCACTCAAACTTAATCCCTCAAACCACTCCTGATGACCAGGTTTTAGACAACGCGCTCCGGCCTAAGACGTTCGGTGAGTATGTTGGTCAAAATAACATTAAGGAGAACTTAAGAATCGTCATCGGAGCAGCAAAGAAGAGAAACGAGCCGGTGGAACACCTGTTGTTTCACGGTCCTTCCGGTCTTGGTAAAACTACGCTGGCTTATTTGGTGGCAAAAGAACTTGGCGCCAACATCAGAGTCACTTCCGGTACGGCACTGGAGAAAGCCGGAGACGTCGGCTCTATTTTAACCGGTTTAAGCGACGGGGATATTCTTTTCATAGACGAAGTCCATCGCCTCAATAAAGCCGTAGAAGAAGTCATATATCCGGCTATGGAGAATTTCAAGTTGGATATAGTTATCGGCAAAGGCAACTCGGCAAAGACATTGCAGATAGACCTCCCCCGCTTCACCCTTATTGCCGCCACAACTAAGATATCCATGCTTTCGGCCCCATTCAGATCAAGGTTCGGCGCCAACTACCGGCTAGACTTCTACAATCAAAGCGACATAGAAGAAATTGTCTCTAGGTCAGCGCGTCTTCTTAATGTAAACATTGAAAAAGAGGCAATTAAAGAAGTTGCTCTTGCCTCAAGGTTCACGCCCAGAGTCGCGAACCGGCTCTTAAAGAGGGTTCGTGATTTTAGCCAAATGGATCCCGAACGAAGTAGCCGCGCCAGCGGTCCCGAAGGGACTCACGACTCTGTCGCGAGCGCGACTTCGTACGGGATGGATGACACTTACATCACCGCCAATACCGCACAAAAGGCCTTAAAGATGCTTGAGATAGACGACAAAGGCCTTGAAGAAACAGATAGAAAAATACTGCTGGCTATAGTCAACAACTTCGATGGCGGCCCTGCCGGCCTTAAGTCCGTCGCCGCATCCATATCGGAAGAAGAAAGCACGATAGAGGATGTCTACGAACCGTACCTAATGCAGATGGGATTCCTCGCAAGAACTCCGAAAGGAAGAGTGGTTACGTCCCGAGGGTTTGAACACTTAGGGTTAAAAAACAAAAAGCCAAAACTCCTATGAGCGGGCACTCAAAGTGGGCGCAAATTCGCCACAAGAAAGCACTGACTGACCAAAAGCGTGGCCAGATATTTTCTAAGTTCTCAAAAAACATTACACTTGCCGCGCGAAAGGGTACCGACCCTAAAACAAATATTGCCTTAGCCAACGCCATTGAACAAGCGCGGCGAGAGAATATGCCGAATAACAACATTGAGCGGGCTATCAAAAAAGCATCGGAAAAAGACAGTACACAGTTGGAAGAATTTGTTGTAGAGGCAATCTGGACCGGCGCCCTCCTTCGCCAAGGCTTCGGAAGGCAGGGGGTTGCTTTGAGAATAAAAGGTGTTACCGACAACAAAAACCGCGCCATCTCGGAAATTAAGACAGTTCTTTCGGGCCATGAAGCAAAGATGGTCCAGCCGGGAAGCATCGGCTGGATGTTCACCTCCCCCCTTCAAGTTAATGAACAGACGCAACAGAAAATTGATGAGCTACTCGAAGCGTTAGATAATCTTGATGACGTTAGTGATATCATCTTAAATTTAAAATTAAAAAATCAAAATTAAAAATGACAATTCAAAATCTTAAAATTTTTACATTTTACATTGTCATTTTCCATTTTGATTTTTACATTTTACATTATGGTCATACTCGGAATTGACCCCGGCACAACTCGTATCGGCTATGGCGTAGTGCGACAAGAGAAGAATCGTATTTTTTGTCTTGACTACGGGATACTCAAAGTTGGCGGTGACAAATTTACCGGATTTAAAGAAGCATCTCGAGAACTTAAGAAACTTATTCTAAAGCATAAACCCGATCAGGCGGGCATTGAAAAGCTCTTCTTTTCCAAAAACCAGAAGACCGTGATGGCTGTAAGCGAGATGCGCGGGGTATTGCTCCTTACGCTTGCCGAAAACAACCTCCCTATTCAGGAATTCACCCCTCTTCAGGTAAAACAAAGCGTAAGCGCTTACGGTCGCGCGGATAAGGGCCAGATACAGAGAGTAGTCCAGCTTTTACTTGGGCTAAAAGAACCAATAAGGCTCGATGACGCCGCCGACGCCCTGGCTATTGCAATTTGTTGTACAAATAATAAAATACCCTAAATTAGGTCGATAGGGTATTTATGCGATACCAATATACGAATGCATACTAATTATACTAATGAAGCGCGAGATACTATTCGTATCATTCGCATGAATTAGTATATTAGCATCGCACTTATGAACGAAGTGAATTATAAATTTGATGAAGCAGAGGAGGTCGTCGAAGACGACGACACCGACCTCGAAGACGAGGAAGAAGACGAGGAAGAAGACGAGGAAGAAGAAAGCGCCAGCGAGGAAGAGGTTGTCTAGTAAAATAAAGCGCCCAATGGGCGTTTTATTTTACTTTTACGAACTTTTTGGGGCCGATTTGAACTACGTCTCCTTCTTTTGGCGTAAAGTTCCACTCCTTTTTTACTTCTCCGTTAACTTTCACCGCGCCTTGGTCAATGAGTATCTTGGCGGAACTGGAACTTCCTTGCGTTACCAGTCCGACAAGCTCAACCAACTTTGCCGTTTTAACTTCTTCCATTTCGCTGGGCAACTCACCCTTGGAGAACACCTTCTCCCACTCATCCTTTGCTTTTTGGGCTTCTTTTTCGCCGTAGAATCTCTTAACGATATCGTGGGCAATAAATATCTTGGCATCTCTAGGACCCATTTCCATAATTTTATCTTTTTCAGATAAAGGCAGTCGCGTAACATTAACAAACAACACCTCTGTCATCTCGTCCGGTTGAGCCATTATCGCTCCAAACATTTCGTTGGGCGGAGATGACAAGAAAACCCCTGTCCCCTTACTCTTTGACATTAACTCCCCCGTTTTAGGGTTCTCCATCAGATTAACCGCTATGACGAACTTTTCTTTATTTTTCAAGCGCTTTAAAAGAGTGCGCCCAACAAGAGCGTTAAAGATCTGGTCGGTTCCGCAAAGCTCCGCGTCAACGTCCATCGCGACGCTATCGTAACCCTGCATTAACGGGTACTGCAGTTCGGGCAAGTATATCGGCAGGTCATTTTTAATTCTTTTTTGAAACATATCTCTCTCAAGCATTTGTTGAGTGGTAAAGTTGTAAGCCAGTTCGATTTCGTCCTTCCATGTCATTTTTGAAAGCCACTCGCTGTTGTACAAAACACGGGGCGGGTTTTCTTTGTCGCCAAAGTTCATCAATGGCTTTATCTGCTTTATCCAACTCCTCACGTTTTCTCGTACCTGTTCCTCCGTAAGTCGTTTCCTGGCGGCACTGCTGTCAGTAGGGTCACCTATTTGGGCGGTAAAGTCACCAACCAAAATTATAACCTCGTGTCCAAGCTGTCTTAACTCTTCAAGAAACATATAATTCTTGGCGTGACTCAAGTGCAAAGAATCAGAAGTCGGGTCGGCTCCAATATAAATTCTTAATCTGTCTCCCGAAAGAAGGCGCTCTAAGAACTCCTCTTTTGACGGAAGAATTTGAGACACTACACCTCTGTCGAGTATTTCTTCTAACTTTTTTTTATCTGTAATTACGTCGCTCATCTTTTTAAATGATACCACAAAATAATCATCTTGAAAGCGCTGGATTTTTGAGGCCTCTTATGGTATTATGAGGCATCCAAATGAACAAGAAGCGAAAACTCCCAAAAATTACTAGAGCATTGCCTATGCTTTTTTTGTGGTTACTCATAATCGGAATTATTTCTTTCCTGGTCTTATTTATATACATCGAGCTGACCCTCCCCGCCCCTGAATCCATCGCTGTACGGAAAGTCACCGAATCAACCAAGATATATGACAGGACCGGCGAGGCCCTTCTTTACGACATTCACGGCGAAGAGAGAAGGACAATTATTCCATGGGATCAAATATCAGAGTCGGCCAAGAAAGCGACCCTTGCTTCCGAAGACGCGGATTTTTACAACCACAAAGGACTAGACATCACGGGGATTATTAGAGCCCTGTTAAAAGACATCCGAGACTTAGACCTATCTCAAGGCGGTTCCACAATAACCCAACAGCTGGTCAAAAAGACCCTCATGGGCGACGCGAAGACGCTTACAAGAAAAATAAAGGAGGCGCTTTTGTCCATAGAAGTCGAGAAAAGATATACCAAGGACGAGATACTTTGGATGTATTTGAACCAGATCCCTTACGGTTCCAACGCTTACGGCATAGAGGCCGCTTCAAAAACATTCTTCGGTAAAACCGCGTCGGAATTGACAGTAAATGAGGCCGCGATACTCGCTTCTCTTATCAAAGCTCCGTCATATTACTCCCCTTACGGCAACAATACTGACGCTTTAATAGTGAGAAAAAACACTCTGCTTGAGAGAATGGCGGCTCTGAATTTTATAACGACCGACGAGTATGAAAAAGCGGCTAACGAAGAAGTAGAGTTCCGTCCAAGAATAATAAACATCCAAGCTCCCCATTTCGTTGTTATGGTAACAGAGTATCTTGAAAATAAATACGGGAGAGACGCGGTCGAAAGCGGCGGCCTAAAAGTCATAACCACTCTTGACGCCGAACTTCAAACCGCGGCGGAAGAAACTGTCAGCAAATACGCCGAGATAAATAAAGAGAAGTACAAGGCGTCCAACGCCGCCCTTGTCGCGATTAATCCGAAAACCGGAGAATTACTATCGCTCGTCGGTTCTGTTAATTATTTCGACATTGAGAACGAAGGCAACTTCAATGTTGCAACCGCAAAAAGGCAGCCGGGTTCGGCGTTCAAGCCGTTTGCTTACGCTGTTGCTTTTCAAAAGGGATATCCTGACTTCACCGTCCTGTTTGATGTAAAGACCGAGTTCAGTCCGAACTGCGCGCCGGAAGCGGAACAAGAAAAGGACGAATACGATCTTGACTGTTATCACCCGAGGAACTACGACGGAAGATTTAGAGGTCCGGTCACGATGAGGCAAGGCCTGGCCCAGTCACTGAATGTTCCTTCAGTAAAGACGCTGTATTTGGCCGGTGTGAGCGATACGCTAGATCTTGCTGAAAATATGGGTATCACCACACTTGAAGACAGATCAAGATTCGGACTATCTCTCGTTCTTGGCGGAGCCGAGGTCAAACCGGTGGATATTGTTTCCGCGTACGGCGTATTCGCCAACGACGGGACAAGGAACCCTTGGTATTTTATAAAAAGAATCGAGTCGGCGAATGGTACAACCATAGAGAACAGCAGCCCTAACCCGAAAAGAGTTCTTGACCCTCAAACAGCGCGGCTTGTTTCAGATGTTTTGTCAGACAATAGCGCTAGGGCACCGGTGTTCGGCTATTCAAGCTCTCTTTACTTCCCGGGAAGCTCGGTTGCGGCCAAAACAGGAACAACTCAAGAGAACAGAGATGCCTGGGTTATCGGTTATAGTCCAACTGTAGCAACCGGGGTTTGGGTCGGGAACAATAGACAGGAGTCGATGACACAGGAAGGGGCCGGCATAAGCGCCGGCGGTCCGATGTGGCATGAATTTATGGTAAAAGCGCTGACAAAGTTCCCGAACGAAGAATTTATCAAACCCGACCTTGTCTCTTCGTCTAAACCGATGTTAAACGGCAGCTACGACAATTCCGATCCTCACAACATCCTTTACTATGCCAATAAGAGCAGCGACCAGTTTGAGAACTGGGAGTTCGCAGTCCGAAGGTTTTTCGGGTTATAATAAAATTATTCTAATTTTTCTAATTGCTCTAATTGACCTAAATAAATCCTAATAGCTAAATGACAAAAATTTAAACATTGGATATTTTGGTATTGGGATTTCTTTAGAATAATTAGATTAATTAGTATAATTAGGTCAATTTTTATACCAACACCTTCCTAAATTCTACTCCTTCTTTTCTCAACCTATCCTCAATAGTTCTTATCCTCAACGCGATCTCTTGAGCGATAATTTTGTTATCTGTCTCTATTTTTATAATTCCCTTATTGATCGTATAAGAAGGGAAGTAATCCAGGTCCGCGTTTTTAAGGACTTCTTCTTTTACAAACTTAGCAAGCACTCCATCAACTTTTATTTTCATACTTAACTCGTCCTCAATTGCTTTTCTTTTTTTGTGGAAGAGAGAAGTGATATTTCTAAGCATATAAATAGTAATGCAAATCCGCAAATGACATGCGAATGCCACAAATATATTTGCTGTATTCGCATAGATTTGTAGTTTTGCATTATATTCGAAGATTTAGCTTCGTAACGGCATTATGAGATACGTGAGTTCCCTATTATTGTCGTGTGGCTTTATTATCAGCGGATTGCCATTACCGGTAAATTCCAGCACAACCTTGTCGCTGTCCATTATCTTCAACCCATCCAACAAATAGTGATAATTAACCGAGATCTCAAAGGGATCGTTCTTCAACACAGCAGGGACGGTGGTTTCTATCTCTCCTTTATCAGAATTCTTGGATCTTATGACGATCGCGTCTTTTGAGCACAGAAGTCTAATATCGGAAATATTGGAAGAGAACAATCCTGCTAGACGGATGTCTTTTTCAAGATCGCCTTTCTGAACAAGGATACGAGATAAGAACTTGCTCGGTATCACTTTCTTATAGTCAGGATAACTTCCGTCAATAAGACGCGAGATCAGTTCAAAGTCATTATTGTAAAATGAGACCTGATTATCTCCTATTTTCACTTCTATATCCCCGTCAATATCGCTTGTCATCCTTATCAGCTCCATAACCGTATTTCTGGGTATTATTACGCTGTGTTGACTGGAATTTTTCGCGTCAAGACAAACTTCCGACAAACGGAAGCTGTCGGTAGCCGCAAATATTAATTTTTTAGCGCTGAAATCGGCATAGATACCCGCTAACTCCGGCCTTGTTTCTGATATAGCAATCGCGTCAGCAACGGAATAAAGCATATTCCTCAATATTTTTGATGGTATAATGGCGACCGTACCCTCTTTCAACTTCGGGATAATAGGAAAGTCTTTAGGATCAAACCCTAGAATTTGTGTCTTGTATTTGTCGGAATTAATGAACAGAATGTTGTTTTTTGTGCGCAACGTAATTTTTTCGTCGGATACGTTATTTATAAAATCCGAAGAAACTCTTGCTGGTATAGCTATTTCTCCTACCTCGTCTATCTTCGCCCCGATCATACAATTAATACCAATTTCAAGATTAGTTGAAGATACCCTTAACCGGCCATTATCAGTTTTTATTAGTACATTATTCAGTATAGGCAAGGATGGATTTCTTGAGACGATCTTTTCAACTAGCCCCAAAGCTTTTCTTAAGTTTTTTTGATTTACAGTTACATTCATCCTGTTAGAAGTAATGAAAAGCATCCACTACCCTTGTGCGGTGCCATATATTACTGATTGTTATATTATTAATATTCATTGTGGTTTATTTTTTTAGAGTAACTCTAACGGGATTCATCTTTAATATTAATATTTAATTAATTTATTTATTATTACTATTATAGAAAGTATTTTTGTGGATAAAAGATACTTATGTGTTAAAAATCCAGTATTCAAAAGGGTAATTTCTTTTATAATTGGAAAACAAATTGTGTACAAATTATTTATTAACTATAGAATAGTAGTTGAATATTTTGGATAATTTTCTTGTCTTTATATTTCTAAACTTTTAATTCACTCATTATCAACGGTTATTAAACAGACTTCTCCACAACCACTACAAATTACAAATTTAACAAATATATAAATTATACAAATAATTAATTTATAGCCGAAACTATCAATTTGTAGATTTGTATATTAGTAAAGATTTGTAATTTGTAGATTATTTCTCAAATGAATTATAAACACGTTCTTTAATAAGAACCAACTCTTGTTTTAACGGCTCGTCAACAGATACTTCTGACTTTATCTTTTCACAAGCGTGAATTACTGTCGAATGATCTCTACCCCCTAATTTCTGGCCTATTTCAGGAAAAGACAGTTTGGTTTCCTCTCTTAATAAGAACATAGCCACTTGTCTCGGCTTTACAACTTCCTTCTTGCGGCTTCTTTTAATAAGATCACCGCCTGAAATACTGTAAAAATCAGCCACTGCTTTAAGTATAGACTGCGGAGATGTTTTTTTGTAAGGAGTAGTTAGGTAAGTATTTAGGATATTCTTTACCTCTTTTGTGTCCGGAGTTCTATTATAGATCTGGCTGAAAGCGCCCACTCGATTCAAAGCTCCTTCCAGTTCTCTTACATTTTTTTGAATATGGGTAGCGATGTAAACAAATGTCTCTTCATTAAAATCATAGTTTTTTTCACGGCTTTTTTGTTTAAGTATCGCCAAGCGCGTTTCAAAGTCAGGGATACCAATATCCGCTATCATACCGCCCTCGAAACGCGATCTTAAGCGTTCTTCTAATGTTGGGATTGATTGAGGAGGTCTGTCAGACGACAAAACAATCTGTTTATTCTTTCCGTAGAGCTCATTAAAAGTGGAAAAAACTATTTCCTGGGTTTTTTCTTTACCGGCTATAAACTGGATGTCATCTATTATTAAAAGGTCCAATTGGGCGTATTTGGACTTTAAGTCCTCAATTGTTCTATTCATAATCGTTTCTGTGATATTGCTGGTGAATTTCTCGGCTGATATATAAAGTATGTTTTTTGAACTGTTTTCTCCTAAAACCTTGTTGCCTATTGCTTGAAGAAGGTGGGTTTTGCCCAACCCCACCCCGCCGTAGAGGAACAGAGGATTATAAAGCTTGCCCAGATTCTTTGTTACAGCCAAACACGCCGCGTGAGCCAACTCGTTGTTCGATCCGACAATAAATGACTCAAAAGTATATTTTTTGTTTAAGTTGGTGGCCCCGTCTATATCTTTGTCTGCGCCACTGTCGGATTCGGACTCAAGCTCCTTTTCTAACAGAACGTTGGAAAAATCGCGCCTGGCCAATTCTATCTTCGGACGACCTATGGTATAGCGGACTTCTCTTATCTCCGGGTTCTGGTTTCTAATCGATTCGAGAATTCTCTTATTAAATTTATTCTCAAGCCACTCTTTAATGAAGCCATTAGGCACACTAACAACTACCGCGTTCTTGTCTTTAGACAAAACGGAAGTGTTTTTAAACCAAGTAGTGAAATTGGCTCTTGTAAGAGATAATTCCATTTCACCAAGGACCGCTTTCCAAAGTTCTTCGTTAGTCATATCATCTACGAATTACTAATCTGTACGAATATACAAATCTACCGAAACCGATGTACGAATCGAGCTGAGCTCGACGAATATACGAATTGACGGTTTCGGCTACGAATCAGTGATTTGTAAAATTAGTATATTTGCTAGATTTGTAATTTGTAGTTACCTAGTATGTAAACTACTATCCACTCTAATAAAAAATTCAAACAAGTAAAACAATCGCAACGTGTATATCTTGTTCATAACTTATACAAGTAAAAAAAAGATTACAATATTGACCCCTCACCTTTTAGTCAGTGTAATTTTTCTTATTTAAAATTTTTCCTGAAATTTTAAAAATCTGACTAAAAGGTGAGGGGTTGACAGAATATAATATAAAATTGACTCACCTCCGAAAAAATAATAGTATGATAAAGTAATTAAGGCGATATCATCTCTAGCAAGTAGAGACGAGGGAGAATGGTTCCTTCGGCTCAACGCGCGGACAATATCGGCACGGGGACGTGAAAACAACATTATACAGGCCAAAAAAGAAGAAGAGAAAGAAAAAACACGGTTTTCTTGCAAGGTCAAGTTCAAGATACGGTAAAAGGGTTTTAATAAGGAGGAGGAGAAAGGGCAGGAAAAACCTTACGGTTTAAATTAACCTAATTTCTAATTAACCTAATTATTCTGAACAAACCCCAATACCAAAATGTCTAATGTCTAAAGATTTTAGTCATTAGGTCATTGGGATTTATTTAGGTCAATTAGGTTAATTAGAATAATTAGAAATTTTGACGTGGCTCTACCCAAGAAGAACAGATTAACCAGCAAGAAGGACATAGATCATGTTTTCAAGCGCGGAAGGACTGTTAAGGGCAGTTTTTTGTTTATCAAGCGGTTGGATAACCCAAAAGGATACTCCAGATTTGCTTTTGTTGTTTCGTCAAAATATGTTTCCCTTGCTGTAGACAGGAACAGAATAAAGAGAATGTTTTCTGAAAAAGTAAGAAGAACCCCGGCGTTATTAGAACACGGCTACGATATGGTTGTGGTAATACATAAGAAGGTAGAGAGAGAACAGTTTAAAGAGTTGGGGGAAGAATTGAGGGAAATCTTGTTTAAATTAACCTAATTATACTAATTAACCTAATTATTCTAATCAAATCCCAATGTCTAATTACGAAATGCTTAAAACGTTTTAGACATTAGTCGTTAGGTTATTGGGATTTATTTAGGTCAACTCCGACGCTTGCGGTCGGAGAGCCGACTGATAACGTCGGCTTTAGAGCAATTAGAATAATTAGAAATTAATAACTGTGAAAAAGTTGTTACTAAAAACAATCTTCGGGTACAAGCGAGTATCTACTATTTTTCGAGAAATCCGGTTTCCTCTTTTTATTTACACGGACTGCAAATACCACCCTTCCTGCTCCGATTACGCGGTTGAGGCGATAAACAAGCACGGGGCATTAAAAGGTTCAACAAAATCACTTCTGCGTATTTTGAAGTGCTCCCCTTTTTCAAAAGGAGGAATAGACCAGCCGTAAACACAAAACAAATCGTTGGACCGCTTCGCTTGTTTGAGATGTTCGAATTGATGGATCGCTATCGCTTGATATTTTCCTCAACATCTCCAACATCTCGAACATTTCCAACATTTCAAACAGATGATAGGTATCTACAACGAAATCTTATATCGTCCGCTGTTCAATATAATGGTCTATCTCCAGGGCGTAATTCCCGGTGGCGACTTGGGGCTGACCATCGTTGTTTTGACTGTGCTTATACGGGTTTTGTTTTCTCCTCTGTCGCTGAAGACTATTAAATCACAGCAGTCAATGAAGGAATTGTCTCCCAAGATTGAAGAAGTGAAAGCAAAATTTAAGGACGATAAAGCCGCGCAATCAGCCGCTATTATGAAATTGTATAAAGATAATAACGTTAATCCTTTGGCAGGATGTCTGCCCTTATTAATACAGTTGCCGATACTCATAGCTTTATATCAGGTGTTTATTAGAGGGATCACCCCTGAAAGTTTGACTCTCCTTTACGGTTTTATCTCCGCGCCGGAGGTTATTCACCATAATTTCCTTGGGATTTTTGATGTTACGGCAAGAAGCCGCCTCTTAACTCTATTCGCCGGAGGATTTCAGTTTATTCAATCAAAACAAAGCATGGCTCTGCAAGCTGATGGCGGCGATTCGCCAGCCGGCGGAAAGGAAATGGCGGCTTTGAGCAAGCAAATGTTGTATTTTTTCCCAATTATGATTATAATTATCGGTTGGAACTTGCCGGCTGGGCTTATCTTGTACTGGATAGCAACCACGGTATTTTCGGTGTTTGAACAGACGTATATTAGAGGAAAAAGCACAAAACCCAGACACGCACAAAATACAGATAGAATGTCTAATTCCTAATTACTAATTTCTAATGAAATGTTCAATGTTAAATTTTAAAAAATTGAGGCATTGGACATTGGGACATTAGAAATTTTATTAGAAATTAGATATTAGGTATTAGAAATTTATAAGTTTATGGATACTAATCAACAACCTCAAAATAAGTTAGACAAAGATACTATAATAGCCACAGTAAAAAGGTTGGTTGGTTTTATGAACATTGAATGCCAGATTGAAGCAAAAGAAGAACCCGCTGACAACTATGGAGAGGGAGCCGTTGTTGTGGCTATTCAAACGCTTGATGACGCTAGATTTTTAATTGGCAAGAGTGGCCAAAATCTGCAGGCCCTGGAGCATATTTTAAGAGCTATGTTGGTAAAAAACGGCAAGGAAGGCACTATTATTTTGGATGTAAATGATTATAAGAAGTCCCGGGCCACCTATCTTATTGACGTGGCCAAACAAACGGTTGCAAGAGTAAGGAATACGCAGAAGGCCGAGGCCTTGTTCCCGATGTCGGCTTATGAAAGACGCATAGTCCACATGGAGCTCGCGGCTTATCCTGATATTGCCACGGAGAGTATAGGCGCGGAGCCGCAAAGGAGGGTTATAGTCAAACCGCTGTAAACCACAGAAGCACGGAAGAACCTGAAGACGCGGAACAAATATCAACCCAGCTAAGCTGGGCTGACATCGCAAGTCCCTTGGCCTTGCGATGTCACTGATCCCTATTCGTTGCCCTACTTTATCTTTAACACATATAATTTGCTGTCTATATCGTTGAGGACGAATAGAGTGTCTCCTGAACGGTTGATGGACATCTCTTTGACTAACAAGTTGATGTCCGGCGTTGCGACCAAGTCAGACTTGGTTGCGGCCAGTGTTTTGGAGCCGTCGATTAGGTTAATTTTGTAAAACCCGTCTTTTACTTGGGCTTTATCCGTAATTCCGCAAATAATATTTTCCTCATTTGTCCAAACGCATTTTGAGGCGTTGGTATCTACGCCCAAAGCGGTGATTGCTCCGCTGTTTTTTATGTCTTTATAAAATAGTTGAGTAGGGACAGCGGCGTCTTTAGTAGAAAATATTATTTTTTCTCCTACCGGCGACCATTTTACTTCTAGATTGTGTTGATATGATAAAACTTTGTTAAGCGCGCTATCCAATGAAAGCACAAATAGGTCGCCAGAGCCGTCTTTGTCGTAGGATATTATGGATATAATATTTTCTGATGGCCAACTGACTGTCGCGGCGCCGATCCGTGTTTTGAGCGCTCTCTTAATAATTTTCCCGTCTTTCGCTATAAGCAGTTCTCCCTCATTGTCATTATTAACTAAATATACCGTTTGACTGCCATCCGGCGAGAACGCGGCCGACTTTAAATCGCCCTCTATCTTACTTGATTTTCTGGTTTTCATATTATAATAAACCCATTTCTTATCGTTTGCCGTACCATAAAATGAGAAAATAACAGCATTGCCTGCTGGCGAAAGTGTTGCCTCTACGACGCTGGTCTGGTCGGCATAAACCACTTTTTCGGTTAAATCAGCGGTGTTTATTTCAACTATATTGCCGTTGCTTGCTACCGCTACGATCTTTTTGGAGTCTGTAAACGGCTGGACGAAAGTAGTAAATTTTCGACTGCTCAAAGGCAGGGTGTTTGGGGCACTATCTTCAGACAAACCGGCCTCAACCTTGTTGCTAAATCTATCTGTGAGCAGACCGGCTTGCCCGCCTAAGTTTTGCTTCGCAAAATTTTGGCGAGTTTCCGACATAAGCAAATACCCCGACAAAAAGGCAACAGCGCCGAGGGTTATAAATACAGATATCAATAGTACATTCCTTTCCATATGAGTTTGAGTTTCAAAAGCCGGTACTGTTAGGTAGGTTTTAATTTCTAATATCTAATATCTAATTTCTAAACAATATCAAAATCCAAAACCTAAATATCAAAGCAGCCAGTTCTTATTGTTTTTTTTATTTTTTCTCTGACCATTTGATATTTAAGATTATTTAGAGACTAGGATTTAGAGATTGTGTACTTACGCGGTTCCTGTTTCTCCGGTCGTTTCTAATACTGAATCCGATGATTCTCGAGCGTTTTTGTAGCTTTCTTTCTCGGCCCTATAGCTTAACCAAATTCCGACTAGCATCCAGGGCACAAGCGCGAGAAATGGCACCAGATTTAAGGCGCCGGCTACCGCGGATCTTACTATCGGGTTCTTTGTGTTTTTGGCCACTCTCCTTAACGCTACTCTTGCCCGTCTTATAGTTCTCAAATGGAGCTTGCGATATAGTTGTTTTGCTCCCGGAATTTTTCTGCTCAATCTGGCTACCGTTAAAACGTTTTTTTCAGCGTTGGCTATTCTCGCAGCAATTATCTCTGCCTTTTTTTGAATGTTCTCAACGTATTCGTCGGCTCGTTTTTGTTTCGTGTTTGTGAACCAAAAAATAAGAATTATAGTAGTTGAAGCGGCGAAAGAAACCGCTCTTCCTATTAGTATTCCTAATCCGCTTAGGTCCACAAAGTCTATAACATCAACAATCGTTGCAAGGGGGGCAAGTATGGCAAGGTATTTGAAATAAGATGGATGACGGAATTCCTGTCCTTGGTTGTATAATCCTGTTGCTTCCGCTTGAGCGGCATAAAGCTCTTGCTCTGCGGCAAGTTCGGTAGCGTACTGCTCTTCCTCGGCAAAGGATTCGTCAACGTTAGGGTTATCGTAGGTATTTTGGTTTTCTGCAAGTTGCGCCATAGACATCAGTGTTTAAATCTACGAATTACGAATTACTTACGAATATACGAATAATTAATTCGTAGCCGAAACTGTAAATTCGTAATTCGTACATCAGTTTCGGTAGTATTCGTACATTCGTTTAGATTCGTAATTAGTAGTAGAAATTACGAACGTAATTTCGCCCATTCCTCCTTTGCCTTCTCTATCTCCAGTATTTGTTTCGGGTCGGAGGTTATTATCTGGTCCTCGGCATATGACGCCACAACTCGAATGCCGACGTGATTCTGGCCGACGAAGAATAACCCGAAACCGACCCGTGCTTCCAATAGGTAGTACTTTTCGGCATCTGTGAGATTGAATGTTTTTTGAACAATATCTATTGCCGCTGGCGACTGCTTCATCAGTACCTGTATGGATGAGTTAGTCACGATGCTTTTGCCCTTATCAGTGGAAAGCATGTCGTTTATATCCTGTGATATAGTGGTCAGACCAAGATAGTATTTCCTGGCTCGTTTGGCGATGTTAGACAAGAAGTCCGCGCCGATCTCATATTTCATAAGCCACCACGCCTCGTCGACTATAAGAAGGCGCTTCTTCTGTTCTCTTCTTACCGATGTCCATATGTGGTTAAGTATTGAGTACATTGCGATAGGCCTTAATTCTTCCTCCATGTCTCTGATACTGAATACGACAAGGTTGTTGTTTAAGGAAACATTGGTGGGCATATTCAAAAATCCGGCGAAAGTTCCTGTGGTATACTTCTTAAGCCGTATAGCCATTGATTCGCCCCCGGTCAGACCTTCCATTATATTTTGAAGGTCGGATAATACGGGGGGTGGTTTGTTTGAAAAATCAGAGTCGGGCGTTATGTCTTTGATTGCGTACGTCTGTATCAGCGCTTCGTCTAGTACTGCGCCTTCTTCCGGAGTGAGTTCCCCGAGTATCAGCCGCATAAGACCGGTCAAATCCAAAATATGCGACTTGAATACGTCAGCCGGCGATTCATCCGGCTTGGGCGCGGGAAGGTCAAGCGGATTTATATGCTGATCTGAAGTTATGGATATTTTTATAGGTGAGCCGCCAACTGTTTCGGCCAAATATTTATACTCGTCTTCAGGATCAATTATTATGACTTGAGTACCGAATATCAAACTTCTCAAGATTTCTAATTTTACGGTGTACGACTTACCTCCGCCGCTTTTGCCGAATACAACCGCGTTAAAATTTTCCAAACTGAACCTATCGAATAGAACTAGCGAGTTGTTGTGAGTATTGATGCCGTAGAGTATGCCGTCGTTGGAGGTTAAGTCAAAAGATACGAACGGGAATATGGAAGATAGCGGCTCGGTATTAAGTGAAGTGTGCACGTTGAGGCGGTCGTCATTAATGGGCATAGTGGAAGTAAAACCTTCAAGCATTCTGAATGTTGCCGCTTTAGGAAAAACCAGCTGGTATTCCATCATACTTCGCAGTTTGCTCTCTGTCTCGTCAAGCTCTTTTAAGCTGTTCTCATATATTGTTATATAGACGCCAAGCTCGAAGAATTTGTCTGTTCCTTGCTGGAGCCGGTCTCGCAAGTTCTCTATATCGTTTATTGCTGTTTCCAGTATAGGGTCTCTCACCTTTCCTTTGGCTGATTCTTCCATTGTCTGCGCTTCAAAGCGGGTAAGCTGATCTCGCAGTTGTTTCAGGACTGTCGCGGTATTCTTGGGGAGGACAAATATTGAAATATCAAAGACCCTATCCAGATTAATGACAGGAGAAAACCAGTTAGTTTGGAGGTATCTCGGGAAGGTTGCCAGAAAGATGGTCCGGGCGAACTTATCCCCCACCTGGATGTGGGAAGGAGCGATATTGAAAGCGCCTGGAGCCAAATATTCTGATAAAGTATTTTTAGTTTTCTCTGTATTTGCCATATCGTCGCGACTTATTACACTGGTTGCTCAAATGTAAAATGTAAATATCAAAATTAAAAATTACAATTCAAAATTTTAAAATTTTACACTGTCATTTTGCATTTTGATTTTTGAATTTTAAATTATTTCGATGGATTATACAGTTCATAATAAAGTTTTTTCAGCTCCTCGTCTTCCATGGGTTTTATTTTCAAACCAAGGCCAATGAGGCCGCCATAGATTAGATCCGCTCTTTGTAATAGCTGGTTTTTGTATGTATTGAATTGCTCGTCGGTCAGTTCTTTAGGAACGACTTTTGGATTGATTAAACCCTTTAAACTCTCAATCAGTCCGGATACTTCCGGTTTTTCAAAAATATAAAACGGTATTATAACGTAAAACTTCTTGGACATGATATTGGACAAGCTGGAGAGTTCTTTTATAAATCTGGAATATTCCGAGACCTGGATTTTAAAGAGTTCATTTTCGGTTGATTCCGTTATCCCGTCAACTGTTTTTAAGTACGGCTCTATGTTTAACTCTCTTGAGCTGACAACTATTTGAAGCGGGAAATCAGCCGAATTCAGAAACCTTTGGAATCCCTGAAGTATCGCGACTTGTTCATCTGCCGACCGCAATTCAAAGTTTATGGATGAAACCTCAAGAACCATTCGGAGGGAACCGTTTTTCAATATCACGACACCTTCTCGTATGTCGGAAATGGGGATTAAGTTTTCGGTGGAATGGTTAGGCATATTTCAAATGTAAAATGTAAATATCAAAATGAAAAATTACAATTCAAAATTTTAAAATTTTACACTATCATTTTGCACTTTGATTTTTGAATTTTAAATTATCTTCCTCTGTCTTTTTGAAGATATATCTTTTCGGATTCAGTAAATATGATAGTAAATACGCAATGTAATTGATCAACGGCATCTCGTCTATTTTCAGAAAAGCAAGAGCCAAGAATATACCGGCTACCGGTATGCCGGCGGCAAAAAATATTAAACTGGGACCGGCAGTCATAAATAAAAGGAACAATATCGCCGCTCCGCCGGCCACCCATAAAAATTGCTTCAAAGTCAGCGGCCCAACAAGCTTGGTTTCTGTTTCAATAAATTGTGGCAATTGAAATCTCATGCTCGCTACGCTCGCCCGCGATGCTAATATACGAATGCATGCGAATGATACGAATGGATACTTTTAGTATACTTAATTATACCAGATTGCGTCTTAAAAACTTGACAAGTAGTCAACATGTTGACTTTTAGGCAGTTTTGGTGTATAATTAAGGGTATAGGAGGTTGTTCATATTCATGAAAAAGATGCTGGAAGTGCTCCGAGTCCTTGAACAGCTTGGCGCGGAGTGGAAGGCGCGGCGGATCACAAGAACACGCATTCACGATACGATTGAGTGCGTAACCCTTGTCCAGATGGATGAGGGAGTGGTCAGGAGTCTTGTCACAGTTGACAGGGTAAGCGGCTACTCCCGGACGGAAGCAGAGATTGTCTGTTATCTTGCCGGCCGGCTTGAGGAAGATGGCGTGTTCAAGCATGCCAAGCATCCCAAAGACAAGACGGCCAAACTGTTTGAGTATCAGAACACGGTAATGTACCGGTACTCAAAAGTGTTTGGTATCAAGTTGGGGTGGCGCCCTGTTGGTACGGTGCCAGCGGAGCATCAGTTTCTGACTGACTTCGCCGACCGGCTGATAGCCGAGGCCGATGTGGCGCAGAAGGCCACTGCTGACGAGGCGAAAGTCGTCGCCGAAGAGCGGCGCGGCGAGAAAACGAGGAAACGGCTCGACGGGCCCTGTTCGGGTGAACAGGGCTTTTTAATTTTGTCTGTTACGGAGGTTGATAACGTTTGGGTTGTCTGACTGGGCTGGTTCGGGTTGCTTAACAGGCGGCCGTATTTGAGTTTGAGAAGTTTGAGCAGCAACAGAGGAGGGAGCGCCGAACCTTTGCGGGAACTTTGCGGTCTGAATTTTCTTGATATCTTCCAGAGCGGGAGCGAAGACTTCGTTGACTATCAAACCAAGCAAATTCTTTGCCCTTTCGGATGGTAACCCCACCCCGTGAGCTATAAGTTCTACTCCGCCACCAATAAATACTTCGCCTGCCGCAATTTTTCTCACTGCGAAAGAAAGCGCCTCGGTGTCAAATTCGTCCAGCTCGAATGTTTTGCCGGTGTTGATAATTTTTTCGGCAGTGTCTAACGATGTTAGCAGATTTTTAACCATTTGTGGTGAATCGTTAAACAACTTCAAAAACCGGGCTCGCTCTTCACTTTTCTCCATGTCTTGCTCGGCAAAATAGGGACTAAATTGTAAATATTGTTCGTAAGTGATCATAACTAGGGTTGTTGTTTAAGGGCGATATCTTCAATTCGCTCGTCTTGTTTCTCGATCTTGTTTTGCAAAGAGTTAATTTCCCCTTCTTTTGAGTTAATTTCTCTTTGTAGCCGTTTGTATTCATCGCCGGTGGGATAATTTTGAACTAGAGCAAACTGTTGCAGAAGACTGGTTCTTTGTTGGTTGGCTGTAGTAAGTTGATTCTCCAATGCTTGCCTTTTGTTTGTAAGAGGGGCAATTTTGGTACCTAGTATCCTCGTTCTCTCTTTTGCTGCTGTGCTTTCTAACATCGTCTGGGCCTTTCCGGTTGACTTGACGGCCATATTTTCAAGTTTTTTCGGATTTGTGCTTAAAACCTTGTCGAAGGCCCTTCTTATTGATTGATTCTCAATCAAACCTGTTTCTGGGCCGCTTTCAACAAACTTGAAACTCGGGTCGTTTAGCATTCCTACGATATCGTCCTCGCTCATACGTTTTATGGCCTTTTGAAGTTCTTCGTCTGTATTTTGAGCTCCTTCAACGGCAAATTTAACCTTAGCTTCAACAACGGCGAGAAGATTTTTCTTATTACCCTTGTCAAGAAATTCTTTGAGCTCTCCTTTGGCAAAGTATTCAGCCATCCTATCTATTTCTGCGGGGTCAAGTTTGTCTTTCTCAATCATAGCCAATGCGTTTTTCTTTTTAGCTTCAAGGTTGGTCAGAGACCGCTCAAATCTCTTGCGGTCGGCTTCAGAATACTTGCTGAAATCAACGCTCGTGATGAATTTGTTGGCTGCTTCTCTGTCAACGCCGTACATTTTTTCTGTTTCAAGTACTTCGTCCACTTTCAATTCACCCAACTCATTAAGACGCTGTCGGGCGGCCAAACGTTGTTCCCTGCTACCGCTTTTAGCAAAGTCGCGCAGTCTATCTTTATCATGAGCAAAGGGTTTTTGTTTTTCTTTCTCCGCTTCGACACCTTTCTCTAGCGCACCTTTGGTGCCAAGCATTCGGGCGCGTCTTAAGGCCTCGGCTTCAAGCGCCTTTTCACCGCCAAATCGGTATTGCCCGAACCCATAGCCCTCTTTTTGTATTTCCTGCAACTTTTGCAGGCTGCCTCTTCGCCAGCCCTCGGCGCCGGTCAGACGCATTGCTCTTTCCCTTCCCCACTTGGCTACGCTGATTATCCCCGTTCCGGAAAATTGGCCGGCGTTCATTGCTACTTTGGTTCCGCCGATAAGAAAGACGGCGACAAGAGCGTATGAGAAAATCAAACTGAAAGTAAAGTTGCCGCCTGGGCCGGTTAAACTACTGTCAACAAAGGTCTGTCCTAATCCCTCGATGACTTTCGGCATATTGCCCAAGAAATACAGAGCGAAGTAAAGGGAAAATAAGTAATAAGGCAAAAATAAATTCCAGCCCAGGAATTGCTTCCACCAATTATCAAAAGCCCCCTTTGTTGCCGGCAGGATACTCAACAGCCAAGCCATCGGCGATACAATAAGCAAAGCCCAAAGTATCGGTATTCTGACAAAAGACACGACAAGAGGGACGGCGACGCTTACTAAGACGGCAAAAAACATAAAAATACCGAAGAGAAGATTGATTATAGAGGAAAAGGTTAAGTCGCTGATGGCTTTTCCGCTTTCCGTAACTTCTTTGACGTCTGGCAGCAACGTTGTAACATCTAACCCTTGTCCGAGCTGCCCGGAGATATCGCCCATCGCGGCAAGGAACGTGTTATTCAGAACTTGCGTGATGTCTATCATCAGTCCGCCAAGGACCAAACTGAAATTTATCAGTACGGCAACGACTATAAATCTGGGTATCAGCGACTTGAAGTCGTATTTGGGGATGTTGAATATCGTACCGTAAGCCATCACTATCAGCGCGATGATAAAGAGCATATTGGCGAAATCGCGCATAATTTTCCAACTCTCTTCTATGACCGGAACATTCGTATAAATTCTTATGTTGACTGTCCAGGCAAGCAGTTGGACCAACGCGCCCATCAGGGTGCCTATTACCGAGAACACTATCTGCAGAGAATAAGCAAAAAGATTGCTGGCCGCGCCGTAAGCGATACCGCTAAACCAGCCTTCTTGGGCATATGCGTCAAAAACCGGCAGGAACAAGCCAGTGGCTAGTATGACCAATAATAGTTTTTTTGAAAATATTCTCATTAAGGCTGTTCGTTTGGCGGTGGATTTTCAATATTTACATCAACTTGTATTTCGCAATCCTGCGGGCAAGTTAAAGCGTTTTCATTGACCGAACACACATTGTCGCCGCAGACAGGATTTGAACTTTGATAATCATCTGTGTAGTTGGGCGTATCCACGTTATCTGGCAGAAGACCGGTTGCCTTATAACAAGCATTTACACACCTCTCAAACGGAAAGACATTGTCGTCGTCTCTTACGCCTTCGCAATAGCTTCTGCCTCCAGGTATGGTTGGAAATTGTACAAGAGCTTGAGGAAAGTTTGCGGCAATATAGGTGATAGCCTCTTGAGATATATTATCTTTTGCGGTACAAAACTCATTTCTGTAAGAGTTCTCGTTATTCAAGGCAGTTCCGCTGTCGCTTGTGTCTGAACTAGCCAGGTCGAACAACTTATTTGTTATAAATTCCGATATTGCAGCTATCGCAAGAGAGGCCGCGTCCGCAGTCGTATAAAACTTAAGATGCGCGTCAAAGACACTCGCTACCTGTTCGCCCAAAGTTGAGCCGGGGGTTTTAATTTTACCTAGTATTGTGCAAGCGCTTGACCCTTCTTTTTGAACAAGACAGTCCCTGATTCCTACGAACCCTTTTCCGGCTAATGCTTCGTTGGTGGCGGCCGACTCTTCAATAGCCCTTTGTCTGTTTGCTTCGTCCAACGATTGGAAAAGAACGCCATAATAATTATTTTGCGGTTCAAGAAGTCGTGACCACGCTTCCCACCCGCCGTTGCCGGAGAAGTCCTGTTTGTACGCGTTAAAGTCAAAAGTATTCGGGAGAGTACACCCTGTTTTGGCCTGAAACGAGTCAAAACCGTTTGTTCGTGTAAGAATCCGAGATACATTTACGGCCTGGTTTGCTCCAAATATGTTCTTGAGATCGTTTTCAAAATAGTTGCACAATTTGGTTGACTTGAGAACTCCTCTGAACACCTCTTCCCCTCTATATTGCGAGTTTAGTTGAAACTCACGCCAGTCCTGAACAAACAACGCGCCGCCTCCTATGCCACCGGTCTGGATTTTATTTAATATCCTATTGGCCGCGGCCCTAAAAGCCCCTTGAGCCGCGGCTTTTGCGGCAGTATCTAGTCCAAATTTCATTGCAGCGAACCAGTCAGTGGCCCGGGCGTTATAAGCCAAAGGCCCCCCGAGGAGAGAAATTCCTATAACCAAGATGACTAATGTTTTGATCTTAAAAGCCACTAGTAAGAGAGTTAACCAACGACCATAGCTGGCCATTGGGTGGATTTAGATTGTTCTCTTTTATTTTTCGGGTGAGGTTAATTAGGGTTGGTTGTATGTCTTGGTAAACTGAAATTAGGTTACTCATAGCCAGAACGCTTTTAAGAGGATCCTCGTTTGTTTGGCTAAGCGCTTTGTGGTTGATTATTAATGTTTGTACGTTTGACAAGATCTGCTTATGAATATCAAGCCAAGACGGAGGTACTGGCGTGGAGTTTAATTTATCAAGAACTTGTTGGTAGTGGTTAGTATTGTCTGTAAAATATCTTTCGCCGTCACTGACTCTCTGGCTATTTTCGGTGAAAAATTCGGAAAATTTAATTCCTGCTACGCGCGGCTCGTTAACCAGTTGCCCCCATAAATCAACTTGAATTATTGTTCCTACGACATTAAGGTAAGTCTCTTGTGCGCTTTTAGAGTCGGATGAAAAGATGATTTTCGCAACATCAATATCGTTTGGAGTTAATGTTTGGATACCGTCTAATATCATCTCTGTGCTTATGTCTGCTAGCGCCTTATTATACACTTCCGGTTCTGTGTCAGTGCTCAGGTCTCCGGCATAGTAGCCGGCGGCCATAAGGGCGCTTACTTTGTCTGTTATATTTAAATCTTCGGGTGCCGGTAGTTTGTCGTCCGGTCCCGGTTTTAATGGATCGTGGCCGGAAGCGACTTCTTCCCCGTCCAAATAACCGTCGCCGTCGGTGTCAGGGTTGTTGGGGTCGGTATTCCAATAGGACTCTTCTCTGTTTGTTAGGCCGTCGTTGTCCCAGTCGGCATCTCTTTCAAGAGGCGCGTTGATGTTTGCTTGATTCGGTTTGATGTTCGAATCAATTTTTAAGTTTTTAAGCCCGAGGTAAGCTAAAGAAACGGCAACAAGTCCGAGAAAACTAATAAAAATTTTTATTTTGATCGGCATCTGGGGAATTGTATAGCCGGGTGTTACGAAGTTTTATTAAACCAAATCCGAAAATTACCAAAGATAATAATAAAATCGGCCAATCTCCTAATTTATTATACCACGTACGTGTCTGATTTAGCACAACGTTGCCTGTTAATATCTGGTATCCTGTTGAATCGGCTGATTTAACTATATTTCCAAGCGGGTCTATTATGTGCGAAAAGCCAAAATTTGAGGATATTATCAGGTATTTACCGTTTTCAGCGGCTCTAAATCTCGCGATTGACAAAAGCTGGCCGGCTATAAGGGGGTTGCCGTTAAAAACGGCCAAGTTATTAGTGTTTATAAGCAATTCTGGGGCGTTATTTCTAATGAGGTCTGGCGAAATAATATCGGAACAAACCGCCAACCCGACCTTCAGGTCGTTATGGTACAAAATGTTATTTTCTGTTCCGCCGGTGTAGTTAGTCCCTGAAGATACAAAGTTATTGCCGGTAATTTTTTCAAAAGCTAACAAGGGAAGAGCGGCTATATATGGAAGTGATTCTCCTCCCGGTGTCAGCAACTTTTTATCGTAGAAATCGGCTACTCCCCTCTTGGAGTCAATTAAGAGTGTTTTTGATTTTATTCCTTTTTCATCAGTTACTCTATTGCCGTCTATTATCAGGACTTTATTGTCAGACAAGTTGTTAAAAAATTTCTGAACGGAAGAGTTGTCAAGAAATCCAGATAAGGTCTTTGAAAAATCGGCATTTTCTGGGAAAACAATTATCTCGGAGTTTTTGGCCGCTTCTTTCAGCAATTCTATTTTTTTACCAAAGTCATCCAGTAGTTCGTCCGGTTCGTAAAATGTTTTAAGAAATTTTTTTGTTTGAATAACAGAAACGGTTGTTTCATTTCTTTCAAAAACGCGTTGGGGAGCAAGATTGACAGCAATGAATATCGCAATAACAAAAAATAAGACCAGAGTTAAACTTTTTATATGCTTCCTCCGGCGGTCTCTTATTAATAAAAAAAGCGCGGTCGAAAACAAAAGCACTAAAAAGTCAATGCCATATATTCCCCACCAAGCAGATGATTCTCGTATTGGGCTAATACTGGTAAATAAATAAGCTAAATTTCCAAGAGTCCAGTGGGGGCCAAGTAAACTGCCTTTGCCGAACCAAAGAATCCCAAAGAACCAAGCCCGCGCGTATTCAAGAAGGACAAAAGTTCCAGCTATAAAAATTGATAGAGGCGCAACATTCAGGCGTCGTGAGAACTTAACAGCAATATAACTAAAACCGCCCCAAAACAAAGACACTCCGGTTACAGTGATAATAAACGGCAGGAGTATTATTAAAAAAGCCAGAAAACCACTCTCTATCCCTGATGCTGCAAGATGATGAACCGACCAGAACCACCAAAAAATGTAAGAGAAATAAACTAATCCAACTAAAAAACCCGGCCAAAAACCAGACGGTTTCAGTTGATTGATCTTTTTAAATATTCGGCCAATTTTAGCCATTGGTTTAGTGACAGATTTTCTGCTCGGGCATCGGGTTTTATGTCTAGTTTATTAAATACCTCGAGCAGTTCTTCCTTCATGATACCAAATTTTTTAGTCAAGTTTCCTGCTAGTTGTTTCCTCTTCCCCGCGAAAGCGGTTTTGATAAGCTTAAAAACCTTTTCCCTTAATTCATAATTAATAATTCTTGATTCTCGATGAGGCGTTAGCCGAATGATTGCCGAATCAACTTTTGGCATTGGCCGGAAACTGCCTCGCGATACATAACTAATAATTTTCGGTTCCGCGTAAAATTGGACCGACAAGGCGAGGAGATTCATATGCGGCGGTTTTGCCACGATTCTTTGGGCTACTTCTTTTTGGACTGTTAGTACAATAAGTTTTGGTTGTGGCCAGTCCTCTAGTATTTTCCGTATTAAATTTGAAGTTATGTAATACGGTATATTGCCGACAACCTTGTAGTTATTGTTTGAAAATTTGAAAATTGAAGAATTGATTGAAAATTGAAAATTGGAAATTTGAGAATATCCCCTTCCACAATCTCAACGTTGGTGTTTTTTCCGCCTTCGACGGAAAATTTTTTCTTAAGTTCTTCGACTAAACGGCGGTCTTTTTCTACGGCGATAACCCGGCCGGCTTCTTGAACCAATTTTTCAGTGAGGACCCCTGTGCCTGGTCCTATCTCAAGAACGATATTATTCTTTTTCAACTCGGCGGCTTTGACTATCTTGTCTAGCACCCCTTTGTTAACTAGAAAGTTCTGCCCCAGCGACTTTTTGGCTTTGAACATAGCAAATTTCCTGTGGATAAACGACTTGCGAAGTCGTTTATCCACAGGTTAGTAATAAATTTTCTCCTCATCGTCAAAATCAACTCCGCCCGTTTCAAATGAAGCAAGGTGCGCCGGTATTTCTCCCAGAAACCTGGACGGAAGATTGGACTGGGTTGAGCCGAAAATGTTTCGGTACTTTGTGAAAGTTAGAATCAGTTTTTCTTTGGCTCTGGTGATGGCTACATAGCAAAGCCGTCTCTCCTCTTCCAGTTCGTCGGGGTAAAACAGAGTTCTTGAGTGCGGGAACAGTCCTTCCTCAAGACCGATAATGAAGACAACCGGGAATTCAAGGCCTTTTGAGGCGTGGGTGGTCATCAGGGTTATCTTATTATCTGTATTTTTAACGCGGTCCATATCTTGAAGTAAAGCGATTTCTTCTAGGAATCTGGCCATTCCTTCGGAACACGAATTGGCGTTATCGTACTTTCTGGCAACAGTGAGAAGCTCTTTTAGATTTTCCATTCGGTCTTCAAAGTTCTCAAAGTCGTCGGCTCTTAAGGCGTAAAGGTTTTTTAAATAATCCTCATAATTTATTCTTTTTATAACGTACTTGATTAATTCACTGACTTTTTTTGTTTCGGCGGCTTTGTCAATATCGGTTAGCGTCCTATAAAATTCTGAAACCGATTTCGACTGCTTTGGTGGTAGCTCTTTGCCCTTGGTTAGCGACTCTAAAGCGGCCAGTATATTAATTCTTTCAATTTTGATTTTTGATTTTCCCTCGACCTGAGCTCGGGACGAAGGTTGATTTTTGATCTTGTCCAGTAGGACGTCGCCTATCCCCCGCGGAGGTACATTGTATATTCTTTCAAAACTGATGATATCAGCCGGGTTTGTTAGAAATTTAAGGTAAGCGAGAATGTCTTTAATTTCCTTTCTCTCATAGAACTTGATGCCTCCGACTATATGATAAGGGAATCCCGCCGATATAAGCGCTTCTTCCACGGCGCGGGACTGGGCGTGGGTTCGGTATAGAATTACAAAGTCATTTGGCTTTCGTCCTTTTTTGGCCATATCTCTAATTGTGGATACAACGAAACCTGCTTCCTGCCGTTCGTTCAGAAGTTCTTTGGCTAATATTTTCTCCCCCTCGTCGTTGTCGGTCCACAACTCCTTAGGTACTTGGTTTTTATTATTGGAGATAAGGTGGCTGGCGGCGATTATGATGCTTTTGGTTGAACGATAATTCTGTTCCAACATCACAACTTTCGCATCGGGGTAGTCCTTTTGGAAATTCAAAATATTTCTTATGTCGGCCCGTCTGAACATGTAAATGGCCTGTGAGTCGTCACCAATGACAAATAAATTTCTGCTTATTTTGGCCAACAAAGATACAAATTCATACTGGTCTCGGCTCGTGTCCTGATACTCGTCAACGAGTATGTATTTCCAGAGATTCTGATATTTTTTGAGTGTTTCGGGGTTGTTTTTAAAAATTTTTACACAAAGAACAATAAGGTCGTCAAAGTCAACTGCGTTAAGGCGTTTTAACTCTTCCTGGTAGCGTTTATAGATATTGCCCACTATCTTTTCAAAAAATTCTTCTGAAGGCGCGTCTTTTGGTTCAACGAACTCTGTTTTCAGACGTGATATTCTGCCAAGTACCGCCTTGGGGTTAGTTTTCTTGCTGTCCAGTTCCAGTTCGGTGATTATTCTTTTAACCAAACTCACCTGGTCATCGGCGTCAAAAATAGTGAAGTTGCTTCCGTAGCCGAGGTGGTGGATTTCTCTCCTTAAAATTTTGAGGCCTATGGAGTGAAAAGTGCCGATGATCGGAGGTTGTAGCGCAGTAGCGCAGTAGCGCAGTAGCGAATCAACTCGCCCGTGCATTTCGCCGGCCGCCTTATTTGTGAACGTCAGAGCTAAGATGTTTTCGGGACTGATCCCCGTTGAAATTAGGTGGGCGACTCTATGGGTAAGGCACTTGGTCTTCCCGGAACCCGGACCGGAGATAACTAAAACCGGACCGTCAATTGTCTTGACGGCCTCAAGCTGTTTGTCGTTCAAATCGTGGAATATTTTGTTCATTTCTGGTAATATTTCCAGCAATGGTTTCAAAGCCCTCTTTCGATATAGAATTTATGGGGTTTTGAAGCCATCTCTTAGTACAAATGGGCCTATGGTCTAATGGCATGACGCGACATTCGCATTGTCGAGACGGCAGTTCGATTCTGCCTAGGTCCACCATAATAAATGACTCAATCAGTTGAGTCATTTATTAAGTTAAAGAAGTTTTAAAGAATTTTTTAATTGTGTCATACATCACGGGCAACTCCAAGTAATCTATCATAATCGCAACCCAGGCGAGCCACAAAGGAAAATTGGAATGCTCGCCCCTAAAGTGGGCAATGACAAATTCATCGGTTATCCAAAAAAGATGAAGCCACTGTGAGTTGAGTAGAGCAAGAAATAATATGCTTTTATTTGTGTCTCTGCCCTGGCGCAACTCGTTTATATATATTAAAGACACGGTAATAAGCGCCGGTATTTCGGTGTAGTCGACGGCAATGATAGCGTACTCCCAAAATCCGGAAATGTTAAGTAACGAAGAAGAGAACAGTCGTTCGAAAACAATGTCAGTCGTGAGCCAAGATAAATGGATCAACTGCCAAACAAAAAGACCGGCGGCTATTCCGATATTAATGCGTAAGTTCTCTTCGTACCAATTCCAAAAGTGGTTTATGTATTTACGCATAACATAAATAATGTTTGTCGGGGCGCCGGGAGTCGGACCCGGTCATGCTTCCACTACCCGAAAGTGGCGTGCGACCGTTACACTACGCCCCGTGAACGAAAATCTGCTGATATTTTAGCATGTTTTTGGTGGTTTATCCAGCTTATTTTTCCAGCATTGTCTGTTACCAAAATTAAAGTATAATTAACAAAGAATTAAGAAAAATTAAAAATATCTATGGAATCTTTGCTTAAAAATCAAAATATTTTGGAAAGATCTGAAGCAAAGGAAACAGTAATGAATCTTTCGGGGGTTGAAGCGGTTTTGAAATACGACGCCTTAAAAGGCATGAAAAAAGAGTGGTCTTTGCCTGGAGTTCTCTCCTCTTATCTAATGGAGAACGAAGAGAATGAAAAATTAGTTATCAAAAAACTTAAAAGAGTTATTGAGGGGAGAAACAAAGAGTTTACTGTTCTTAATGTCAAAGATCTAAATAACCAAGGTAGGATAAAGGCGACTATTTTTATAGAGTGGAATTTAGATATGGATCCGGAAGCTTTTATTAATCCTGGTTTTAACCCTAGTCTTGAACGAGCGGGCCTTTTTATAAGATCAATGAATATTACCGCGAGTTCTGCGGTAATAGCCAAATTAAAAGAACTCTTCTAGCTACTTTTCCCCAGTGCTTCCGAATCCGCCTCTATTTTTTGCTTTCAATTTCGGTACTTCTTGCCATAAAGCGCGAGTGAATTTCACAAATATTCCTTGCGCTATTCTTGCGCCTTTTTCTACGACTACCGTTTTCCTTGTGAAGTTATATAACGGTACGGCATATTCGTCATTATCCCCTCTATAATCAGGGTCCCCTATGCCTATTCCGTGGGCAGGCATAAGGCCATATTTGTGAGTTGAGCCACGAGCGGCGATAAACAATATATGGTCTTTAGGCGTCTCAACGGCCACGTTGAGTGCGATATACCCGACTTGCCTGGGTTTAATCGTTCTCGTTTCTCTGGCAGTTAAGTCAAAACCAACAGCCCCGGTGGTTTTATATTCCGGCAAAGGGAGATTTTTATCAAAACGTTTAATCTTTATTCTCTTCATTACTACCAACTACAAATTACAAATAACAACAAATGTACAAATTTTACAACTTACTACTAATTACAAATTTAACAAATATACAAATCTACAAATAAATAAAATTCGTAGATTAGTACATTCGTAAAGATTCGTAATTTGTAGGATTTTGTAGATTCGTATATTCGCGCAGATTTGTAATTCGTAGTTAGACATAGTATTTCTTCATTCTTGCTTCCTCCTCTTTTTTCTGGGCTTCTTCTATTTTTTTCAGTGACTCTCTCAATTCCTCCGGCGTTTTTTTATCTAATTCGTGGGTTCTTTGTCTTAAGTACTCTTTCTTATTTCTTGTTGGGTCGTTCAGTACTTCAGCAAGGAGGTAATTTAATATAAGGCCGATTTTTGGTCCAGGTTTAATGCTCAATTCTTTCATCAGTTCATCGCCGTTAATTTGGAGCATTTTAACGGAAATTGGGTCGTGGGAAACCTTGTCTATAATATATTTCATGTGACGCAGTTTGTACGGTACTGCTTTTGGTCTTCCTGAGCCAATCCGGTCCGCTTCGCGAACTTTTATCAGGTCTTCCATATTATCTTTGCCGACGTTCGCCATAAGCCGTCTGACCGATGATTCGGTTACTTCCCCGACGTTATAGAAAAACATATGATAGCGGACTAATTTTACCACTTGCTCCGTGATGTCTTTGGGAAATTTCAGCCGTTCCATAATTTGGGCAACCATTTTGGCGCCGATTACCTCGTGACCGTAAAAAGTTGAATGCAATCCCTCGCCCCTCTTGGAGCGCGGCTTGCCGATATCGTGGAAAAGAGCCGCAAGACGGACTTCCAGAGAATATTTTTTATCCGCGGCATACTTTAAAGCTCGGGCGCAATGTTCCCACACGGTATAGATGTGATGCAGGTTTTGTTCTACGCCGATACCTTCGTGCATTTCCGGAACCACGTATTGTAAAAGGCCGGTTTCTTCAAGCAGCAGCACTCCCTCATAGGCGCTGTCGGATTCGATGATCTTAATAAACTCGTCCCTTATCCTCTCCTTTGATATGATCCTGATCCATTCGGCATTCTCTTTTACCGCGGCCAGCGTCTTTTCCTCGATATTAAAACCTAAAACAGTTGCAAAGCGAATAGCGCGTAATAACCGAAGAGCGTCTTCGTTAAATCTTTCCTTGGGATTGCCTACAGTTCGGATAACTTTTTTGTTCAGGTCTTTTTGTCCGTCAAATAGGTCTATTAGTGTAAAATTCGAAGCACGAATATCGAAATTCGAGACAATATCTAAATCAGGATTTTTAAATTCTAAACGTTTTGAATTTTTAGAATTAGTGTTTTGAATTTGTTTCGTATTTCGTATTTCGTATTTCGGATTTATGCTCAATGCCATTGCATTGATTGTGAAATCACGTCTGGAGAGGTCATCTTCCAGCTTTTCGGCAAATTTTATTTCATCAGGATGCCTTTTGTCCGTGTACTTGCCCTCAATCCGATACGGCGTTACTTCTACTACCGCCAAGGTCGAATTTTTTGAACCGGTCTTAATTCCCACTGTTCCAAAGGTATTTTCATACGTTGCATCATAGTCAGCCCCGACGCTGTCGGTCGGGATCCTGACCTCGCCTTGCGAGCGTCGGGAGAAAATCTTCTGTATCTCTTC
>JACPNL010000010.1 GCA_016185505.1 Candidatus Yanofskyibacteriota bacterium
AGGCGGGTTCATCAACTTCTTCTGTCTCGTCGTCTTCCCGCCCAAAAGTTGGGCGAGGCTCGCCCGCCTTTGGCGAGGCGGCTTCATTTAAATCGTCGTCTAAGTCGTCGGCTTGGACGGCAACGGGAATAGCAACCGGCCTCTTCGGCTCAACGCGAGAAACAGCCCCGGCACGGTGGTGTTCAGTTTTGGTTGACAGCACGTCAAAGTTATATTTCTTCGCTAGCTCATTTACCTTTGGATTTGAACATAAAAAGGAGATAGATTTGTCCGAGTTCTTGGCTTCGTCCGCCAGTACTACAAAATGCTCCTCTGGCTTGAATGCTCTGGTCTGTTTAGGCAACACAAACACGACTTCCGAAGCGTCGGTTTCTTTAACGATATCCAAAAGTTCCTCAAATTTATCGTCTTTCAGAACATTGATAATTTTCGTCGCGCCCATATATTAAATGTATCACAACTGATTTTGTAAAATATCAACAACCTCTTTTTTATTCTTGACGGTCATTAACTTAGCCCTTAATTCCTTCGCGCCGTCCCTGTCTGCCATGCCTGCCCTGCATGCGCAGGCATGGCAGACAGGGCAGGCAGGCCAACCAGATATATAAACCTTAAAAAACTTTTTCATCGTATCAAATCTTTTATCATCCCCCCATAATTTTTCAAAGTTATCTAAATGCTCTCTCAATAGTTCTATTCTTTGTCCGGGTTTAATCTCCTTGATATCAACCTTTTCATTAAAAAACCAAGGATTGGCGAATATCCCTCGCCCGACCATAATACCATCGAGGCTATAGTCCTTCGCTTTTTGTCTTGCGTCATCCATGTCGACGATATCTCCGTTGCCGATTATTAATGTTTTAGTATCTTTTGCCATTTCTGCCGCTTTGCCTATTTCTTCCCAGTGGGCCGGAACTTGAGATATTTCTTTTCTTGTTCTACCGTGAACTATAATCGCGGCTAGTTCTGTTTCCAGTAAAATTGACACCCATTCCTTCGTGATTATTTTGTTATAACCGAGTCGTGTTTTAACCGAAACCGGTAAATCTCCCGCGCCTCTTTGGGTTTCTTTTACTATTTCTTGAGCCAGTTTATGATTCTTTATCAATGCTGCACCGGCGCCCTGCTTTTCAACGTTTCTATCCGGACAGCCCATATTTATATCTATGCCGTCAAATCCAAGCTCCCGCGCAAGTTGAGCGCATTTATAAAAATTCTCCGGCTTTGAACCAAAGAATTGAACGACAATCGGTTTCTCGGATTTTTCAAAATATAATTCTTTTTCAAATTTTGTTTTGTCGTGTAAGATTCCGTCGCAAGACAAAAACTCCGTATAAAAAACATTTGGCCGTCCGCACTTGGCGACTACTTTCCTGAAAGCCCAGTCGGTTACATTCGCCATCGGCGCTAGGACAAAAAACGGCTTATTTAGTTTTTCCCAAAAATTTGACATGTCTAATGTGCATATGCTATCTTCAGAAGGGAAGATTTACAACAAGAATAAGGACACGGAAATGGACACGGAAATGTCAGACCCGGCAGATATTGTAGAACTGCGCAGAAAGGTTGAAGAAGAGATCAAAGATCATCCAAAATGGTGCGGTCCTAATTGTAAGCCGGGTAATACATTCTTGCCCTATGCATATCGCCAGGCGCGGCTGGTTCATGGACACAGCGCCAAAACAGTCCAAGACAATTACGATCTCTGTCATATATTCAGATAAGCCCCTTCGGGCTTTTTTGTTTCGACATCATTCTCAAATTCTTGAGAATTTGAGAATAGATTATTCCACAGTTGCCCGAATTCGGCGGATTCCGGCGCTTACGGATTCTTCTTTGGTTATTTTGAACTTGCCTATCTCGGCAGTGTTTGAAACATGAGGTCCTCCGCACAATTCTTTAGAAAAGAATTGTCCTGAGCTGGTCGAATTAGAGAGTTCGCGGTTAAACGGCTCAACGGCTTTATCCGTTGAGCCGTTTATTGAATTATCGGTTGTTTTGGGACCGATCGTATAAACTGTTACGCGATCAGGATATTTTTCTTTGAAAAACGCTAAAGCGCCTGATTTTATCGCATCTTCATAAGACATTTCGGTTTTAGTAACCGGCAGTTCTTTTTTTACAGCATCGTTAACCATATCCTCTACTTGCTTGAGTTCCTCGAGTGTTAATTTACGCGGGAATGTGAAATCAAACCTCAACCGTTCCGGGGTTATATCAGAGCCCTGCTGTTTCACCTCTTCTCCAAGAATTTTTCTCAATGCTGCGTGAAGCAAATGTGTAGCGGTATGAAGACGGGTTTTCTTTTTCATCTCTTCGGCATTGGCGGCGGTCAAATCCCCTTCCGTTATCATGCCATGTCCACCAAATTTTTTCTCCGCTCCGGCGCGGGATATTTCTTGATGTTTTCTAAATTCCTCATCGAAATTCTCACGAGAAAGCTCTGTTGTTTTTTCTTTTCCTAATTCTTTAATAACTTCAAAAGGTAGGCCGTAACTTTCGTATAGTTTAAAGGCGTTCTCGGCATTTACGGATGGCATCTTTCCAAGCTCCTTTAGCCCTTGAGATAATGTCTTTTCAAATTTTTCTTTTTCTCGGTCAAACTCATGAATTATTAAATCGGCATTCAGTTCGGGATAATATTGCCCATAGATCTCTAATATTTTCGCAAAAATATCATGCATTAAAGATAGGTCAGACCTGTGGATAAACGACTTCGCAAGTCGTTTATCCACAGGTGGGGTGGATTGAGTGGCGGTATAAAAATAAGTTATCACTCTCCTCATTAGCCGGCGCAAAACATAACCCTGCTCTTTGTTTGACGGCCTGACCCCGTCGGTGATAAGAAATGCGATGGCCCGTGAATGGTCGGCGATAATTCTTTTAGCTCTAATATCTAACTCCGAGGGCGCGAGTTTGATTATCGGTTCCAAAAGATCCGTTTCAAAAATATTTTTAACTCCCTGTACAACCATAGCAAGACGCTCTAATCCCATACCGGTGTCTATGCCAGCTGGTTTTAAGTGTTTAAATTTTGAAGGGTCGGTTTCTTTGAGCATTTGCTCTCTATTCCCTTTATAATAAAATTCGTTGAAGACGATATTCCAAATCTCAACTCCGTCCACATATATTTCTGTTGTCGGACCGCATGGACCCTCATTCCCGGTCGGGCCCCAGGTGTTATCCTCAATACCCATTTTCTTAACCTCAATTGCGACGTTGTTGTTTTTAGCTATTTCTTTCCATATCAATTCTGATTCTTCATCTGCGGGCATACCTTCCGAACCGCTGAAAACAGAAACGTAGTCAACCTTGAGTCCCAGTTCTTTTGTAATAAATTCGTATGCCCAAGTGATGGATGCTTCTTTCCAATACCCACCAAAAGAAAAATTGCCAAGCATTTCGAAAAAAGTGAGATGTGATTCGTCTCCAACTTCGTCTATGTCCGAAGTTCGCATTGATTTCTGAATTGAAACAGTATTCAAGGAACCGAAATCCTTCATCGCGTCGGCCTCGCCGGTATAGTAGGGCTTGAACTGTTGCATTCCGGCGGTTGTGAAAAGCACCGACGGATCAGTTGGCAAAAGAGAAGATGACTCCACCCACTTATGGTTTCTCTTCTCAAAAAAATCTTTAAATTTTTTACGTATCTTTTGATGTGTCATAAATTAAATATATCAAAACCTTGTCACTTCAACAAACAATGTTTCCTAAAACTATCATATGATAGTTTTAGGAAACATTTCAAACTGTTTAATTTCGAATTTCGAATAAAGTCAAATAAAATAAGAGCCGTAATGGCTCTTATGCTAACTTTTCCAGAGTCAACATCTGTGTAAGGGTTGATGGAACTTTGGCCTTTCGCAGGACGTCGCCGAAGTGCGAGGTCAGCCCCACGTTTCCGCAGACCCGGATGCCGAGGTTCTCCGCCTGCGCCCGCAAGGTCAGCTCCCGGAGCGCTTCCAGGCCGGCTTCGGTATGGAACGTCAGCCAGTCCTTGGGGATTCCGGGATAGATAATGTTGCCGGCTGTTGCCGTTCTGCCGCGGTGCAACTGGACAACCCAGGCAAGACGGCCGTCGTAGACCCATTCAAAACGGGCCGGGCCGAGCTTCTCCTGGATCCTCTCGTGTAGGAAGGTAACTTCCCCCTGCACTTGGCTTGGCAGAGCTTCCGGCGCCCTATCGCCAGTCATGAACTTGTCACCATAACCTCGGCATCCTTCCAGAACCAAATTGTCTGTACTGTCGGTGATGGCCGAGCCGGAGTAGTGCGCTTTCAGGCCGTGCTGGATGATGATTGCCGCGATCTTACTGTTGTCGGGGTCGTCTTCCTGCATGATGGCGAAGGGGTCTTTCCAGCCGCGGATGGTCTGGAACTTGCCCGGGGTCTGGATCTTGGGAACGGTCCTGACCCAGTCGGGTTCCTCGCTGTGGATCTTCTTGCCGAAGTTGAACAACGGGATCATCCGGCTGACAACGGTCGTGTACGGGACCGGCAAGCCGATGACGGCAGCCATGAGCAGGCCATAGGCCTTGTCGCCCATCGCAGAACTCATTCTGTTGGGCCATTCAATTTCGGGAGCAGGCGGCAGAAGCGCGGGGTCATAGTCCTCGGCCTGCCAGATGATTTGCTTTTCCTGGGCATAGCCGACACGATGCGGATGCACCGAGAACTCCACTCGGTGTGTGCTGGTGAACGGCATGTGGAACGGGAATCCGTAGACGGCCTTGATGAGGTCAAAGCCGATAGTCCTCGGTAATCTCATGCATCCGGCTTTTTCCACACACCTGGGTGTGTCGCCGGGCGCGCCTTCCATCAGGTTGCCGAAGAGAACTCCCGAGAAGCCGCCGTCATCAATGCGAACGTTCTCGTTCACGATAACGTAAAGGCCTTGACTAAGAAATCCTTCAATCATGCCTTTCGCCTCAAGAACGTCGTTGAGGTTCATTTTGAAAGGATTTCCGTCGGGCTTGTCGAGCAGGAACGTTCTGATGTTGATCCTGCCGTTGCCGGACTTGGACATGAGGGTGTCCAGCGCCGTATTGACGTCGTTGAACACCTGGTCGGGACTGGTCCCGTTTATGCGCGAGAACCTCTGGCCTTCAGGGCCGAAGCTCACGAACTGGGCGACGTTGCCGCCTTCTTGGGCGAGTTTGTCGAGAACTTCATCTTTGAACACAATATCCTCTGTTGTTAAAAATCGTTGGACAAATTATACTAAAGAAGCGTTGACAGTCAAATAAAAACGGCTAGTTAGCCGTGTTCTAATCACTGATTGCAGATTTCAGCGATCGCTGAAAAATGCAATTATATTTTTTTCAAACTTCGAATTCGTATAATTCAATTTCTCCATTTCTTAATTTCTAAATATCTCTATTTCTTTTCTACCGCCCACGTTTTTAATTCCTCGTAAGTCGCCTCGCCGCAGATGGTCTTTTGAGTGTCGGTGTTCACAAAAAATGGTACGCCCATACAAATACCTCGGGCTTCGTCGGCCCATTTTTTCTCATTGCTCTCGTCGTGCCAGACCTCCATTCGCTGAACTTTAACCCCAAGCTCCTGTTCCAGCTTGTCTATAAGCGGCTCCATCTTTTGGCAATGGCCGCATTCTTTACCGTAGAATTCCATTAACATGTTTCAAATTTAAAATTTAAAAATCAAAATTAAAAATGACAGTTTAAAATTCAAAATGATTTAGATTTAAAATTTTAACATTTTTCATTGTCATTTTCCATTTTAATATTTGCATTTTACATTATCTAACGCTATTATACCACCCAATAGTTTTTTGAAAAAGTCCTTCGATAAACTCAGGGCAAGGAGCAACTATGCCAGTGATGAAACACAGGCACCTTGATGGCGATAGAACGATGGTTGAGGCAATGCCTCTTCTTCATTCCGCAACCCACGACGATTTTTTATTGAAGGCATATCCTTTCGATACGAACCGGTGGTCTGGTCACGCCGAAGCAATATCCCATTGGTTTTTGGAAGGCGGACTTCATAAGAACTTAGTCGAAAAATTCAAAGTTACCACCGGCGTAATGCAGAATCCATTCACGATATTTTATGCGGTTAAAAATTTTGTTGTGATAAACGGCAGACGAGGATTTTGCGGCGAATTTATAATTGCGCCGCAATATCATGTTTTTGGAGACGCCTGCTGTCCGCAAGGAACGCTTACAGAAAAAGATGTAATGAATATTGTGATAAAAGGCATTAAGGCGGGCGAAAAGCAACTGAAAAAAGAGGGCGTGAACACTACGTTTAATGTCTGGTGGGGAATCGGAAGAGAGGTCTCTCCGGAGGAAGCAGTACGCCTTACTCGAGTAGCGCTGGAGTACGACCCTGATGATGTTCTCGGCATATCACTTGTATGCCATGAACCAAGCGCTCCTCCGGAGAAATTTGTTGATGCTTTCCGACTCGCCAAAAGAGAAAAGCGGAAGACTGCTTGTCATGTTGAATGGGTTAAAGACAGAAAAGAAAATGAAAAAGATACACCCGATAAAATACATAGAAATTTTCAGGAAGATTTGCCGCAACTAACTAAGAATTTAACGACAGCCATTTTTGATCTGGATGTTGACCAGATAGACCATGGCTTTGGCCTTGCCGAAAACCCCGAACTCATGAAAGTTGTCGCCGATAAGGGCACAGTAGTTACGGTTTGCCCGGGTTCGCTTCTGACTACTCGGCTTATTAATAACATCAAAATGCTCAAGATAAGAGAAATGCTTGATGCCGGAATTTTACTTTGCTGGGATGTTGACGATGATATTTGTATGCCCGCTTACAACCAACTGGAACAAATGTATAGAGAGGCCTATGCCAAACCGCCTTCAGCCGAAAACCTGGACCGTCTGAAAGAAGACCTTGATAAACTTGAAAGAAATGCCGAACTGGCATTATTTGGGAACAGAAAAGAACACAAGTGCTAAAAAGAAAATCCCCGCTTAAGGCGGGGTTAATTATTGCATGCCGGAGCAATATTGTATGGGTGCTGGAATTTACCTATATCATGATCATAGACCCACGAACTGTACCAATAAAAGCAATTTATTGGTACGGCAAAATCAATATTTTCGGGAGTACTTTCACGAGGCACATCGGATGTTCGATATAAACAAAGTTTAAAAGCCAGAGACGTGTTCTTGGCATTGTTATTCATATGAAACGCAACGCCCGGTATATCAGTGATATATAGCTTAGGATAACTTGGTTTTTCAATACCGTAGAATCTTTCTGTATTTCTACTGACGGACCCTCGTTTGGTATTCCACTTATAGTTGAAATGGCGTGATTGTGGAGTTGAAAAATATATAGGGTCTGTATCAATCGATTCAACCGTCCAATCTTTATAATTAAAAAAGGACATCTCGCCAAAGTTAATATGAACAACTGATTTGGGAAATACTTCCCCGGTATCATGGGAATAATATTTGCACCCCTTAATAAACTGCACAAACGCATAATTCTCAAGATTTTCTACTGTATCAGTGGTATAATGAGCAAAAAACCGGGTCCCGTAATTCATGCCTCCGCCGACTAGAATCTCATAATCTTCGGCCAAATAGCGTATTTGTGTCAGGTCGCATGTGTTTGTGGCGGCGCAGTCGGTGTTATTAAACACCTTCCCGGAACGACTGGTTATTCTTGGATTTCCGCCATATTGGGCCGTTACTGCAACTGACGCTAAAAGAAACAGCACCACAACAACTTGTTTCATTGTTTAATTCTCAAGGTGCAAACTATTTACAGTATAGATTCTCACAAATCATTCCGTTAAGCAACTCAAAAAAAACCGCCCTGACTTTATTCATTGAATAGGCGGTTTTTACTTGTCTCAATTTTCCTCGTACGAGGAAAATTGAGACCAATTGTTCCTGGGGTGCCCGACCGGGATCGAACCGGCAACCGCTCGGACCACAACCGAGTGCTCTACCATTGAGCTACGGGCACCATTAAGTGTATATATTTTACACTAAAACGACGCTATTGTAAATCATTCTTCATATACCTTCTCGTTCGCCGAGAGCATTAGATCCAGATTATGCAGCAACTCTTCAAATTCATTGTCATCGGCGAAATTTGGATTTGACCTTATCTTGTCTCTGACTAGTTTTATCGCCTCTTTGTGGCCCTTTTTACCCCTTCGTCTGAAGGCATCGTATTTGTCCAGTATGATTATGAGTTTTTCGGCTCTGTCAAAAAACACGTTGTCTCCGAAATATTTGGTGAACCTGCCGTCTTTGTCTACTATTTCTTCCGGATTTATACCTTCCAGCATATGATGAGTTGCCGCAGCGGCGACTGCTTCCGGCGGCACACCGTCACCGCTGATTATTTCAAGCGTCCATTTCGGATGAAGATTATAGAATTCTCGCATTGATATCTCTCCGTCTATTCCCATTTCTTTCAGCATTGCCAATCTGTCAGTTGCGTCTTCCGCGAAATTATCGTTGATGAATTGCTCCAGCGTTACTTTTGTGGGATCTATAATGCCTTCTATCTCGTAAATATCCAGCATGAGTTTCTCCTGTTCCGATGTGGCATTCCGAGGACCGGTCTTACCAATATCCGTGAACATCGTGCCTATCAAAACAGTTCTCTGCTCTGTGTCGGTAAATTTTTCATCAGGTAAATTCTTTTCATAATATCTGAACAGTGCCCGAGCTACGTGAACAGACCGCTCCTCGTCCTTGAACGTTTCTGTTCTGTCATTCAGAAGAAGAAGTTTTCTGACAATATTCGGATTCATTTTCTCCACATCAAGGCCGAGCTCTTCAAAAAGTTCCCTCATGTGGTCTCGTTCGGCCTCAAATCCAGTTTGTGACGTTGTCATATGTTCTTTGATCATCTTCATTATTTTAATACTTGGGATGAAAATTTAAAGACCCCTATTGGGGCCTCTTGTATCTTATCACGAAAAACAAACTCCGTATTTTTCACAAGCTAACACAAAATCTCTGATAAAAGGACCCTCTATCATGTCTAATAAATTATGCCGTCTTCCTTGTGTTTTTATCCATGCCCCCGTCTTTTTTAAGAAAGAGGAATTCGGAGAATTTATCCCACGGATAGCGACTTATTACGGATAACCGCTCAAGGTGTTCGGGGCCTTGCATAGATAAAAATCGTCCATCAAAAGACACCCGCAACTTTCTCACTTAGCGCTCCGTATACACCCCATAAAACAAAAGGTCAACGAGTGTTGATAAGATCATTGACTTTTCACATACCATTTGCTATTCTTACATCATAAACGGCTTCGGCCTCGAAACACCCGCAAGGGTGTTTCAGACTTTTAGGGCTTAAAGAGCTTTTACCGCCTTATCCAGTTTATTGAATTGGTCTTCGGGCAGAGTGGCTATTTTATCTAATCCATCATCTGATTTTCTTGCGTCCCCCTTTGTGACGAATTCGGCCTATAATTTCGGGCCGCCCAGAGTCGAACTGGGTCTAACTGGTCCCACCCTGAAGTAGAATTTTGCGAATCTTGTCGGACTGCCCGGATTCGAACCGGGACTAACCTACAACTTTGACCTCTTTCCGTCGGTCAAGTCGCAGGCCCGCCTCATGGCTGAAAATCGCCGATTGCGATTTTCAGCATCGCTCCGGCACTTGAATCGTAAAGAAAACATAAAGCAGTTTATGTTTTCTTTACGATTCAAGCATCCCAACCTATGGTAGAATTTGGCCTAATATGTCGGGCCGCCCAGAATCGAACTGGGTCTAACTGGTCCCAAACCAGTCGTACCACCATCATACGCCGGCCCGATTAAGAGCCAAATTCTACCATAGGTCAAGAACGTCTCGCCTGCCCCGCACCAACCCCGCCCCCTTTTTGAATGGCGGTCAGCGGATAAGGTTGGTGCGGGGTGCTACCGTTACACTACAGTCCGGTCTTAACGCAAAATTCACTACGAAACTTAATTTTTGTCTCCTCGCGAGGAATCGAACCTCGATTCGCGGCTTAGAAGGCCGCTGTTTTATCCGTTAAACTACGAGGAGGTTGATTTTTTGCCTAAATTTAAAAACTGATTATAACTTTTACGTCTGTGACAATTGGCACATCGTATCTTGCACTTTTTAATTTCTAAGAGTATAGATCTCCAGGAATTATGTCCCGATAACATTTTTGCAATCGGCCTTCTTTTCCGACTAGGATTTATATGATCAAAATCTAGAACTCTAGGATCTTTTTCCCCACAATCAACACATTTTTTATTTGATAAAAAAGCTGCCATTTGCTCTCTTATCCTAATTCTGTATCTCTTTTGTGCTTTATATAATTGTTCCCTGTATTTGTATGGCATTTTTGGGTTATACACTACCTATTCTAACCCGACTTTGATTGCATTACAAGCTATCTGTTCTGTCCATTGAACTACGAGGGGAAATTTTTGTGTTAATTTTACCACATTTTGCCTCGTATATCAAAATTTATGGGGTTTTACTTATTTCATAAAATATGATAAATCATTGTACATGTCGTATCCCTTTGAGCCGTATAAAATAAAGGTGCTAGATTCTATAAAGATCTTGAGCGAAAGCGACCGCGTTCAAATTTTAAAGTCGGCTGCTTATAATCTTTTTAAAGTTCCTTCCGAAAAAATAACCGTTGACTTGCTCACCGATTCCGGTACATCGGCTCTTTCCCAGGAACAGCTGGCTCAAATGATGCTGGGCGATGAATCCTACGCATCGGCAAAAAGTTGGGAGAGATTTGAAACTGCAGTTAAAAATTTTACCGGCAAAAAAGAAGTTATCCCCGTGCATCAGGGCCGAGCGGCAGAAAAAATTATTGCTGAAATTCTTCTGGAAAAAAACGACATTGCTTTCTCAAATAGTTTTTTTGATACTACAAGGGCGAATTTTGAACATCGAGGAGCGGTGTGCTTGGATGTCCCTACGGAAAAATCGGCCGATCTTTTGAGGCCAAAATTATTCAAAGGCGATGTTGACACGAAAAAACTTAAAAAGCTTTTAAGCCGCTATAAAAAACGGGCAAAAATAATCTTAATGACATTAACCAACAATACCGGCGGCGGACAGCCGGCCTCTCTCAAAAATATAAATTCTGCCGCCGCTATAGCGTCTAAAACAAATCTGACTTTTATTATTGATGCTTGTAGAATCGCTGAAAACGCCTATTTTATTTGGCTTCACGAACAAAAGAAAAAAGGCAACATTAAACAAATAATCCGCAATCTTTTTGCACTGACTGACATTGCTTACATGAGCGCTAAAAAAGACGGTTTGGCAAATAGCGGCGGTTTTATCGTTACTAACGATAAAATTTTAGCCGCAAAATTAAGAGAGTTGGCGGTACTCTATGAAGGGTTCATTACTTATGGCGGAATGGCGGGCAGAGAAATGGAAACGATAGCTCGCGGTCTTGAGGAGGTTGTTAGTCCGGCTTATCTTGAACACAGAATCGGTCAAATTGCCTACCTTCATACTGAACTGGCTAAAATTGGCGTTCCGCTGATTCATCCTCCTGGCGGACATGCTGTTTATGTTGATGCCGGTAAATTTTTCTCCCACATACCACGAAACGAATTTCCCGGCCAAGCGCTAGTTGTTGCTCTTTATCGGGAAGGCGGCATAAGAAGCGTAGAGATCGGCTCTTTAATGCTTGATAAAGCATCCAAATCAGAATTAGTTCGTCTGGCAATCCCGAGAAGAACTTGTACTCAATCGCATTTTGATTATGTCGTTGAAATATTTAAAAAAATTCTAGTTAATAAAAAACAGTACAAAGGATTCAAAATAGCTTGGCAACCGTCAACCCTAAGGCATTTCACGTGTAAATTAAAGCTCACAGAAAAGAAATTCCGGTAAATGATAAATAAGTTATGTAATATGATGTTTTTGTTTAGGAATTAAAAAACGGAATTAAGATTCCGTCTATGTAAATAGTTTTAGTTTTACTCCTGCTTCTTCAAATTGTTCTGTGGCCAACTTGAAGTCTTCTGCCCAGCGGGGGTTATCGGAAAAAGGAGCAACCGCTTCAATAATCCCAGCCTGTATCATCATTGACGCGCAAGGAGAGCAGGACATAAACGGCCAAGTATATAAACGACATCCTTTTACGGATTCGTGGGCAAATATCAACGCGTTCCGTTCACAGTGAACGGTCAGTTTATATTTGAGTTCGCGATTGTTAAGCCGCTCCGGAAGATCAGCAACTCCTTGCGGAAAACCATTATACCCAACGGATACTATTCTGTTTTCGGGATCAACAATTACGGCTCCGGTTTTTGTTGAAGGATCTTTACTCCACTGCGCAATAAATTCAGCGAGAGCCAAAAAACGCCTATCCCATTTCTCTGTTCTTGGCGACATCGTTGCTCGTTTGTGTTTGTTTAAGTTCTAACCGACATTATTATCAAAACCAAAAAGAAAGTCAACATTCTTAAAAATTATTTGCGTTGCCGTAGTAAATAAGATAATCTATCAGATAAATAGTTGTTTAAAAACGAAAGGAGACTAAAATGAATCAGTTTTTGGTTTTGTTTTTTCTGGTCTTTAATTTTGCTTTTATCGATACGGCATGCCAACCTGACACATCGGACAAACAGACAATTCAAGTCATTTACGGCAAACCGGATTTTAATAAACTCACCAACATAATCTCTGAAAATGATGCCCGCAGTCTTGTTGAATTGTTAACTCATCCCGTATTGGAAGGCCGCTTTGCCAATAGCGAAGAATTTGATTTTGCGGCTAGATTTACAGAACGAGAACTCAAGCTTCTGGGGTATAAGCCGGTTTTTAAAGATACGGCTTCCCTGCTGAATAATTTCCGATACAGAAACGTAATATATGACTATGATCCGGAAAAAGATAATTATGCTAATCCAAGAACGGTGTATCAAAAAAGCAATAATGTAATCGGCTGGATTCCCGGCACCACTAATGAAATTGTCGTAATAAGCGCCCACCTGGATCATGTCGGACGCGATATGAAAACTGGCGCCTATTTCCCGGGCGCGGATGATAACGCTTCCGGAACCGCCGCTGTTCTTCAGATTGCCAGAGCGTTTTCTTCAATACACAAAACCGGCTATCGATTAAGACGAGGTGTTGTTATTGCTCTTTGGGGCGCGGAAGAACTCGGCTTGTTTGGATCAAGGGATTTTGTAAAAAATATTGAAAACGGAAACTTACCATTTAAGATGGAGAATATCGTTTTAGTAGTAAATCTGGATATGGTCGGCAGAAAATTTGAGCATGACAGCCAACTCAAAGATGGCCCCAAAAGCGTACTGATCGTAGGGGCTGACGAAGTGAGCACTGCTCGGGATCTTCAGGAGAAAAATCCGATTCTTATAGACAACTTGGACAAAATCATAGCTACAACAGACCCATCAATGTCTCTTCTTTTTGATGATGGAGGCAAGCATTTTTTCCGCCGCACAGATACTTTTTCTTTTGTTTCCGCAAAACCGGATGTTGCTACTATTTTCTTTACTGGACCGGAACATAAAGATTATCATGCTATAACTGATACGGCCGAAAAGCTGGATTATAACCGCTTGGCTCGCATAGCCAAAATAGCCTTTCTTCTGTCAGCAAATTTTGCGGATTCAGATCTAACGCCAAGGTGCGCCGATTGTTTTGTTCCTAAAGAATAATTACGCGTCAGATTATTAATCAGTATGGCTTAAAAAGCCATATTTTTATTGGCGCCGGAGAATGGTGGTTGGAGCGGGTAAGGGGATTTGCACCCCTGCCAATTGCTTGGAAGGCAATTATACTACTACTATACGATACCCGCGGATAAATCTTATTTTACCACATAAAGACCCTCTTTAATAGAGGGTTTAATTGCAAAAAGATTATCGAGTGTGATTTAAAATTTGAATTGCTTGGAGACAATCGCCATTGGTTCTTATAAACGGGATCCCTTTTATATTCAGCCCGAGCTCTTTGGAGATTTTCAGAACGGCATTGTGGCCGGAACGCATCAAATGGGCCGCTTGAGCTTGAGTAAAGTTGGTGAAGTCGAAAGGAATCGCTTGTTCCGGATTAGAGATCATCACTCTTTGCGGCGCGTGCTTGTCATGAAGACGCAAGCGACCATAATTCATATCATCGAGTATGCCGTCTAAAAGTTTTAAAACAACATCTATGTCTTCGGGACGGCTAGACAACTGCTTGGCTTTTGCCAATTCCTCTCTGGCAACGGCAATCTTGTTTTTTGTGTTTATCTCTGCGTCAATTCGATCCTGTACGTTGAGGATTAACCGATCATGAGTCGTAGACCGTATTGATAACGCTCTTAAAATCCTCGTGAGAATGTCGTAATGAGTATTTATGTCAAAATCGCCGATCTGCACTCCTTGGATGTCAAATATAAATATGACATTATAACCGATCGGCTCTCTTATGGCCTCGTCTATAAGAAGACCGGAGCTATATCCCCCATCTATCAGAAGGAGGTTATCAAAATCCGGATGAGTTTTGTCAACAAGTTTCAGTTCTTTTGGATGATCAATGGTCGTGGCTGGAAATTGAGGCACAAGCCCCATCGAACCTAGAATGGCCGGAAAAAGCCAATCCTTATGCTCCGGAATTTTATTGGAGAAGACAACCTGTTGACCTGTCCAAAAGTCTGTCGCCCCGATTTTCATCAAAATAGCGTCCGGCCCAAATATTCTATCCAGGTACGGCCAGGTGTGTTTTATGAGAAGAGCGCATAGAACTTTATTATCGATAATATGGCCCGCTTTGATCTTTTCCAATAGTTCTTTGGTTTTACCTAGGTCCTGGAATAAACCCTTTCTTTCTTGAGCCAAAGCTTTCCACTCTAGAATGCCAGCCCCCTTAAGGTGCAAAATCATGTCGATCACTTTGGAGAGGTGTTTTACGCTCTTGAAATCCTCCATATTGCCGACAATGTCTTGCGGGGTAATTCTTAACAGAATGTCACAAAGTTTTCTTTCTTCGCCTATGCAACTCAAAACGGCGACAGGAGAAGGGCCGGATACGGCATATATACCGGCAAGATCATGTCCATTTAGACGAAGGATTTTTCTCAAAGTTCGAACCGCCTGCCCACAGAAAAATAGATTATCAGGTCCGCCGCGACAAACGGCGGCGAACAGAGCGCCTTCTTGAAATTGCATATTCTCTCCAATTGTCAAAGACCCGTATACTCTTGCTATACAACAAATAACAAAAAACCGCAACCGTAACGGTTGGGTTTTTGTTAAAAACAATATTTCAGATCTGAAATATTCGTATGTGCCTATTCGTTAAGGCTATTCGCATACTACTTAATTGCTTCTTTGAGCAACTTACCGGCGGTGAATCTCGGCTTCTTGGAGGCTTTGATCTGAATGGTCTCGCCTGTTCGAGGATTTCTGCCCTCTCTGGCTTTCCTGTCGGCAACCTTGAAGATACCAAAACCGGTAATGTTGACCTTGTCGCCTTTTCTCAAAGCGTCGGTGACCATGTCAACAAAAGCGTCTAACCATTCCACGCCCTGTTTGTTGGTAACACCCATCTTTTCAGCCAACATTTTGGCTAATTGTCCCTTTTTTACAGTTTGCATTTATTTATATGTAATTAAGTAATTGATAATTGGGTAATTTATTGCCTCTAACCTCTGACCATAATTACCTAATTACCTAATTACTTAATGACTATCTTGTTTATTTAACTATTCTTAAATGACCTCTCTATTCGACCCCTAGGGAGGACTATTTACTTACTTTTTGTATTCTCTAGGTTTTATGCGGAAAATGCAAGCCCCGCCTATCAACAGGGCTTGATTGTTGATAGGCGGGGTTTAATATTTCCTTAATTTTGTCGCTTTCAGCGACCATGGGACTTTTCCATAAACCTCGGAAACGCGAGAAAAATTTAGTCACTCAGGATTCGTTAATTAAGATTATCAACAATTTCTTGACTTTCTATGCTTAAGCATGCTATATTTAATGTGTGCTTGCGGAGCGTAAGCTCCTATCAACATCAGAGTTGATAGCAAGCATACTAAAAAACCGCCTTTTACGGCGATTTTTTAGTATCTTTTTGCATTATGCTGTAGAAGTGTTTATTGCCGTTGCCGACTTGTCTGATTATTAACTTTATAGTGATTATCCCGAAAGTATTTATGAGAGCCCATTCTTTTATAATCTTGCCTTTCTTTTTCTTCTCTCTATAATCTTCTATTACTTTAGATTCTAATATTATTCTCTTGGCAAACGGTATCAACCCAAATCTTCTTTTTTGTTCGTTTCTCGATCTGATCTTTAGTTTTCTGATAAGATGCCCGAAGCCAGTGGCATTGAAATATATCTTTTCACTATCTAATATTGGACAAACAACTTCCCCAATTTTCTTATAGATAGATTTGGCTATTCTTTTTGTTCTTTTGTATCCAAAACTTTTCGGTATTTTCTTCATAACTTGAAAATCTACTACCTTGCGTATTCTATCGCCCTCGTTTCGCGTATGACATTAACCTTTATTTCTCCCGGATATTTCATTTCTTCCTCTATTTTCTTAGCAATGTCTTTAGCCATTTTCAGGGCGCTCAAGTCGTCTATTTTAGTAGGTGTGACGAATATTCTTAATTCTCGGCCTGCTTGTATGGCGTAGGATTTATCCACTCCATCAAAAGAGTTGGATATTCTTTCCAAGTCCTCCAAACGCTTTAAATATATCTCTACCGTATCGCGCCTTGCCCCCGGTCTTGCGCCGGATATGGCATCTGCCGTTTGTACCACTCTTGATTCAAGAGTTACATACGGGTATTCCTCGTGATGAGCTTCCATTCCCTGAATGGCTCTTGGATCAATTCCGAATTTTTGGAGTATCTTCCTCCCTATTTCCACGTGAGTTCCCTGCACTTCATGGTCAACCGCCTTGCCTATGTCGTGGAAAAGCGCCGCTTTTTTAGTGATAGGAACATCCAGCCCCAATTCCGCGGCAAGCATTCCCGCTATGTGAGTCATCTCTATAGAGTGAAGAAGTACATTCTGCCCGAAACTGGTCCTGAACGCTAATCGACCAAGCAAGTACGTTAGTTTTGGATCCATCGGACCGACGCCGGTCTCGAATAGCGCCGCCTCTCCCGCCTCCTTTATCTTTTCGTTTATCTCGCTTTTTGCTTTTTCAACCATCTCTTCGATCTTCGCCGGATGTATCCTCCCGTCGGCTATCAGTTTGTCTATCGCCAATTTCGCTATCTGTCTCCGGACGGGATCATAACCCGAAACCACCAGCGCTTCGGGGGTATCATCTATAATGATATCAACGCCGGTAAGCCGCTCTATTGTCTTGATATTTCTCCCCTCCTTGCCGATTATCTTTCCCTTTACTTCATCGGAAGGCAAACTAACCACCGTTGTTGTTACATCGGCTATATGAGAAGCCGCGTAGCGTTGAATAGCCGTGGTCAATATCTCGCGGGCCTTCTTGTCTAATTCTTCCTTATTCTCCTGCTCAAGCCGTTTGAGCTGCTTGTACAGATCGTCTTTATATTCCTCTTCAACTCTGGACAGCATCTCGCCTCTGGCTTGATCTCTGTTCAGACCGGATATTTTTTCCAGTTCTCCGAGTTGCTTTGACTTAACCTGTTCAAGTTCGGTTTTCGCGGTTGCAAGCTCGGTGTTTTTGGCTTTTAAGGTTTCTTTTTCTTCGGTTAGTTCTTTTGCTCTTGATTCAAGCTCACTTTCTTTCTTGGTCAAAATATTCTCTATTCTTGAGAGTTGGACATTGCGTTCTTTCTCTTCTTTTTTAGCATCTTCTAAAACCTTAATAGCCCTGTTTTTGGCTTCAAGGAGTATGTCCTGCGACTTTGATTTTGAATCGTTGAGTATTGCCTCGGCCTTTGACTCCGCCGAGCTTACGCTCTTACTTGCTAGAAGTTGCCTGACAAGGTACCCGATTATTATACCAGGTAATAACGCTGAAACTGCCGCTACGAGAGGGCTTAGTTGTGAAAACATGTTGTTTGATTAGTGTCATTAAGTATGTAGAATGCGGTATGTTGAATGTAGTATTTTTATAAAATTTTGATGTCCTTACGACATTCCACTTTCTACTCTCTACACTCTTAAAATTGAACTAAATTAAAACTTCTCTTTCATTATAGCAGAGAATAAAATATAATGCAAATATGAAACCTGTCGTTCTAACAATTCTTGACGGCTGGGGATACTCGCCGCAAAAACACGGCAATGCTATTTTATACGCGCGGACGCCTTTTGTTGAGCTCATTCAGCGCAATTATCCTTCTTTGCTTTTACAGGCCTCGGGAAAAGCGGTGGGGATGACTTGGGGCGAGGCGGGCAATAGCGAGGTCGGCCACTTGACTATCGGCGCGGGCAGAACCATATTTCAATATCTAAGCCGGATAAATAAAGCCATAAGCGACGGCAGTTTTTACCAAAACGAAGCGCTATTGGGAGCAGTCAAACACGCTAAGGAAAATTATTCTACTCTCCATGTTGCCGGTCTTTTGACATCCGGCTCGGTACATGCCCACATCAGTCATTTATTGGCGCTAATAGACCTGGCTGCCAAGAATGATTTTGCTAACATCAGAATTCATCTTTTTACCGATGGCAAGGACTCTGGACTGAAAGAAGCGCCGTTCTTGATCAAAAAGTTCCAAGATCATGCCTCTAAGGTTGGAGTTGGGGTGATAACGACGCTTATTGGCAGGGATTACGCGATGGATAGGGCTAAGAATTGGGATGACACAAGAAAAGCATACGATCTCCTCGTCCGCGGAGCAGGAGATCCCGTAAAATCACAAGGCGATAACGGGGCAGGAAAAACAGACGATATCTTTTCAAAAATAGAGACGGCATACCAGATGGGATACATTGATTCTAATTTGCCCCCATTGATAACCGACAAACAAGGCGTCATTAAAGACGGCGACGCGTTGATATTCTTCAACTTCAGAGAGGACTCGATGCGCCAGCTCACAAGAAGTTTCATAGAAGATGACTTCCAAATTTTTCCGGTGGAAAAATTTGGCAATTTATATGTCGTTACCATGACCCAATACCTTGATGATCCCCGCCTAAAAGTCGCCTTTCCTTTGCCGGAAATAAAAAACGGCCTTGCGGAAGTTTTAGCCTTGAACGGAAAAACTCAACTGCATATTGCTGAATCGGAAAAGTACGCCCACGCCACGTATTTCTTTAATGGCTTGAATAACACGCCTTATTCCGGCGAAACGGATATATTTATAGAATCATTAAAAGACCACGCTCTTAATCCGGAAATGAGAGCTCCTGACATAGCGGATAAAGTAATAGAATATCTAAAACAGGATCAGTATGACTTTTATATCATAAATTTTGCCAATCCGGACGTTTTGGCGCATACCGGAGACCTGGAGACGACAATAAGAGGAGTAGAGACGATAGACGAAGCGTTAAAACAAATAACAGAAGCCGTCTTGAACAAAGAAGGTATGATGCTCATTACAGCCGACCACGGTAACGCGGAGTCAATGGTGTATGAGTCCTCGGGTGAGAAAAAGTCAAGACACGAAGAAAGCCCTGTGCCTTTCTATCTAATAGGCAAACAGTTCGCGAGAGAACGCGAAATAGAAGAGGTTGAAAAGTCCTTCTCGCAAGTCAGTGGCATATTGAGTGATATCGCGCCCACCGTGCTGGAATTAATGGAAATACCAAAACCCGAAGAAATGACAGGGAACTCTCTTTTGTAATTACTGACATAATCGCAAAAGAACAAATTTTTGAGTTTGTTTAGAATTTACCAATTGACGCGTTAAAGTCTGCTATTAATCTTCGTATGTTTTTTTATATCCACTAATTTGTCCGGATATTGCTAAGAGATTCGAGCCAATGATTTTTAATAAAGCGGCCACTTTGGTTGTATTCGGATTAGCCGCATACCGTTTGATAACTTCATTTATGGCTTCTCCCGCCTCCCATTCATCTTGCGCTTCTGAAACAACAAATTCAAAATTTACAACTTGCTGAAGTTGGCTGACTGTATCTGTATCTTTGATTTGCTTATCTCTAAGAAGCATCCTTATCCCCACATCTGCTTTTAAGAGAGTCTTATTATCTTTCTCCAATTCAAAGAACCGTTCGCCTTCTAGATTATACATATCTTGAAACTCTTTGCTGATTTCATCTGTTTCGGCGGTGTTAGCAGGCGGTAATTTTTCTTTTATATTTGTCATAGTATATTTATCTTACAATATTATTCCCCCTCCGAGAAGCTGCTGACCTTTATAAAATACGGCTGATTGACCGGGGGTTACGGCTGACTCTGGTTTTTTGAACACGATTTCGCCACTATTTTTTACAACCGCTTTAGACAACGGCGCCCTATAGCGCGTCCGCGCATCCAACTCCTCGCCCCTGTGGATAAACGACTTGCGAAGTCGTTTATCCACAGGTTGAGCTATTGGATTTATCCAGTTTATAGCGGTTAATTTGAAATTTTGAGAGAGTAGATCTTTCTTCGAACCGACGTAAATGATGTTATTTTTGATATCTTTCCTAACAACAAAATAGGGGCCCTTGCCGTTCTTTATATCCAGACCGTGCCTTTGGCCGATGGTATAGTAGAACACGCCATCGTGTTGTCCAACAACACGCCCTGAGCGAGCAAAACGAGTCGAATGGGCAACATCCAACAAGATAATATTTCCGATCTTTGGCTTGATATAATTTTTTAAAAATTCTTTCATGTTTAACGGCCCGATGAAGCACACTCCCTGGCTATCTTTCTTGTCAGCCGTCGACAGGCCGAATTTTTTAGCCATTCTCCTAACCTCCGGTTTTGTATAGTCACCAATCGGAAAGAAGCAATGTTTCAACTGCCTCTGGGTTAAGGTCCAGAGAAAATAGGATTGATCTTTGTTCTGGTCAACAGCTTTTAATAATTTATAGTCATTAATTTTTAATTTTTCATTTTTATTTTTTAATTTTCTTATGTAGTGTCCCGTCGCAATGTAATCCGCTCCTTCTTCCAATGCCTTCTCCAAAAATAGCCCGAACTTGATATGCTTATTGCACATTACATCCGGATTAGGCGTTTGACCGGTTTTATATTCTCGTATCATGTAGTCAGCCACTTCTTTTTTATATTCTTGTGAAAAGTCCCACGTCAAAAGAGGAATGCCAATTTTTGCCGCTACCCGCATCGCGTCTTCTCGGTCTTGCTTCCAAAGACACCTGTGGATAAACGACTTCGCAAGTCGTTTATCCACAGGTGGGCTCCATGGTTTCATAAAAACACCGGTTACATCGTAACCTTGTTTTTTCAACAGAGCAGCAGCCACAGAAGAGTCAACTCCTCCGGACATAGCAACATAAATCTTTTGTTTTTTAACTTGACGTTTCATAGATTTTAAATTATAGTATGAAAAGCATTTTTTGACAATTCAATCGAAAAAAGGGGGGGCTTGATGATTGATATTTTTACTATCATCGGAGCACTTTTGTTTTTCAGCGTCACACCTTTTCTCGAAGAAAATATAAGAGGGGGGAAATGGCTAATATTGCTTTGTACTCTTTTTATTTTGATGGCCATATTAAGAATTCCGCTATCAGGAGGAATTTCCGAATTTACTCAAATTATAAAAATTGGCGTAATTGCAATTCTTTTATTGCTATGGTTTAAAAACAAAACCCAACTAGGATTCCTTGTAATAAGTATGGGGCTGGCCAGCAATACTTTGGTGATATTTGTAAACGGGGGCATGCCTGTATCCTCTGATTTTAGCGGTGATTTTATTCTCCCGACCGGGTACCTAATAGCGAACGACCAAACTGTTCTTACGGTTTTGAGCGATTGGATTCCGGGGTTGTTTTGGGAAGAATATGTTTCTCCGGGTGATTATTTATTGTCTTCAGCGTTTTATATTTTTTGGTTCCAAAATAGAAAAAATAAACCGGCCTGACGGCCGGTATTTAATTAGCCCAACAACTCAATGGACGCGCCCATTGAGTTGTTGGGCATAAAAGACTCTGTTTAATCAAATATTTTCAGCTCTCTTATCATTCTAAATTTCCTTAAAAAGTCCCTAGTTTCGGGCACCGCTCCGCGAGAGTTTAAGTCCAACCCGCCGGTAGTTAAATTATACTTACTTGGACCGCCGTTATATATCATTCCCCTTACTTCATTTAGTTGATCCGGGGTTAAACCGTTAAACACCGCTCTGGCCCGTGAACCCCCGTTTTGAACTCTATTTACAACGGTAGCCATGTGGTCGTCAAATACAAGAATTTGGGCCTTTATGGAATTTTTTATATCAATCCTGCCGATATCGGTATCTTTTATTAAATTGGCGGAAAGAAAACCGACAACCATGCTGTCATAAGTGCGGGGCATAATTTGGTTGGCGCCGGAGGCGCCGGTCTTAGAAACGGTATATCGAAACGCTTTTTCTCCATTGGCGCCGAAACGCCACAAAACTCTTTCAGCCTGTTCTCGGCCGCCATCCTCCGATGCAAACATCAGTTTGGGATCTGTTTGTTCGGTTAGGGTAATTTCTTTAACGAATTTCTGGGTCATCGTGTCGGTAACTAATTTACCCGGAAAAGCCTTGGATTCAACTCCGGCTTTTTCTAACTCCTCAAACGCTTGCGCGACATGAATATCTAGAAAGTCCTTACCGGAATCAACTATCGCGGGATCGCGTACTGACTTAGAATAAGGCGCGTATACAACATCAGAATATTTAGGGCCGGTCTTATCTTCGAGATATGCCAGACCGTCGTTACTCATCAAGAACTTATTGCCGATAACAATATATCTTGCCGGCTCACTAATCTTAACCTCATCTGACTCAAGAACCGATCCAACAACGCCTAGATCAGAATTAAAATTATTCCACCAATATACAACAACCGATAGCTCGTCTTGATCATCCACGGGTTGAAAATAAGGCATACTTGTAGGATTCGGTTCGTAGTTTCTTCTCATTCTGTTGGCAATTTGTATCTCTTTTTCGTCCAGCCAATAGCGTCTAAGAAAGACCGCGCCCGCATCCGCGCTTATATTTGTATCAAGAATAGCTAACTCAATTTCTTTGCCGGTTAATCTGTTGTTTTTTTCTTCGAATTGAAGAGAAGGAGATTGTTCAAGATATGTTTTTGCCAATTCCATTTGATCAGCCAGAGTCCAGACGGGCATTTGAGGCAAAGGCGATACTTCAAGGTCAATAGTCTTACTCGGCAACGCCTCGGATATTTGAGCGGCTATTTGCGCGGATAGTTGAGTATATTTGGCGCCCAAAACAAATGCTGATATCACGAGAACTGTTAAAACAAGGAGAAGAATTTTGCCGGGAAATTTTTTGAGTTGCATTTTGAGTTGCCTTAGTTTATCAAAGGACATAGGAGTAAATTAACATAATTAACCTAATTATTCTAATTAACCTAATTGACCTAAATAAATCCTCCCGATTTTGTCTGCTTCGCAGAAACAAAATCGAGGATCCTCGATATTCGCAAGCGAATATCGGGACAATGACCTAATAACCAATGCCTGAAGGTTTTAGACATTAAAAATTAGGTATTATTTAGAATAATTAGAGCAATTAGAATAATTAGAATAATTTTCTATAGGTTCTTTTCTATCTCATCAGCCTTGTTCAAAACAGTTCTTGAATAATAGTTACATATGCTTGATGAGCACTTCGTGCTGCCTCCGATATACGCGCGGGCCGCGCCGCTTTCGGCTGTCCTTGTTTTTTTGTCTGCTCCTCCATTAGCTAATTTGATTGCCGAGGCCATAAAAGCATCCTCTATACTCCACGGATTTGGCGGATTGTGGCCGGTCAGGCGCGCTACTTCTTCCGCGTAAGCAAGCCACGTTGACGGTATGAATTGGGCCGGCCCCATCGCTCCGCCGCAACCGTAATTTGGTTCGCGGGATACCTTAACGGAGTTAGGATCAATGCCCAGTTGGCTGGTTATCTTTAGAAAGGCTGCTTCCTCCGTGGCCGCTCTCTGATAGTAATAAGTTCTCCTGTGCGGATACCAGATATCGCCTAAACGCCTGTAGCAAAGGACCATATCGTCCTGCCAATTGCCGGAGCCAACATTCTGTCCAAGACGGGACTCTATTTCCAAAATGGCAAGCAGGAACGCCGGCCTTATACCGGCTCTGATAGCGGCAAGTTGAGCATACCTTACCGCGTCTTCAGCGGTAATTCCGTGTTGGGTAAGAAAGGTCAGCTGTTCCCTGATTTTTTCTATATCTCTCTGCGATTTTTGGATCAGTTCCTGAAATTTTGATTCTTGCCCTTTTGTTTCTTTCAGTATGGTATCCTTTTCTTTTTTATTGATGTCCAAACTCCTTTTCTGAACCGCTTGGATCCCGATTAAATGTTCCAAGTCGGTCTTTTTCCCCTCCAACGAGATTTGGCGGTCTTCCAGATCAGTTTTCAGTTGCCTTATGTTCTGGATGGCAATCTTTAGATTATCCTGGGTATTCGCAAGGTCATTAAGATAATTAAAAAAATCGGATAGATTTTCATTATTGAATAAAATTTCAGTCAGCGTGATCTGATCGTTCTGATAGGCAATTTTTAGGTATTGAGCCAGAGCGTTTTTGTGTTTTTCTAGCGCTTGTTCCGATTCGCCTATTTGTTTTTCTGTCTCCCCTATTTCTAATTTTGTTTTACTTACGGAGAGCTCAAGCCCCCTGATCTCAAGGGTTATTTGGTTAATCTTCGCGTTCAATTTCCCTATCTCGTTTTCAAGAGTTCTTGATTGTCCCCGAGTTATGTCTATCTGGCTTTGGTATTCATTAATCTGCCTCTGCAGCTCTTCTATCTGCCTCTGGCGTTCGGCTATCTCATCCTGCACGCCTGCTTTTCCATCCGATACAAAAATTGACAACGACAAAACTACCAAAAAAATAATCAGAAATTTTATATATTTTTTCATTTCTTTACTACTCACTACATACCACACTCTACTTACCGCTATCTCACTGTTGATTATATCACATGACTCTTAAAGCGATATATCGTATAATTTGATTATGATGTTACTCAATAAAAAAGCAACGCGTTTTTTAACTATTTTAATACTCTTGGTTATTTCTGGAGCTTATTTAACTTCAGATATTTCTGCCGCCCCAAACGAAGAATCAACCGTCATTCAAATAAACAATCAAAACCCCGGCCTGATAAGCAGCACTCCGGATATTTTTACCAACCTTGTTGCCTGCGCTCTGTGGCAAAAAGACAGCAACTGGGGACGAAACGGCAAACGAGGCAATCCTAACGATTTAAGCAATGACGCTATCGCCTATAAAAATTCTGCCAGCATCGGCCTTGGCGGAGTGGATATTATTGATATTATAGGCGGCGTTGACGGACCCGACCCCCAGCCCGGTTGGATTGATGTCACCCAGCCGGGTGTTGCCGGCGTTTGGGTCAAGCCAGATCCCTGTAGCGGCGCCGGAGGGCCGCCCGGTCCGGGCGGTGGAGGCGGCGGTGTTCCAGTCGGCTCAAATCTTGGTATTAGCGGTGATACATTCACTATCGGCGGAGTTTCTAAATTTTTGGTTCTAGCTTCATATTTTGACGCCTTAGACGCTTCTAACCTCGGCGGCGATTTAGATTATCTAAAATCAAAAGGAATTGACGGGATAAGAATATTCCCGAACTGGTGGGATTTTGATCCGGATAGCCAGACCTTTAATCCCGGAAACACCCTAATGGACGTAAATGGGAATATTAGTAGTAGCCGCATGAGCGATCTGTTAAGCGTTTTAAGCGCGGCAAAGAGCAGAAACATGATAGTAGACGTAACTTTTGCCAGAGAAACAGTGCCCGGACCATGCGACGGGGACAGAATCCCAAATGTAATGTGCATGTCCGAATTTATGGAAGGAACAGAATCGGCAGTAAGACAGATTAACTCGGCCGGATACGGCAATGTGTTTTTTGACATCCAAAACGAATTTGAACAATTCAACTTTTCAAATTCTGACTTAATAGCGATTAAAAATAGAATTAAAAGTGTAAATTCAAATTTTATAGTTTCCGCTTCAGAAGTCGGGGGCGGTTCCGGCATCGCGGTGAGCACCGGCATGGACATAGTGAACACTCACGAACCCAGAGACAATTGGCCCTCAAGTGTCTCTAGCGTCGTCTCCTCTGCGACTTCAACCAGAAAGCCAATTTATCTTGGCGAGTCGGCCAGAGTTGGCGATGGAGCCGACAGTACTCAAGAGTTCATCACCGCTGTAAGCGATACAAAAAGAGCCGGCGGAGCGGCTTGGACTTTTCATAGCCGAGCTAATTTTAATCTGGACAACTCATCTTTACAGAACAATTATAACCAAATAGAGAAAGATTTTCTTGACCAGTTTTTGTCTTCATTAAACAGGGTCACTTGGGGCGCAACGGGAATAACGAGCGGAGGCGGAGGAACCCTACCACCCCCCGGTCCCGGCCCGGGGCCAGCGCCAGAACCATCCGGCCCTCCAATTATTAACGGCATTAGCCCGCAAAAAGCGGTCGTGGGAGAAACGGTAGAAATTATCGGTTCTAATCTGACAACATCCGTAAAACTAGAAAATCTTGAAAACGAAAATTTCTATACAATTACCGCGTTTGTTCGTCAAAATAATACGATTGCTTCCTTTCAAGTACCTGATCTTTCAGGCGGTGTTTACAAAATTTTTAGTTTAAGTCCGCAAGGAGACACGGAAAGTCCGCAAAATCTTACAATCAGGTCAGGCGGCAATCCTTTCGGTCAGTCGGTCCAGCCCACCATCCCAACTGAAGGACTATTGGGATTCGGTCAACTTATAGCAATGATCTTCACCTGGTCTCTCAATATTCTGGGCATTGTTGTTTTCGTAATGATATTCTTTGCCGGATTTCAGTGGTTCACCGCCGCCGGCAATACGGCAAAAGTAAATGAGGCCAAGTCCAGAATAACCAATGCGATCACCGGAGCTCTTATCCTTCTGGCGGCGTGGATAATATTATATACGATAAACCCTGATCTGGTCGGGGGCACGTTCACTTTGCCGGGGGCAGGGATAGAAAATAGTAATTAAGTAATTAGGTAATTGTGTAATTTTTTATGAAAAAATATTTACCCATCGGCTTCTTTTCTCTCCTTTATCTTTTTAGTATCTCTCCTGTAGCCGTTGCAAATACTTTGCCCGCGCCTAACCACTCTATTTTTTTTGGTTACTATCATGCGGACGCTCAATACGGCGATTTTAAAAATGAAGTCAAAGATTACACGAACACTCAAATAATTATCGGCGATAGCTGGATCAGGCCGCCTGATGTCGCGGAATCGGATATCCAGAAATTAAACGAAGCTCTTAGCGAAACCGCCGCTCTCGGCCAAAAAATTGTTCTTATTCCTTCGGGTGATTTAGATATTATACTGAATGCGGCTGCGCCATTTTGGGATAATGTCGCGTTTATTTATTTTGCCGATGAACCGAATTGGGATAAAGCCACAACCGAGGAAAATATCGGCTCATTTAAAAATAAAATTCGCAGGGCCGGGCTTTCTCAAAAAGAAATTGCCATAAATTATACTCCTGAACAGATACTTTCAGGAACGGGGTACCAAGCCGGTAATTTGAATATAGTCGGATTTGAAGCATATGTTGACCCCGCGCAACAAAATAACCAGGATATCGTCGCTGACTTAAACGCGCAGATAGACAATCTCAAACAAAAAATAGGCAATAAACAAATGTTCATCGTAATTCAGGCCTACGACAGAAATGGGGATTGGAAAAATATAACCTCACTCCAAAATATTCAAATACCGCCCTATCTGGCCGCTTATAATGACGAACGTGTCATCGGATTGCTGATGTTCTCTTATGCCAGACCGGGAGGCACGCGGGATAACCCTATCTTAGCAGAACAGCATCGTTTGATCTGGCAAGCGATGCAAGGATTAACTGTTGACGTTGATCCTAAGAATATACCGGCCGTTGCGCCTACAAGCGTCTGGAGTCCTTCTCAAACCAATAACGGCTGGTGGCCGTCTTTGTCCCCGGACGGCAAATACGTTGCCTATGGTAATTTCGGCGAGAGCTGGGTAACTGACCTTTCAACTGGACAAAACTATGACCTTTCAAAGCCAGCAGGCCTGCCAGATGGAGCCCGTTGCAGGGGCGGACAATGGATAACATCAAGCAAGGTCACTTTTATTTGCGACAGCATTCCGGGGATAACTGGATTTTACCGATATGAAGCAGCCATTGGCGAGTGGATAGCGAGAAAAACCGATGACGACCCGAACAACGTAGTGAGCAGTATATTTGTCGCAAAAGACGGCCACTGGGCATCTTTCTTAGCTCTAACCAGAATTATTAAAGACAACACAGTCCTTACCGATAACCAACCCGGAGGGGCAATAGCCATAAGCGGTGACTTGCTAGTAAACGCCTGCACCAACGAGAACCAGCAGATCTGCGTATGGGACAGGACTAACCTTTCTACGTCTTACGATGTCAGAACTCCCTTATTTGAAATGGATATGGAAGATGGATATATTACTTATGGCGGATTTGGACCGATCCGAGGTATAGACCCGAGCGGAAAAGATATTGATCTGACGGCAACTGCCTGGAAACGAGAAGGATCGCCAAGAGTATTAATGGTCAACGGACAACCTTGGGTCGCCACTTATACTTGGGACGACACGTTGGGAGTTTCCAACGTATTGATCCGGCCGTGGGGAGAAAGAAAAAGTATCGTCTTGCAAATGGATGCGGCATCTTTAAGCGTGGTTTACACAAACGGAAACTTCATAGTTGCGGCTAATAACGATCGGGGCGGATTAATAGTTCAAACCATCCCCGCGGATTCGCCAAGAGTTGATCTATCAGGCGGCTTGCCGTCAGAAACACCGGGGTTAAGTCCTGCAAACAAAAAGAGCTTTTCAAGTCCGGTTTTACCCGTTATCCCCACTGAAGGCCTCCCTTCTTTCGGCCAACTTATAGCCACGATCTTCACCTGGTCTCTCAATATTTTGGGCATTGTGGTTTTTGTCATGATATTCTTTGCCGGATTTCAGTGGTTCACCGCCGCCGGCAATACGGCAAAAGTAAATGAGGCCAAGTCCAGAATAACCAATGCGATCACCGGAGCTCTTATACTTCTTGCGGCGTGGATAATATTATATACGATAAACCCTGATCTGGTCGGGGGAGTACTTACGCTACCGGGGGTAGGAACGGAAACAGAAACTGGAAATTAAGAAATGGACTTCGCAAGTCCGTTGGACTTGCGAAGTCGTTAATTCTGGTTGCTAACATGGTCTACATACTCAGCTTGATATTGGTTCTGAGTCTGATTTTTTCGGCTACAACCGGGGTGAGTTTTTTCGGCGATATTTGGAATAAACTGACGAGCAATATAAGCGAATTCGCTTTCCCGAAGTCCCAGAGAGAAATAGTGATAGACAACTTAAAATCACAATCAAATCTACTGGACAGGTTTTTCTCTGACACAGCGCTGGACTTGCTTCAAGACGAAAACGTCTCTCCTGAAGATAAAAAAGCAATTCAAAAAGCCATCCAATCCTTTGGCGAATCCAAAAACCTCGTCTCCCAAATAGAAAATTTAACCAAGAACGACAAGAGCATAACCAAGGCCCTTATTGAGAAAGTATTCGACCTGAATACCGAACCCTCACCGGCTAGCGAACCCGATCCCACCAGCATCCCCCCGAATTGCAACTTAGTGTGTGGTGAGTAGATATGAAAAGGCCTCGCAATCACGGGGCCTTCCGGTATAGGTTACCGGATTTTGTCAGACGGCGGTGACCGCCTGAATCTGGCGGCGCCGGATGCGGGACAGACGGAGGTTTTCCGTCTTCTCGGCCGAACGCTGCCGGTTGGAACGGGGGCTGCCCCGCCCCGGTGGAACCGGCGGTGTGTCTTCTCGTATGGAGGCGGACAGGCACCCGGCTGGGTCGTTTAGCGCCTAAACCCGCCAATCAGATGGCGTATTGAATTTTATAATATGCTCGTACGATAGCTTTATAAAAACTATATTTCTAGGTGGTAGGTCAAGCCTTCCAGGGAGCGAAACTGAGCTTGGTGAATAATCCAATTATCCCATTCATCCCCCTAATTTTACTTAAAGATCTTCTTTTGCGTTAGTTTCTTGAACTCACTATCTCTCAGTTTGACACAGATGTCAAAATATATTATATTATAAGGGCAATCCGAAAGGAGTTGGCACCTTGAAAAAAGCACTGTTGATAGTCGACGTTCAGAGAGACTTTTGTCCGGGTGGAGCGTTGGCCGTGCCAAACGGCGATGAGGTCATTGAGCCGTTGAACAGAATGGTTGACTTTGCTACCCAAGACGAACAACATTGGGCTGAATGGACTATTTTTGCTTCAGGCGATCAGCATCCGAGAAAAACAAAACACTTTAAAAAGTGGGGCGGTCTTTGGCCGATCCACTGCGTAGCGGGTACGCCTGGTGCCGAGTTTCACCCCGAACTAAAACTGAATACCCGGAATTCGGCGTTATTGCTGTTTCAAAAGGTACTGTACCTAACGAAAACGGGTACTCGGCATTTGAAGCAAGAACGAGTTGGGGTCAATCGTTCGAAAAATATTTCAGGAGCTGCTGCATTCAAGAAGTTTATATCGGCGGCCTTGCTACCGATTACTGCGTCAAGGCGACGGTGTTGGATGCAATCAAATTAGGGTTCAAGACATATCTGCTCATCGATGCCTGCCGAGCAGTCAACGTGAATCCGGGAGATGATGTTCGCGCATTGAGCGAAATGGCAAATGCCGGTGTTAAATTCATCACCACTGACGAGGTGATCTATGGCACCGTCTAAGGCCCGTCTGCCACTCGAAACATTCGATATTCCCGTTCATAAGCTTCGCCAAGGAAGTTTTAGCGCCAAATATTTTGTGCGAACAAAAGAATTGCTGGAAGCGCTGAATTATTCCAGAACCGTTCTAATGCAGGTCTTCCAAAAGAAAGACGCTGTTCTGTGCGGGACCGATGAAGTAATCGCTGTACTAAAACTCTGCAGCGGATATTACATCCAACCGGAAAAGGCTAAACAGTTGTTCAAGAAGTGGGAAGAATTGGATAAGAAAATCAGAAATCTAAACTACATGTCCCGCATAATTCCAGTACAAGAGCTGGTTGACGCTGTAAACGAACAAGTTCAATTGGAAATCCGACTTGATTCACTTTGGGTCAACGTTTTTGAACGTTTAGATGTCCGCGCTCTCCGCGACGGATGGATGATCTCGCCTTGGGAGACGGTTATGACAATTAAGGGACCACCTCAATATTTCACTCATCTTGAATCAATTTATCTCGGTATCCTTGCTCGCTCAACAATGGTTGCAACAAATGTCAGAAAAGTTGTTGAAGCCGCTCAAGGCAAACCGGTTTTGTTTTTTGCTGACAGATTTGACCACTATAAGATGCAGCCCAACGACGGCTATGCCGCGACAATAGGCGGCGTTCAGGCCGTAGCAACTGACGCGCACGGTGAATGGACGGGAAAAGAGGGTTCCGGCACAATGCCTCACGCGCTGATTGCTTGTTTTGACGGTAATACTGTTTGGGCAACTCGCGCTTTTGCTATGAAATATCCGGACGTTCCTTGTATATCGCTTGTGGATTTTGGAAACGATTGCGTGAAAACGGCGTTAGAAGTTGCTGACCACTTCCGGCTTAATGGTTGGAAACTCTGGGGAGTCCGCCTAGATACGTCAGAAAACATGGTTGACCAATCACTGACAGAGCTCAATCGGCTTGGCAGCGATAAACCAACCGGCGTTAATCCGATCTTAGTAAACAATGTTCGCCGTGTTCTGGATTCTCACGGCCATCAAGATGTGAAAATTGTCGTCTCCGGCGGGTTTACCGCAGAAAAGATAGAATATTTCGAGAAAAATAAAATTCCCGTTGACGCCTACGGCTGCGGCAGTTCTCTGATAAAGGACGGAGGCGACTTCACGGCCGATATCGTCAAAATTGACGGAAAACCCTGCGCCAAGAAGGGGCGCCGGGAGAGACCGAATGTAAGATTGCAATTAGTTCAATAAAGACCGCATACGCGGTCTTTTATCTTTGAGCGGTCTATGGCCTGCTATAAAATTTTGTTTTGTCTCCCTTATGAAGTTGGACTGCTAATTTGAATATTTTGAGATACTCTTTGGCTGATTTTCCCCAAGAGAAGTCCTTAGCCATAGCTCTTTTCATAAGTTTTTCCCACTCTTTTTTTTGTTTGAATATTTCAAAAGCTCTGACGAAGGTTATTATAAATGCCAAAGAGTCGTATCTTTCAAAAACAAAACCTGTTCCCTTATTGTTCTGCGGGTCAAAGTCGTCAACAGAGTCAGCTAGTCCTCCAACTTTTCGAACTATCGGAATACACCCATATCTCATCGCTTCCAGTTGAACAAGGCCGGACGGTTCATACTTAGACGGTATCAGAACCGCGTCAGCCCCGCCGAATATCAATCTTGGGAGCACGGAATCAAAAGTATAGTGAGTCCCGATCCTATCAGGATATTTGATCTTCAGATCATCTATAACCTTTCGGTATTTTGATTCGCCTTCGCCGACAAGAACAAACTGAAAGTCAATATTTTCCATCAGCGATTCCATGCTTTGTTCAAGAAGATCAAATCCTTTTTGACCAGTTATCCTGGTTACCATTCCAACGATAAATTTATCTTTATCCACCGGCAAACCAAATTGTTTTTGAAGGGCAATCTTGTTTTCAGAACGTTTTTCTAACAATTTCAGAGAATAGTTTGAAGCCAATGTCTCGTCAGTTTCCGGATTAAAGGACTCCACATCAATCCCGTTAAGAATGCCGAAAACACGTTCTTTGCGTTCGCTTAGCAACTTGTCTAATTTCTCCCCGAATTCTTCAGTTACAATTTCTCGAGCGTAAGCCGGTGAAACCGTAATCATAGCATCGGCATACTTAATTCCTCTTCGCATACCATTCATATATTTCATACGAGAGTCAAAAAACTCCGGAACCGGACTCTGGCCGGCATCAAGATCCATTTCTGACACCAAAGCTGGATCAAAAGTACCTTGATGTTTCAAGTTGTGTATTGAGAAAACATCGGTAATTTCAGAAATAACTGGGTCGTCTTTGTATTCCGTATGCATTAAATTTGGGATGAATCCCGTTTGCCAATCGGCCGCAACAATAATGTCCGGTTTCCAGTCGGAAACCTTAATAAACTCCAAAGCTCCCCGAGAAAGCAAGACCCACCTGGTCGTATCGTCCCCATAGCCGTAGACATTGGCGCGTTTCTCGTAGTACTCCATATTTTCAAGAAAATATGTAATCACCCCATCCTCTGCCCCCTCATGTTTCAAAACATTTGAAACAAGTAATCTATTAGGGTCGTTATTTTCTTTTTCCAGCGTAAGCCCGTGGTATTCCAAATGAACCGGAAATTTATCAATATCCATCGTGGCATATTTAGGTATCATAACTCTTGCGTCATAACCAAGTTCACGCATGGCTTTAGGCAAAGAGTACATAACTTCACCAAGCCCGCCGACTTTAACAAAAGGCGCCGCCTCCGATGCGACAAAAAGTATTTTGTATTTTCCTGTTTTATTAAATAAGCCCATCCCGTTAATTATACCATCTTTTATTTTTTCTTTCAAAAATAAGTTGCTTATAAAAATTTAAGGCGTCTTCATTAATATTATTCCAAGGCATCGGCCGCCTTATATCAGCATCGCTGTATTCTGCTTGACCTCTCGCCATGTCTTGAGAAATGCCCGCCTCTGACCCGTAGAAAATATTAACTGGATTATTCTGTTCTAACTGGAAGCGTACTATTTGTTTTACTTTATCCCAATCGTGACCACATTCAAAAATTAATCTATTAAAGTCAGGGTTATCTACTACGGAAATTAACGGATAATCTTTGGGGTAAAACTTATAGTGAAGTTTGGTTAAAAATTTAGCAAAACCCCAATTTGGTTTTTTCTTTTTTGCTATCTGGCTGACGACGATGTCCCTAAATCTAAAGTCCAGCATAGCATCAAAATGTTTTATATAATGATGTATTAACATCTCACTAGGATTGAATTTAAGAAGTGAAGAGAGGTAGAGAAAATATTTAAACTTAATTTTTAGAGTGGGGAGTTCTGTCCGCTTAAGTCCTTGTTTGACCGCTTCGCCGACCAAGATCACACCCGGAAATTCTCTTCTGACAAAATCCGTGAATTCTTTCCAAAAATTATGGGAAATTCCTAGAACGTGATCTAACCGCATCCCGTCAATTCCTTGCTTTAACCAAAATCGAGTTGCTTCAAATATATACTCACTTACCGGCGGATATTCTAAGTTTAATTTCGGTAAAGTCGTAATTTCCAGAAAACTTTTGTAGCTATCAGAAGATTTATAAAAATAAAACCACTTGCGGTATTCACTATCCTCGTTTTGTAAAGCGTCAACAAAATACGGATGTTTCCAAGAAACATGATTTATCGTCCAGTCCATTATCACCTTCATCTCTTTTTTGTGGGCTTCCGATATTAAATTTTTAAGATCGTCTAACGTTCCGAATCTAGAGTCAACCGCGAAAAAGTCGGTTATATGATAGCCGTGATATTCTATGCCTTTGTTAAAAGGAGTCAGTAGTAAAATATCTACTCCTAGATCTTTTAGATAGTCCAAACGCTCTGTAATCCCTTTTAGATTACCGCCACAGAAATTAGGACCATCACAAATCCAAGGCTCTTTGTCTAGTTCTTTTCCTCTGGAAAAACGATCAATGAGTATATTGTAAAAAACGGCGTTTTTAAGGTTCATAACCGAAACTGATTAAAGAAGAAGGCGCAATTTTTCTTCGACCTTTTTATCGTCTTTGTATTGCATTGCTCGCCACCCTCTGACTTCGGCAGTTTCTACATTTTGCTCACTATCATCAATAAATAAATATTCTTCGGGTTTATGACCCAACTCTCCTTCTACATATTTCCACGCTTCCGCGTCCTTTTTTGTTTTACCGATTTGATATGAAAGAAATACCTTATCAAAGACATCATAGAGACCCCTCGCGTTCATGCGCGCCGATAACGCTTCAGAGACGTTTGAGAAACAAGCGATCTCGTATTTATCTTTTAGGTTTTTTATGAGGTTAATCAGCTCGTTGTTCACTATCAAAAACTCATCATCCCAAGAGTTTAAATCTTTTTCGAGATCTTTAGCGGTACAGTGGAGATTAAAATAAGCGACGATATCGTCTATGAATTGGCTCTCTTCTTTTTCACCTGTATCTAGCCCGACCGCGGCTTTGTTGACAAAAATACCCCACTCTTCTTTGTTAATGGAGTATTTATTAAGCAACGCCTCGCCTGTTTGCTGAGGAAAATTATTTACCACTACACCAAAAAAATCAAATACGATGACTTTAATATCTTCCATAATCTTAATTAAAATATACTATTTTCTATCTCAAAAATCAATTAGTAAACAAACCGCCGTAAAACTAGCAATTGCTAGTTTTACGGCGGTTTGTTTCAAAATAGCCGATTTTCTGATATACTTTCACAAATAATGAGAAAAATATCACTATATTTAATACTACTAATAACGGCTCTTGGGGCCGGTATTTTTATTTCTTTCATTGCTTTAAGGTCAATAAATAGGCCCGCTATCCGCCCTAGCTCGCTACCGGGGTTTGAATCAGACCCAAACGTCCCGACTTCGTCTCCTTCGGAGCAACGAAGTCGAGGATCCTCGATTTCTCAGCCCCGCCAAGGCGGGGGAGAAATCGGGACGACTCAAACTCCAACAAAGACACCTGGTCCCAACACAATAATTTATGACGTCCCCTTTACTCCCCAAGCGCCTTTCAGCGAATGGAGTAATCCCAAACTAAGCAACGGCTGCGAGGAGGCCTCAGCTCTTATGGCTATGTCGTGGGTAAGAGGTACAACGTTCACGCAAGAAGAAGCAAGGCGAGAAATTATCGCCGTTTCCGACTACGAATTGGCGAATCACGGCGTGTATCTGGATACATCTTCCCAAGATACCTTTGATTGGATATTCAAAGAATATTACGGATATAACAAGGTAGAACTTTTCTACGATATTTCCGTTGAAGACATTAAAAAAGAATTGCGCGGCGGCAATTTGGTCATCGTGCCCGTGAACGGGCAGGAACTGCATAACCCCTACTACACACAGCCCGGGCCTCTGCGCCACAAAGTCGTAATAATCGGATACGATCCGGACAACAAAGAATTCATCACCAATGACCCCGGCACCCGGCTCGGAAAGCAGTACCGCTACCCGGAACAAGTGTTATTCAACGCGATACACGACTATCTGACCGGCAATGACCTCCCGTTGCCGCCAAAGCGCACCGCGATGATAGTTGTAAAAAAATAAAACTTACTTTGACCACCACGAGGAAATATAGGTGGCGACTTCGCTCATTTTGAGAGGGGTGGTGGCATTGCCGGTGCGAATGTAAAAATTCTCGCCGTCCCCCGTTTTCAAGTACACCGGCTTATAGCTTGGCTCAATGCTTGCCAAACAAACTATCTTGTCGCCTACGCTATCAAATTTTAACTTAACAAACCGCCTGAATTCAGCCCCGATCATGTTGTTAAAAAGGTTATTGAAATGATTTTCAAATCCGTCAGCATCTTGTTTAACAAGAGTAACGATGTCATTTTCCAGCCCCACCGTTTCACCACCATCATCTACGCCGATCAATAAATGCCCGCCGTCTGAATTTAAAAAAGCGGCAATGGTCTTCATAACCGCTTTTTCCAGCTCCTTATTTACCGTGCCCCGTTTTACATCCCAACGAAGAGATGCCTTGAATTCTAACTTTTCGTGCTCGCCGGATTTAATTACTTCTTCAACATTTTTTTCTTCATTCATGGCCTTGGCAAAAACAAAAATGATCAACCCCAGTTGAGACAAGATAAGCAAAAAGAACTCAACCACTTCAAATCTAATGTAGCCGGATACGGCAAGACCCTCATATACATCTCCCCAGTCAGCAGCCAAAGCAAGAACCAAAAAAGTTAAATAAAACAGCGCCTCAATGACAATAAGATTCCTGAAAACTACAAATAATTTATCGTGCTTTAAGACCCGCCATTTCATATAATTAAGTGTAGGATTATTTATACTTTTTTCAAGTAGACCAACCTTGCGCTATTTATGCTTATGCAACATTAAACCTCGCGTACATGCGAGGTTTAATGTTGTTTATCTTTATGGGGTTGGAGTTGGGGTGGGACTCTCACTAGTGGTAGGTGTAGGAGTCACACACTTAGATTCAGCTTTTAGTAACCTGGGTTTCCCTAAATGTTTTAAGGCATTGAATATCCCTTTTTCAGCCGCAGCTTTTGCTTCCGGACTCATATTGTCATAAGCGGCCTGTATGGCATTTCTTGCTTCAACGGCTCCAACCGTAGCCTGACAAGCATCCTGGTCCGGTAAAGTTGATACCCAAGCCAGCAGATTAGACAAAGCAGAATCTATAAGGTCTAAATGATTCTGTTTTTCTTCTTCAGTTAACGTACCCGGCGCGCGCTGTGCTTCCTCATAAGACTTCACCGCCTTAAATAAGGCTCCGTAATATCTCATTTCTTGAGAATTCCTGAAATCCCTAAGCACGTCCTTTAAGCGGCGGCCCAAATGAAATCCCCGACCCTGAAGATCCGCGGGGCGATGGAATACGGCATCATAAAGAGAGTCTAATGTGTCACTGTCAACGGTTGCATCATTATCAGCGAATACGGTGGTTGGCCCTCTCGACACTAAAAAACCAACTAGCATACCGAACGAAAGAACACTCACGACTCCGACAGCCACTATTTTTTTTGATATATTCACAAGTTTTTTGTCAGCAATAAATTTTGCTTATTTTGCTAATAATATTAGCCAAATACGTAAAATTTTGCTTTTATTTAAAACTTTCTTGTAATTAACTGAACTGTACACAAATTATACTTTTTAATCAATCTCCTCAACCCACAGACAAATATGGCCTGATTTCCGGAACAAGACAAAGGCCGCGTGATACGCGGCCTTTGTCTTGTTCTTTCCCTCTTAATCAATTTAGGGATTGGTCTGATTAGGGATTGGTCTGATTTCCGGTAATACTCTCTTCTGCGTCAACTAATCCATAACCATAGAAGTTGTCAAATCCGTCTCCATTAACGTCGTCGGCTGTAGCGATAAGGTTTGCTCTTACTTCTACTGGATCCCAGACTCCGTCGCTATCTGTATCATAGGCAACAGGAATGGCTGTTCCAAGAATTAAGACAACCGTCCCAGCAACATGCGGTGAAGCCATAGAAGTCCCGCTGATGGTATAGTATGAGCCATCATTCCATGTTGAGCGAATACTCACTCCGGGAGCAGCTAACTCAACTTCTGCGCCTTCTGAACTCCAATAAGGAGTAGAGTCGTCAGAAGCAGTCGCGGCTACGGCAATGACCGAAGAATATTTTGCAGGATAACTTATTTCATTGGTTGTACCGTCACCGTCACCGGAATTTCCAGCCGCGGCTACCAGCACTACACCGGCGGCATATGCCGCATCCACGGCATCATGAAGCGCTTGAATATCGCTTGTGGTGCCTAAACTCATGTTTACGACGTCTATATCGTTGTTCATGGCCCAAGTGATACCTTCAATAACATCACTCGTATAACCCGAGCCGTTTCGATCAAGAACCTTTACCGCATAAAGGTAAGCTTCCGGCGCAACGCCTACAACTCCAAATGTATTATCTGAAGCCGCTATAATACCGGCAACATGAGTACCGTGGCCATTATCGTCGTTCCAGTTATTGGGATCAGCAGGTTTGCGGGGGCCCTTTGAAACAAAATTTACTCCGCCTTTTAAGTTGCCGACTAAATCAGCGTGGTCTTGATCTATACCAGTATCAACTACCGCAACTTTGACAGCAGCGCCTCGGCTTGTTCCCCAAGCTAATTCAGCGTCAATCCTATCAACACCCCATTCAAGTGATTGGGGATCTGGCGTCGGTTCCGGGGTTGGATCTGAACCTCCACCCGGTCCGCCGTTGTGGCCTTCTCGATGATGCAAAGCAAGTACTCTTGCGTCCGGCTCGACTCTTTTAACGCCGGCCAATGTCCCTACGCCAGGCACCATAGCTTCGTCTGGAAGAAGAACTACTGCGCCGTCTACTAATGGTAATTCTTTTAGTATTTTTCCGCCCTTGTTTTCAAGAGCTTCTCGCGCGCTCTCATTTACCGGGTCCTCAAAGGTTACAATGACCCGATAAGGATTTCCGGCGTGAGCCGAGTTTGACTCGGCCGCCTGCGAGACTAAACCGCTTACTCCGACTGAACCTAAAACCAAAGCAATGACGGTTAAGCTTGCAGACAAAAATTTAAATTTATTTTTCATATATATTTAATTTAATTTTTTATTACTAATTTTGAAATCGACCTGCCACCACTAAGATTTGAGTCTTAGCGAGACTAATTCAGCAATTTTATCAATATCTGAATCCTGGTCAAGCGTGGCCTAGTTTATACTCTATATGTTAACACAAAATATGATTTAAGTCAAGGAACCACTGGGCTTGGCTTTGTCTGAATTTCTGATTTGATCACATACAGACTTACCGAAGCAAGTCTATATGACTGCGAGCCGTAGCGCGCTACGCTATAATATTTTGCGCCAAATTTGGCCGGGTTCGCCGTCAGGAGCTATCACCTCTCCGACTCTTTCAAAATCTAATTTATCATGAAAACCCCATGATTCCTTGTGCGAGTTGGGGCTATAAAATACGGCTTCAGTAAATCCAAGCTTTTTCGCTTCTTCAATCCTTTTTAATCTTAGAGCCTTGCCAATCTCTCTGCCTTTATACTTTGCCGCAAGAATATAAAATTCTACGGGATTGTTTGTTTTTGCGTATAGTTTTATGTGGCTTGGCGCACTCCTGAAACCCGCAATTCCCACAACTTCACCCTTTTCTTCTGCCACAAAGAATCTGTATTTTTCATTAATATATTCGTCGGTCTTATCAATACACATCTTTAGTTTAAGCGAAAGTTTTTTTAGAAATTCTGGGTCAGTCCAATATAGAGCAAAAATTTCTTCTACCGCTTCCAAGTCATCTTTTTTAAAATCTCGTATAATCATGCGTTTAATAAATTATTGGCTGCCGGGTCAAGAGTGTATTCCGGCTTGAGCTGGGGGGATAGGATTCGGACCTATATAGACGGTACCAAAAACCGTAGTCCTACCATTAGACGACCCCCCAGCTCAAGCAAGAATTATTTTTTTAAACCCATTTCCCCTCATTTGTCCCACCTCGACACAGTCCCGCAATATTCGCTAATTTTACAATAAAAAACGGCGTTTTACAATCGGGTAGTGAAATTTCCTGAATTTAAAAATGCGGCTTAATTAGCCGCAACAGGAAATTCTACTACCCGACAATGCCGTTATGCTTCTTGATATAAATAAGGTCCTTTATTTCTTTATCGTGAAAAGAAGCGCTAATATGGCAACGACTGAAAGACCAAATCCGTAGGTAAAAGGATATGCAGGATTCATGTTCCACAGAAGTCCGGCCATAAGACCGGCAGGAATCAGTGCCAGGCCTGTAGATGTTTCAAACGCGCCGAGCGATGTAGCTCTGTCTTGGACCGGCGACAGGTCGGAGACAAAAGCCCTTTGGCTCGCGTCTATGAATGCTTTGAACGCGCCATAAAGCGCGAATAAACCCAGAAGCGCAAATAAACTGTCTGCAAAAACAAAGCCAAGGGACGTAACCGAGAACAAAGAATAACCGATAAGCACAACCGGCTTTCGGCCTATTTTATCGGACAATCGCCCGGCCGGAACTGATAGAGACGCGTCAAAAATATTGTAAAAAATGTAAAGCAGTATCGGCAAACCAATGGCTAGTTTTTCCGGTTCGAATGAAGTTACAAAAAATCTTAAGAATTGATACGAAGCCAAATTACCTAAGTCCTTGAACCCTTCGCTGGCTTTAAGGATAAAGAACATAAAATTAAAATTCGCCAGATGAAATAAAGTGGCAACAACCATAAATTTCTTTAATGGCGGGGATAAATTTTTAAAACTCAGTTTTTTGTGATTTACTCCCTTTTCTTTCAGTGATTTGGGCTCTCGAACAAATACTAAAGGAAGAAGCGCGGTAACGGCTATAATGGCGGCGATTAAAAATATAACTCGGAAGGAAATATCAAAATCAACAAAAAGAATATATACGACGATAGACCCGATGATAGCCCCCGCGCCATCCATTGCTCTTTGAACACCAAATCCAAGGCCGCGTCTTTTATCGACTATACCGGTCTGATCGGTATAGTCGGCCGACTCGGAGACAATCGCATCTCGCGGGGCATCGCGAAGTCCCTTGCCAATTCTTTCAACCGGACGCAAGACCAAAATATGCGACCAGGTTCTCGCCAATGGAAAGAAAAACTTAGCTAAAGCCGAAAAACCATAACCCCAAAAAACAAACTTCTTATATTTCTTACTCTGATCAGCCCAATGGCCGGAAAGGACTTTGAAAATTGAGGCAAGGGCATCACCGCCTCCGCCTACCAAACCAACGGCAATCCCCGCTCCGCCAAGAGCGGTAATGAAGAAAGGCAGTAGCGGCTGTATCATCTCGCTTGAAAAATCAGCCAATAAAGAAGTAAGACCGAGAAGAATAATGTTCTTCATAAATTTAGCTGGTAAGCAAATAAGCCAACTAGCTTATTAGCTTATACGCTTACTAGCTCGTTAATTCGATGACTGCCAACTCTAACGGCAACTGCGGGACGGGAGAGTGTTTTATCTCATTTCGAGCATTGGAAAAACTAACTATCATTTTAATCAACCGTTGGCTATCTACGCTTTGCCCCAGCGTTGAGATATTTTTTGTTTCCTCGTCGTTCATACCGCTTACGGAAGCAAGCACGGCCGGATTTATTTTTGCCATCAGAACGTTTCTTAGATACTCCACCAAATTGCCGGTGAAATTTTCCATATCAGCCCCGGACATATGAATTTTTTGGATAACTTCCATAGAGCCAACCCTGTCATTATTTAAAAGACGGCCAAGAAATTCTGGGTAATATTTATACGAAACCAAACTCAATATTTCGTTCACGTCTTCAGCGGAAACCTCTTTGTTCGGATCAACGGAAGCATGGATTTTAGTCAGAGCCACTTCCGCGTCACGCAACGCTCCGTCGGCAGACATGGCTATGGTTTTTATCGCTTCGTCATTTATCTTAATCCCCTCTTTACCGGCCATCATTTTTAATTTTTCAGAAATTTGGCCATGATTTAACCGTTTGAAATCAAATCTTTGCACACGGGATAATACCGTCGGCAATATCTTGTGCGGTTCGGTCGTAGCAAGAATAAAAATAACATGCGCCGGCGGTTCTTCAAGCGTTTTTAATAAAGCGTTAAAAGCAGATTTTGAAAGCATGTGAACCTCGTCAATGAGAAATATTTTGTATCCCCCGCCCGGCGCGGCAACCATCGCCGAATCGTTCAGCTCCCGGATATCATCAACCCCCGTCCGCGAAGCGGCGTCTATCTCAATGAGGTCAAGTGAATTCCCCTGACTCGCGGCAAGACAAAAATGGCAGTTATCACACGGCTCCGTTAACACAGCTTCCGGCCTTCGGCTATCTGCTTTCAGCTGATTGCCGATTACTGGTTGCTGGTTGCGACGATAGTCACAGTTAAGCGCTTTAGCAAAAATACGGGCCAAAGACGTTTTGCCGGTCCCTCGAGAACCGGTGAATAAATAAGCGTGGCCCACCCGGCCGCTCTCTAATGCTCCTTGCAGGGTCTTTACTACATGCTCTTGACCCACTATTTCCGAGAATTTTTGCGGACGATACTTACGATATAACATAAAAAATTAACCTAATTATTCTAATTGCTCTAATTGACCTAAATAAACCCTAATGACCGAATAACTAATGACCAAAGGTTTGAGGATTAGACATTAGAAATTGTGATTTATTTAGAATAATTAGAATAATTAGGTTAATTAGAATAATTTATTTTCGGAATACTGTCATCTTGACTCCTATAAAACTTACCACTAACGCCGCTGCCGAACCGGCGATTCCGCCGGCATTGGCCCACTGATCACTGCTCAAGTCGAACATTGGATCTAAAAAATTTACTAAACCAGAAGCTATTCCAATATTCACAAGTCCGGCGATAATGTAAGCAGTAAAAAATTTTCCCAACTCTGCGGCGTTAATTTTGTTTTCCTCGCCAGAGGCGTTAACGCCCACCAGAGGCGGGTCAACCTCTGGTTGAGAAAATACCCAGAATTTGTTCCAAAAATAACTGTGAAATGTTGCTATAATAAACGCCGACGCGACGAAAATTGAATACCATAATCCCTTATTTATATCCGACCAAGATATTAAAACATTCAAAATCCCAAAATATACCGCCGCGTTGGTAAAACCAACAGCAGAAAATTTGCCGAACTGACCGAAGAATGCCAGCCACCGCCCCAAAAAATATCCAAGATTTACCCCCAGTATCCAAAGAATGGGAACAAAAATAATCAACCAAGCATAAGATACACTGACAAATTCCGGCAATTCAAGAAAAACAAATATCCGCCACGCGATCAAACCGGTTATGAGTCCGGTTATTACTGAAAAATAAAAATCTTTGCGAGAAAATTGATGCACATTGTTACATTGTTACGTTGCTACATTGCTAAAAACAATTTAACAATATAACAATTTAACAATACGATAGATTCTCTTAGTTTCTATAATTAACGACTTCGCAAGTCCGACGGACTTGCGAAGTCCTCTACTGCGCTACCCACTACTACCTACTGCGCTGAATTTAGATTTTATCTCCTCCTCTACCTCTTCCCTTGGCCGGCCGTATTTTAATTTTGACATTTTGTTTATTTCCAGAGCCAATTCTCTGTCACCGGCGCCAAATACCTTTTCGGTATCAACTTTAATATTGAAAGGGCGGGTCGTCTGGCCACCAACCAATAAACTAGCATAAGCGTTTAAGTTGTCTATGTTGACGAGATCTTGCGGAGTGAAAACCGGTTCAAATTTATTCTTCATAAACTCGGCGTCATCCGGACCAATCCTGAAAGAAATAATGGAGCCGACATTGCCGAAAACAGCGTCTCTAATCCCTTCCTTAAGTTGTTTTATAAATTGATGGGCAATAACCAGATCGAGGCGATACTTTCGCGCTTCCGATAATATCGTTGAAATACTGTCAGTAGTGAAATTCTGAAACTCGTCAATGTAAAGATAAAAATCCTGGCGCGTTTCATCCGGAATATCCACGCGCGATAAAGCCGCCATCAAGAGCTTGCCGACAATGATCATACCGAGGAGATCTGCGTTCAGAGCGCCTATTTTGCCCTTGGACAGATTAACCACCAGAATTTTCCTGTTATCCATCGATTCCCGAAAATTTAACGCGCTCTTTTTCTGATTTATAATCGGACGCAAAAATTCGTTGTAAACAAACGAGGTTATTTTTGAAGAAATATAAGGGGCCATGTTTGCCAAACTTTGCTCGCCTTGCGCTTTCTGCGCTTCAAGTTCCCAGAATTCTCTAACCAAAGGATTTGTCTCGCGAGAAAGTTTGTCTTTTCTGTAAGCGTCGTCAACCAAAACTCGTGAAATATCAGCCAATACAGGAATTTCATAACGATAATCGTCAAGCAAAAGCAAAGCGGAATTCTTGAAATATTTTTCAAACATCGGTCCGCCGGTTGTTCTTAAGTCATACAATTTATTAAATATCTCAAAGAGTTCGTCTATAACCATTGTTTTTTGCTCGGGATGATCAGGGTTTATCTCAAGCATATTCAAACCCATCGGCCGGGAAATATCACCGGGATCAAAATAAACAACATCATTAGTTCTGTCTTTGGGAATAATAGATAAAACAAATTCAGCAAATTCTCCGTGCGGATCAATCACGCAAACCCCTTTGCCGTTCTCTATGTCCTGCCGAATCATTGACTCCATAAAAACCGACTTGCCCGTGCCGGTCTGACCGATAATATACAAATGCCTTCGCCTGTCGGCATCACTCATTTTGACTAATGTTTCAACGCCTCGAAAAATATTTTTGCCTAAAACAATCCCCTCCTGTGGCAGATTCGGCGGTGGTTCGGCCGGCTTAGAACGCAAGAATTTTATCCTCGGCGCAAGAGTGGACGCCAACGGAAAGTGATATAAACTGGTTATTTCTTCCGAGGACAGAAACGTAGACTGCGAATTGTCAAAAAGCCGGAAAGAAAAATTAAATAATAACTTTTTTAGCGTTCTGGACGACATATTGATTATTTTTAGACTGTTCATCTCGCCGGCCGCGAACTGCGCTAGTGAACCGTCTATGTCCCCAAGCAGTTGTTTAGCCCTCATCTCGCTACCAGCCGAAACAACCACCCTTATATTTGTATCAAAAAGCGGCTTCGTCGCCTTGGACTGAATGTTTTTGATTATCTCCTCGTCAAATGGCGTAACAACACGAAGTTGTTGGTTGTCAGTTGTTGGTTGTTGGTCTTTCTTCGGCTTATGCTTAGCTCGAGACAACGCCTCTGAAAACTTATACCCCGATTGCATTTCACGAGCTGTTTTTTGAGCAAGTTTCCGCATATCATCCCGATGCGACGGCCGCATCAATATCTGAACAGCCGCACCTTCGCCTTCTTTTTCAAGTTTGGACAAAGAAGTGGCTATCTCGCTTAATGGATCGGCCTGCAAATTCTGATATGTCTTGAAGGGTAATAGTGGAATTTTGGACAGTTTCACATACGCGCCCAGCGCGACGCCGTCAGGATTGAATATATTATAGTCCTTAACTTTCTCCACCTCCGCGGTAGGGAAAAATCCATGAACTTGTTTTTCAAATACCTGCTCATACGTCTTGGGAACAGCTATGTAGAAAAATATCTCCTCGCCAACATGATGAACCGCCATTTCAAGGGAAATATACGGCTCGCCATAAATAAATTTATTCCAACCCCTTGAGTGGATATTGGAAAAAGACGAATACAATTGCTCCATTACGGAAATAAGGTCTTTTTCGGTTTTCTGTTGCGCTTGCCCTGATCCTGTCGAAGGATCGCGCGGAAGAGTTATCAAAAAAAGTGACATATTGAGCGCCCTTGCTATGTGACCCTTGGTCCTCAAGGAACCAAACAACACCAAAGCGGCGACAAAGATAATGGCGATGACAACTAAGTAAGTAATTATCAAAAACAGAGACAAGGTAAAATTAAATTATTCTAATTTCTAATTAACCTAATTGACCTAAATAAATCCCAATGACCTAATGCCTAAAAACTTATTTCGCTATTTGGGTATTAGACATTAGTCATTATTTAGAATAATTAGAGCAATTAGAATAATTAGGTCAATTTTTCCAGTTTCTTTCTTTCCACTAACATATTATAAAGTTCATCCACCAAAACATCATGGAACGCGTCTATGAGAGCGGGATTATTAGACCTTACGGCTTCTTTGACGCCGTCGTCCAGTCCTTTATTGAAAACCATATTAATAAGCGCCTGAACTTTTTCTTTCAACTCCGGCAAAACATAACTTAACGCGCTGTCGTCAAGTCCAACTTGGCCGTCGTCCTGTTGCGGCCGAGTCGAACTGGGCTGGGGCTTGGTTGGCGACGGTTGATACTGTGGGATTTGCTGTTGAATTTTTTCTCCGATAATTTCACGCAGGGTTTCTTTTTCGTGTGGCGATTCCGGCGCCACCTCGCCATGTCCCAAAGCCGCGCGCTTTTCGGCGATCTGTTGTTCCAGTTGCGCTATCTCTTGTTCAATAGTCGGCTGATTTTCCATACTAACATTTTAACATAAATAAATTTACATTAATCAACAATGCGCATAACTATAATTCTACGAAATTATCATATGATAATTTCGTAGAATTATTCCGAGATTAATACAAAACAAATTATCAAGTTTGAAATCAAAAACCGCCTCCGATGGGCGGCCCAGTCAAGCTGGGCTCGCCCTCGGGGCGGTCGCCCTTCGACGATGCTCAGGGCTAGCTGCGCTCGGGGCCGCAGGGCGGAATGTTGACCGCCCTTTCGATCGGCCGACGCGGGTTGATCTCCAGATACTCCGCAAACCAATCCGTCCCGAACCCATGACCCTCTACACTTTCACTGAAAACGAGTTCACGGTCTAACCTGATACTTCCTTTCGGAAGTGTCGGGTCGTTGGTAACGACCCGCAGTGTCCGCCGACCGAAGTTATCGTGACGGGCGACGAACTGCGCCCGCCGCGACCGATCGGCTCCACCGAAATGGACATCGTAGACCGTCGAACCGTCCGACATCCGACAGGTGTGAAAATCGTGATACGCCACGACCTCGCCAATGGTGATGTCGGTCACACTAACCGTCGTCGAGAGACTACTGGATACGGAAAACGCGACCACGACGGCAACGACGGCGACAACGGCAACAACGGCGACGTAGTCGATTGCTCTCATTTTTTTCCTCCTGATGCTCTGGATTGGCTGCCAGAGTGCTGCTCTCAACTGGATACTTTAATTATAACATATCCGGCACAGATTTGTCAATAGTTCGACGGATTCGACGAACTCACCGCAGGCAAGCTCACCATAATATCTTAAAAATCGGCCTAAAAGGCCGATTTTCGTATCATTTACCAAGTATAAATTAAGATGCTGACCTCCATGATTCTCCGTTTGCAGAACTAATTTTAATCTTGGAAACACCTGTTCCTATATATTTTTCCAAAACCTTAACATCCTCTCTGTCTAGCCGAATACACCCATGGCTAGGATGAAGAATATTATCTGAATCGGTCGGGTTTGAGTGTATTAGTTCAGCACGTCCCGCTAATCTATACGATATCGGCCCAAACGGATTTTGGTCCCAACGCTCCATCAACCCGCCCATTGTGTAAAAATCCAGCTTGGCAAGCGGCGACTCTCCCCTTGACCTTTCTTTCAAGTGCCTAAGATGCTCCTCTGATTTATTGGGTTGAATTTTGTTGCCTTGATCAAAATATGTTGCCTCCGGACCGGTTGCCGGATACCATTTGTCATGATACTTATATTCAACCTCTCCGGATCCTCCCAAACGTATCTCGGCGCCATAAGGCAAGAACGAATCTTTCCAGCGCAAAGTTGAATAGCCATATTCAACGGAGGATATCGTAAATATTCCGTCCGGCGTACGCCCATATCCGAGGGACTTGAAAGCCGGCCCGCCATCCTTCGGCACATTCATAAACCCAGCTCTTGAGGCGTAAGTGTCTATAAGATGACCATTGTGAACGACATTAAAAATTCCTTCTTCCTGGTTAAAGTAAATGCTCGATTTGCCGGCCGCTTTCCTTAAAATAAGCTCCCATTTCTTTAAATCCTTTTTAGATAAGTCAGCCAATTTCGGCGAGAGATCTTCTTCCGAAGTAATTTTCAAAGCAAACTCGTATGCTTTTGCCGCTCCGAAGTTTGCCTCGAGAAAATTGCTAAATTTCTGATATGTTTCGAGAGCAGAACCGGTTTGTTCCTGTCCAGAATAAAGCTGGACAAAAGCATCCATATAATTTCTCACGGTATGTTTATCAAGAGTAGTAAAACGGTTATTGCGGCGTATTTCCGAAAAATTATTTATATAATCACTGAGGGACTCTTCATACATTTTTTCCGCCTTATCTTCCAACCCCAAGACATCCGCCGCTTTGATTGCTTCTAATTGAAAATAGTCATCAGAACCCACATATCTTGCCGCAAGATATGGTTTGACGCTATATCTGGCCGCTTCTTTTGCCATCATTGTCGGTAACTCGGTTGGAACATCGATATCGGGAACCCTATCCAATATATTCGCTATCATATCCGGCGCTTTCGGTAAATCTTCATAGACCTCACCTTTCCACGCTCCTAATGTCAACAGTCCGGCGCCAACATAGATGAGAGCTTTTTTTCTCACACGGTCTCGTATTTTTTGTAAAAATGTTTTTCTCTCTGGGATTTTTATTTCGGGAATGATATCTTCAGGGACTACTTTTTCGGTTTTGGGGATTATTGTTTTAATCTCCGACTCAGAGGGTGTTTCTTTGGGTACTTCTTTAATTTCTGACGCAACCTCTTCGGTAACCGTTTCGCCAGCCTCCAATGAAGTCCCGAGAGTAAGTACTGCTTGATCAATCGCGTCGTCTATAGTAGCTCTATCTTCTTCCACAACTTCTATTTTTTGAACAGGGACTGAAAGTTCTGACGACTCCTCTTCGACGCCTTCCAAAAACAGACGGTCAATCTCATCTTTTTGCTCAATAGTAATGACTGGCACAAATTCCTGTTTTGACCTCTGCGCAATTTCTGGCTTGGATTTCGGCTCTGTTTTCGGCTCCGTTTCTGGTTTTAATTCTGTCTCAACGCTTTCCTTCGCCCCCGTCTTTCTGCTTTTTCCAAGACGTGCTTTTTCTTTCTCTAAAGCCTCGATCTCCTCCTCAAGCGGCCGACGGTTAATAACGCCCGCTTCTTGGCGCAATATTTTGTATTTCTCCAATAGTTGGCTATCAATTTCTTTGATCCTGTCAGGAACGTCTTCGGTCTTCTTTATAGCCGCTTTTGCTTCCCAATAAGCAAGCTCAAGGGGTTTTCCTGTGTCTATAGAGTAATCAATCATTCTATCAATCTCGGCGTTTATTGTGTCTTTTCTTTCCTTGCGCCTTTCTTGAAATTCACGCCTCTTGTCCTCCCAATAAGCCGACTCCAATGGCCTTGCTGTGTCTTTGGCATATTGAAGCATCTTTTCAATCTCATCTAGGGTTGCTTCTTTTTCTGTTTCTGGTGTTTCGATCCCAAATCGTAATCGTTTCTTCTTGTCCTTAGTTTGTTGGCCAGAAGAAAGCTCCGCTTCAATCTTACTTAAACTTGTAGTTTGGTTAGTTTTTTCTTTATCTTCATCAGATAATTTTTCAAAGGATCCTAAGAAGAGTTTTCTTTTCCGGTCGTATTCCCTTCCGATTCTTTCATATTCAACAACTTGCGGGTCTGTCTTAAGCTTGCTTTCATCCATGTTGTCTATGCGCTTGTTGATCTCGCGGCGGATCGAATCCATTTCGGTTTTAGACAATAAAACATCCCTCTTCAGTCTAAGAGTGTCTGCGTAAAGTTCTTCACGGCTTCTCTCCGGCGCAACAGGCCATTCTTGTTGTTTCATACGTTCCGTCATATTTAACTAATTTTAAACTTATCAAACAATTTTTACAACGGAAGAGCAGGATTCAAACTATCCACATTAGCCGTGCCCATTTGACGCTATTTTTGCTACAATGTATTTAAATGTCACGAGGCAAATGTATCTTGGTATTAATAATTGCCGTTGCTATCCTTACACGACTGTACGGCTTGGATTTTGAATTGCTTTCGCTTGAACAAAAAACGTCTGTTCTGCTTTCCGTTTCGGCGGGAGTGCTATCAGTTGTCGGACTCTATTTTTTAGTCAAAGAGTTATTTGATGAAAAATTAGCCGCAATATCTTCTTTTCTCCTTGCTGTATCTTTCTGGCACGTCCTCGTATCCAAACTTGGCGCTAAAGATATCTTCACGTCTTTCGCTCTCATATTCGCATTTTATTTTATATGGCACGGATTGAAATATAATCGTATTTTTAACTTCTTTTTGGCGGGTTTATTTCTGGGAGCGGGATTTTATGCCGGCAAAGGATTCTTCTTGGCGCCGGTAGTTGTTTTACTGGTATTCTGGAACTACTGGGACTACATTAAGAAAGACTTCTCGCTCTCAAAATACGAGCAAACCAAAAGCGAAGTTCTCGCCGGTTTTTCGCTGTTAATGCTGACAACTCTAGCGGTTGCTCTGCCCGTTGGATTTTACTTATGGCAAAACCCGCCACTTTTGCTGTCCGCGGACAACTCCATATTCGCGAGGCCAAATCCTTTCACTCAAATACGCGACAATCTCGGATGGGTAGTCGACAAAATTCTGCTCATAGAATTCGGTTCGCCAACTAGCAGAGCAAATTTAATATCGTGGCCGTTGAGCATATTCTTCGCCATAGGATTTATCAAAGAACTCATCCACTGGCTGAAAAGAAAGCACGGCCACTTCTCGGTAGCTCATACTTTTATTTTCTCGTGGTTATTTGTAATGCTGATACCAACCCTATTATCTTCCAACCCGCTTGCGGTGAACGGAGTCGAACCGTCGGTTATTGGCTTGAGCATAATACTGCCACTCATAATGCTCTTGTCAGCAAAAGGTCTCTGGTGGGTTATAGAAAAATTGAACAAGTGGGATAGGGCGCTTTATCCCCTCTATACGAAACACTGGGGCGGTCTTGATACCGGACCGTTCCTGGCAATGATTGCTTTGCTGTTATCGATAGCGATATTGGAGATAGCTAAGCTAATATAGACAGGAAAATAGTTAAGAGAGAATAGAAAATGGTATAGAAACATAGAAATAGGTTGTTGGAAATTGGAAAATGGTATAGAAAGTGGAAAATGGAAAAAGGGTTAAGAAAAAGGGAGGAAAGAAGATGAAAAAACGGTTAATTTCTATTTTCTTATTTACTAACCAATTTCTAATTTCTATCTTCCATACCAACTTCCATTTTCCATATCACCAATTTCTGGATTGCGCGTGGCGCCAACGAATAATGTCATATAAAAAACTCTCCATATTAGTAATATTAGTTGCGCTGGTTTTGTCCATAACAAGCTTGTGGGACGACTCTTTCATCGTTGATGAGGTACCTCATGTCGGAGCCGGATATTCATATATTACAAAAGGCGATATGCGGTTAAATCCCGAACACCCACCTCTGGCAAAAGATATAGCCGGAGCAGCTTTATCTTTTCTGGCTATAGATCAAACGGTATTTTCAACACAATATTGGGTTACTGATATAAATGGACAATGGAATTTCGGAAGAATTTTGATATATAACTCATCAAATGACGTTAATGCTATCACGAGAACCGCTAAAACGACGATGCTCATATTTTTCGTATTATCGGCTATCCTGATATACCGGTGGACGCGAGAACGATATGGAGATAGGGCGGCCTTCATCGCAACTTTGTTGTTTTCTTTCTCGCCCACGGTTCTGGCCCACTCGCGTTTTGTCACCACCGATATGCCGGCGCTGTTCGGAGTGCTTCTCGGTACTTACTTTTTTATCAAATATTTACAGAAGCCGTCTCGAAGAACATTCTGGCTCGCGGTTCTGGCATTCGGCGTTGCCCAACTAACCAAATTTTCCGTTGTGCTTCTCGCGCCTCTATTCATATTGATGGTAATCGCGTGGTGCATAGCAAATTCATTATCTTTCAGAAAGTCGGCTGTTTTAGCCACTCGCTCACTGGTGTTGATGACGACGGGAATCATTCTTGTTGTCTGGCCGGTTTACGCTCTCCATACGATGAATTATCCGCCGGAGAAACAAAGCGCCGACACGGAATTTCATCTTGGTTCTTACGGCAACCGTTTATTTGCTGATCCCGTTGTATGGGCGTCAGACAAACCAGTCATAAGACCACTCGCCTATTATGCCACCGGAATTCTTATGGTTAATCAGAGAGCCATAGGCGGCAATAACACATTCTTTCTCGGCGAAGTAAGAAACTATGCCTGGAAACATTATTTTCCCGTCGTGTATGGGATAAAGGAACCAATTGCGTTTTGGGGATTGGTGGTAATCGTACTTTTGGCTTTGAGCCTGAAGGTTAAAAATTGCCCCGCACCAAACTTTTCCGCTGACCCCGCAGGAAGTTTTCCCGCTGACCGCCAATCAGATAGAGGGCGGACTTCCAGCGGGGCAGGCCGCCATTCAGAAAAGAGGCGGGTTTGGTACGGGGTTAGTTTTTGTTTCCAATCGCTTCGCTCTTGGACAAAAACTAACTTCGTTGAGTTCTCAATGCTGTTGTGGCTCGCGATATATTGGTATTTAAGTATTCGTGCCAATTTGAACATCGGGGTTAGGCACCTACTGCCCACTTACGGGTTTGTATTTATATTACTGGCTGGCCAGCTAGAGCGTATTACGTATTACGTATTACGTATTAAGAGGAAAATAGTCCTTACTACTTACTGCTTACTACTTACTGCTTTGCTTGGTTGGTATATCGTAGATGTCGTCCGAGTACACCCCTACTATTTAACTTATTTCAATCAACTGGCGGGCGGACCGGCGGGTGGCCACCGATACGCCGTTGATTCTAACTTGGACTGGGGACAGGACTTAAAGCGGTTAGCAGACTGGGTTGAAAAACGAGGGATAAATAAAATTCACTTGGATTATTTTGGTTGGGCTGACCAAGGTTATTATTTAAAAGACAAACTTGTATGGATAAACGCAGGAACATATAAAGACGCTCGTGACTTTCTCGCTCAAAATCCTAATGGTGGGCATATCGCCGTATCGGCTTCATTCTACACGGGTTCACGAGGCGACCCGGTCAACAACTACATCTGGCTGGACGCGTATCGTCCAATAGCAACTATCGGGAACTCTATATTTGTGTGGAAAATTAGACCTTGATTTATAGAAATAGGTTGTCAGAAATTAGAAAGTGGTATGGAGAATGGAGGATAGAAACTGGTATTCGTATACAAGTTAGTCATTCTCATGAAAATTTTTCCATACTTCACGAAGACGAAATAGCTGACGCGAAGAACTATCATAAGAATCTATAAGTTCACTGCAAAGTTTAATATCAATATTGTTAAAATAAACATCACGACACACAGACAGGTGGTTAATCATTTCATTACACTCACCGATTGCGTCATCAAGATATTTTTGCCAATTTTTTCTTTGGTAGCGTTTAGCGAATCCTTCCGCTAAAAGAGCGCATGGCGCTTTACAAGATCTTCTCATTTGAGATGCTAGATCATATTTTTCCTCTTTTGGCAGACGGGGAACAACCTGTGTCAAAATAATAATCTGATTTTTATAAAGTTGCTGATATACCCGCAAATCTTGAAAACTCTTAATGGTTTTATTACCGTTATCCATTTTCTAATTTCTATACCATTTTCTATTTTCTAGCAACTACTTTCTAAAACAAAAGGTCCTCCAGCTCCGACTATAGCCGGAACGAGGACCGTGGGTGTTTGTACCCCTTGATTCCACCATTTCCAAGGGGCTCACTTCGCCTAGGGGCGAGAGTGAGAGCGCCGAAACCGCCAGGCGATCTGGGATTTTTAGGCCCCAGGAATTTTCAATTCGCCTCGCCTCGCGCGGTTTCGGCAATTTGGGGGGGTCACGCCATTCGGTCTCCAGTTTTTAGTGGGTCGCCCCGACACGCACCTCGCGCGCCGGACCCCGGACCTATTGACCACCGTTTTTATCGGTGGCTGGCGTGACCTTCTCGGTGGCTGAGGGACAGTGCGATTACTGGCCGGGAACTCATCATCGCCGGTGCTTCATCGTTGCACCGCCTTCAGCCATCTTTTTGGGCCCTACAATTATTTTTTAGAAATCCTCCCCGAAGAGAGTTGTATTTGAATGGGCCCGAGAGAAACCAATAAAACTTTAAGGCGATATCGTCCTTCGATCCTGTCAGACCATTAGTATCTTACTTGAATGTCTGGATTACAATGCTTTATTGGCTTGTCTCGAGCCCGTTGCCGAGCCCAAGTCTTATATAAGGTACTTGAGATATATGTTATCACATCTATCCCTTTCTGTAAACCCTTATTCAAGGATTCACGGAAAGAGATGCTGGTTTTTTGCCGGACCAGCAAACCGTGGGAATTTGTGCTCGCGGGGGTCCCCCGCCAGTTTTATCGTTTCAAGCCCTTTTCACCTATTCCTTTCTGCCGGCTAACATATGGGAGCGCGGGCAGTACACGAACCCCGCTCCGGGTGAAAACGAGCCGCAGAACTTTTTTTACTAGCGCTTTACGATGCGCCAGCGTCCGCGGCGGTGGCATCAGTAAACCCTACGCTTAACAATGATGCGGAGGGCCTCTGGAGGGTACAGTCCTGTACCCTCCTCTGACGAAAGGAGTCGAGGTTGGCCTAGAGCCGAGCATTCCGTGCGTGGTTTGCCCAGCGCCGCCCGGCTAGCCGGCCGATGGCGGGTACGTCCTCGATGGGAACGAATCGCCGAAGCGGGTCGCGTCCGAAGACGCGCTCGTCTTCCTCACGCGCCTCCTCGCATCCGAAATAGGACGCAAGGACCGCGCCGTCGTTTCGACTGTTGTCGAGGACGAACGTGCCGCCGAATTGAGCGAAATTCTGCTCCGAACCTACTCTTGCCATTTTTGCCTCCGCGAAAAGGGTGTTAATAAGAACAAACTCGTACCCTATCTTATAACATACCCCAAAAATTTTTGCAATAGGTCAAAAATCGGCCTTTTAAGCCGATTTTGGGTGTTGTTCTGTCTTTTCCTCGCAATCTTTACATCGAACCGCAAAAGGCATGGCTATCAAACGCTTCTGGGATATATCCTCTCCGCAATCAACACAAAGGCCATATTCGTCTTGTTCAAGACGTTCTAGCGCCATCTCGACTTGCCTTAACTCCGTATTTCTTATTTCAATTAAACGAGCGGTAAGCTCTGGATCAAAGTTTTCTACATCGTCACTTTCTCCATTACAACTACAACTCATCCGCGCTATTCTTGACAAACCTTGGCCTTCTTCTCTAAGCTCTTGGAGCTTGCTTTGAATTTCGGTGACAATTTGTCTTTTTTGTTCTAGGAGTTTTTCTTTGATTCCATTTTTTGATTCCACTTATTTTCCCCTCTTGTTAAAGGCCATTCTAAATCTAGGCACAGAATACATGATAACTCTTAA
>JACPNL010000014.1 GCA_016185505.1 Candidatus Yanofskyibacteriota bacterium
CTTCGATAACTAAGGAATCGTACATTTTAGTCATGTTTGCCGGTATGGCTTCAATCTGTGCCAGCTTGTTGTTGCTGAACGCTTACAAACTGGCGCCGAATAAGCTTTCCGAGATAATGATAACAATGGGTTTTTCTATGGTCATTGTTGCCTTGATTGAACACTTACGCGGCAACAAAATGGAGCCGCATCAATGGCTGGGCGCTTTAATCTCTATCCTTGGCATTAGTCTTGTCCATTTGAAAAAATAATAGCGCGCAACCAGCCCTTTTTATCAAAAGGGCTGGGCGAGGCGCTTTTTTATTATCTGCCCGCAGAATACCGCCGAGTCTGACTCGGCGGATGAATGCGGTTTGCAGATAATAACCCCGCACCAATTTTGCTTTGGTTGGCAAAACTAGGTATTAGCTAAACAAAAATCAAAGAAATCGGTTGCGAAGCGCGAGGGCTGAATAAGCCCATCCCGCATCGGGCGCAGCGCTTCGCTGATATAATTATCTGCAAAATTGGTGCTGGGGTATTTTCAAGATACCGCCAAGTCAGACTTGGCGGAGGTTCATTCTCTGGGCTATAATTAATAAACTAAATTAACCCCTGTGTAGACAGATAATAGGTGCGGATGTTGTCTACCGAGGGGACATTTTAGAAAAAGATCGGCGTTTGACATTAATAACCGATTTTCTATACTTAATTTATGAGTAAGAAGAAAATTACAATTGATGGTTTGGCTCGAATGACAGCGGAACAATTTGCCAAAGTTGATGAGCGTTTTAATTCCATGGATGCCCGCTTCGATGCTATGGATACCAAATTTGAAGCCCGCTTTGATAAATTAGATTCAACATTAAAAACAGTTCTTGACGTTGTTTTAGAAATACCCTCGAAAAAGGCGTTCAATCGCCTAGAGAATAAAGTTGAATCTATTGATGCTCGACTGACATCAGTTGAGAGAAAAGTGAAATAAATATCAAACTTAAAAAAGCATCCCCAAAACGGATGCTTTTTGTTTATCTGATTTATCAGTCTTCGGCATGACAGAGTCGAGCCTACGGCTAGACGAAGTCAGCCGTTACACAGGTTGTAGTGGATAACTGAAACTCGATTTACAGCAGAGGGCAATGTGAAATAAATTAGAGTTTGC
>JACPNL010000013.1 GCA_016185505.1 Candidatus Yanofskyibacteriota bacterium
AACTATACGACGAAAATATAGAAAAAATAATTTCTTTCATGGTAACGCATTATTGGTATGCCGACGCGTACATCCGCCAACAGACGGATAATCCCGAAGGGACCGGCGGAACTTATTTTGTGGATTACTTATGGGGAAGGTTTCAGGAAAGATGGAAGACGGCATTTATAAGGCCGAGATCGGAAAGTGATTTCAAGATGTTTGTGAATAAAGTCATCCGGACTGCCGCGGCGTAAGACCCCTAATTTAATATAAATCTCTGGCGCGATGCTAGAGATTTTGTTTTTAGACGAAAGAATGAGGACGAAGATGTAGTAAATCTACTCCGAGTCCGAATTCTAAAGTATAAAAACAAAATATCAGCATCCCGTAGGGTTGTTGTTAAAATTGCCTGGATCTTCGTTACTCCTCCTCGTAGTAGAATATCTACAACTTCGTCGTCGCGCCTTGATTCAGGCAATTTTACCTAACAACGCGCCGAGAGCTTATACTAGGTTAGGGGTCGTAACCCCGCTTTTTGCGGGGTCTTTACTTTTTTGGAGTAATATGATATAATTAAGATACTTAGAAGTGTTGCTTTGACAACAAGCTTTCTCCCGCCAAACGGGAGAGGAGGAAAACAATGAGGAAATTGCTTTCGTTTTCGCCTGCCCCGTTAGAAGCAGGCCGTTTGCGGCCGTTGGTTTTCGTGCTCGTTGTTGCTTTCGCGGCGACAGGATGCGCTACGACTGGCGGGGGCTACGTTGGCTCCAAGCCCTACCCGGGTCCTCTCGGGGACGTCATGGCCGGCAACTTGGGCCTGACGTGTCCCGGTGATGTGTTCGTCGGTCCGCCGATCAATCGGTGCCTCCGCCACATCGGCGGAGGAGTCGGTCGATACACGAACTATCCCATGTATTGGGGAAGTTCGAGCGGTCTGCGTCTGTCGGATGCCGATAAGGTCGCACTACTGTGCGGTGTCGGTACTGGTGCTACTGCCACGTTGAGTGGCGCAAGTATCCAGACCGTGTTGGCGTCCGGTGTCCTTGGCTATGTTGCCTGCCGAGCAATCGGTATGGTGGCTGGCCGGGGTAACAACCGTGACCGTGGCGGTTCGGGTCAGGAGATGGTCGTGGTTTCGCCTGACCAGATTCCGTCGCCGCTGCAGATGGCACAGGCGGCGCCCAGCCACAATGGCTGGGATCAGCGCCTGCGAGACACTTTCAGTGGCGGTTCTGGTTCCAGCTGTCTCCGAGCGGGACTGGCGACTCTTCATAACGCTTCCGGGGAAATCCTGGGGGTGTTCCCAGAGGGTTCGTCTCCTCGTCACAAAGAGAAGCCCCTGTTGGTTCTACTGCCCGGTCAGCGCAAGTGCGCTGACCCAGACCTGCGCTATGAAGCGTGGGTTCGCCAAACAGCTGTCGCGGCAGACGGCTGGGTCGGGGGCACTCAACACACGCCTCGGCGACCCGAGGCAAAGCCAGGCATGGTCCTGGTGTGGAGGTAGTAATGGCAGAAGAGGTTCGGACAAGGATAACTCGGCTTGAGGAGGAGCTTGCGAATCCTCAAGCCGGTCTCGCTGGTGCGGCGCTTGCTGCCAGGCGGGGTCGTATAGAGCGGGAGCTCGCGGCGGCTCGAGCCGAGCTGGCGAGGCCGACTCCATCGGCAACTTCGCCGGTACGGCCGACATCGGTTTCAACACCGGTGGTGCCTTCGTGTTCACCGTCTTCAGGCCGTGGCGCGAACTGGCGGTGGATCGCCGTCACCTTGGCAGTGGTCGTCTTTATTCTGCTGGTGACGTTTGTCAGCCAGCGGGAGGGGAGCTATTCGTTGGCTCCTCCGACCAATCGTTCGGACGCCAGTCCGGACGATGCCGACTCCGGCCGCCCGGCTGGAGTCTCCCCCCAGCAATTATCGACCTATCGGGATTGCCTCTACGTTTTCAGTGAACGTCGAGAGCTTGCCGACGGAAAGTGCGACCACCTTCCGTAGTCCTTCCAAATCGCCAAGTCTGATTTGGCGGCCGCGTTTCCCAGACGCGGCTTTAAATTACTCAAAAATTTCTCAAAAGTGTGAGTTATAGTCAGTCACCCAAACCGCCGTAAAACTAGCAATTGATAGTTTTACGGCGGTTTGCTATAATTTATTTAAATTATATTTTAGTTATAAATTTATAAGTTATGAGAAAAAGAGTGAAAAATTCTCTATCTCACAAAATACTTAAAGCCATTGCTATTGGTGGCGTTGTTGCTATTGCCGCGACTAATCCGTATTTTGGTTTGGCGTTTATGAAAGGAATCCAAAAGGACTTGGAACGTAAGAAATGGTGGGAATTTCAAAAACAACTGAAGAGGTTACAGAGAGAGAAGAGATTAAATGCTGAGCAGAATCCCGACGGAAGTTTTACGGTGACTATCACTCAACTTGGCAAGGATTATGTGGCCAGATATGATTTGGATAGCTTGATGATAGACAAGCCGAAAGAATGGGATGGTTTGTGGAGGATATGTTCTTTTGACATTCCAACAGGTAAACAAGCCGGAAGGTTCTCGCTTTTAAGTAAGCTAAAAGAACTCGGGTTTATTATGATCCAGAAAAGCGTGTGGGCGCATCCCTTTGAATGCAGAGAACAGCTCGCTGTTTTGGCAAGAGCTTTTGAAATAGAAAAATACGTATATGTTTTTACTGCTTCGGACTTTGACGGTCATCACAATCTTTATTTAAAAAGAAAATTTGAGAGACAGAATGACGCGATCCTAGTTTAAAAAATGACATAATCGCCGTAAAACTATCAGTTGATAGTTTTACGGCGGTGGGTGTTTTGTTAATATTTTATGGTTTATTATTCAAAAAACGAAAACGAGACACAGAAAGTTGCTGGTGACTTAGCGCTTAAGGTTATTAAATTTAAGGAATCGGTAGTTATCGCTCTTGAAGGAGAGTTGGGGGCGGGGAAGACAACGTTTGTTAAGGGCTTTGCCAAAGCGCTTGGAATTAGGGCAAAAATCAAAAGCCCCACTTTCGTTTTGATGAAAAAATACCGTATTCCCAAATCTACTGCGCTACTGCGCTATCATCCTACCGCGCTAATCCATATCGATTGTTATCGCGTCAGAGATCACAGAGACCTTGCGGCACTTGATTTAAGATCGATTTTCAATTCGCCTGAAAACATAATTCTGATAGAGTGGCCGGAAAGGGTTAGCAAAATTTTGCCCAAAAAGTTGATTAAAATTCACATTGATCATATTTCCGAACACAAGCGAAAAATAAGTTTGGGAAAAACTTGATATGTATAAATCATTTAAGCCGTACAAACAGAAAATTATTAACGAGATACGAAAGACTTGGAATTCACCACATTTAAAAATTAAGTTTAATACTTACCCTGTATTTAAAAGTGAAATTCCTTATTTTGAAGTTGACCATACGGATGGCATAGGCACAAAAGGATTTTACCATTGGCAGAGAGAAACATTTGGAGCGGCGGCTATTGACGCTCTTGCAATGAACCTTAACGATTTAGCTATCGTGAGAGCTTTTCCATATAAACTTTCAAATCATATTACAGTTCCCGTGGAGGATGAGCGTGTGTTGAAAATAGTGCGGGCTATAGTGCGAGAGTGTAAAAAGCATAAGATAGTTATAGTCGGGGGAGAAAACTCATTCCACGACAACACGGACGGACTTGATATCAGTATGACTGTTTCCGGATTTATCAAAAAGCCCGTAAGCAATAGGTTTCAGGTTGGAGATGCCCTTATTGGGTTGAAGAGTAACGGTTTGCATTCAAACGGCATGACGAAAGTCAGGCAAATGTTTGGCAAAGAGTACAGAAAAGAATTTACAATACCAACACGTATTTATTTGTACGATATTTTGCGGTTGACAGAGAGATGCGATGTTCATGGCATGATGCATATAACCGGCGGAGCGTTTACTAAATTAAGGGATATTTTATACAAAGTTGACGCAATTATTGATCATCCCAACAAGCTACAACCCCAGGGAATATTTAAAGAAATGTATAAAAAAATACTTTCAAATAAAGTGATGTATTCTACATTCAACTGCGGCATAGGGTTTATTCTTTCTGTTCCCAAGCACGATGTTTCTAAAGTTCTTTCTTGCGTAAATAATGCCTGTATTATCGGGAGAGTCGTTCGTGGGAATGGTAAAATTTATATTAGGTCGGCATTTAATGGTAAAATTTTAAAATTATAATGAAAAAATTAGTTCTAATCGATGGTCACGCGTTAGTTCATAGAGCGTTCCACGCTCTGCCGCCGACGCTGAATTCTCCCAAAGGCGTTCCGACGAACGCTGTTTTCGGTTTTACTTCCGTCCTTCTGAAGATGATCAAGGATTTAAAGCCCGATTATATCGCGGCGGCATTTGATCTTGCGGCGCCGACTTTCCGACACGAAGAATTTGCCGAGTACAAGGCTCATAGAGTAAAGGCGCCAGACGAGCTCTATGTCCAGATACCTTTGGTTAAAGAAATGTTGACAGCATTTGGTGTACCCATTTACGAAAAAGCTGGCTTTGAGGCGGATGACTTGATAGGTTCTTTAGCGGAGAAGTCAAAGAAAGATAAAAGTATTCAAACAATAATAATGACCGGTGACTTGGACACCCTTCAGCTGATTGATAATAAGAGAGTAGTTGTTTTTACATTGAGAAAAGGGGTCACTGATACGGTTATTTACGACGAGGACGAAGTATTTAAAAGATATGGCCTCAAGCCGGAGCAACTTAATGATTTTAAGGGGCTCAAGGGCGATCCATCGGACAATATTCCCGGTGTTCCGGGGGTGGGGGAGAAGACATCTTCGGAATTGATAAAGGAATTTGAAAACTTGGAAAACCTTTATCAATTCCTTGAAAATCAAAAATCAGAAATCAAAAATCAAAATGACAAAGAAAAAATTAAAAATTTTAAGAAACCTCTAACGACCAAACTTGTAGAAAAATTGCTGGAAAATAAAGATATGGCGTTTTTCTCAAAGAAGCTGGCAACTATTGTCAGGGACGTTGACGTAGACTTCAGTTTGGACAAATCTGACTGGCTTAAAAATTTGAAAAAAGAAGAAGTAGACAAGCAATTAAAAGAACTTGGGTTTTACAGTTTGACGAAACGGTTTGACGAGCTGGACATACAGGGGCTGAACATTAGGCAAAAGGCGCTTTTGGAACCTACGCAGACCCGGCTTTGCACGGGTCCCTCTCCGAGACCCAAAGAACTTAACCTTATTTGGAACGATAATGGCAAGGTATTCGGCCATGATCTCAAGCTATTTTCTAAAAAATATATAACAGAGAAAGGCCGTGAGCCGGAACTGGGCTTTGACATAAAAATAGCGGCATATCTTTTAAGATCAGATAGGAAGAATTACGATCCCGAGGTTCTATATAGGGAAGAGTTTGGTCGGGAGATTGCCGATGATCCCAACGCTATGCTCAGCCTTGAGCGGGCATTTGGCAAGCGCCTTAAAGACCAAAATCTGCTTATGGTTTTTGAGGAGATAGAGATGCCCCTGATAAATGTTCTCGCAGAAATGGAACTGCGAGGCGTCCTTATTGATTCCGAAGCGATAGCAAAACTATCAAAGTTGGTGACGAGCGAGATTATCAAACTTGAAAAAGATATTTATAAACAAGCTGGCGCGGAATTTAACATTAATTCCCCGAAACAGTTAAAAGAAATTCTTTTTGAAAAACTTCAGATTAAAGGCAAGGTAAGGAAAACAAGCAAGGGCGCTCTTTCTACGGCTGCCGGCGAATTAGAAAAACTAGTTGATGAACATCCGATTATAGAGAAGATATTAAGATATAGAGAAATTCAGAAGTTAAAGACAACTTATACAGACCCGTTCCCGGCGTTGATAAGCAAAACAAGCGGACGGCTTCATACAACATTTAACCAGACGGGCACTACTACCGGACGCCTTGCCAGCCAGGACCCGAATCTCCAAAACATACCCGTAAAAACTGAATTAGGGCAAGAGTTTAGGAAAGCGTTTGTCGCATCTCCCGGATTTAAGTTAGCCTCCTTTGACTACTCGCAGATTGAGTTAAGGATAGCGGCCCATATCTCCCAGGACGAGAAAATGACGACTGCTTTCAAAAGAGGAGAGGACATCCACGCTCGGACAGCTTCAGAAATTTTTGGCGTTAAGCCGGAGATGGTTGACAAAAACATGCGTCGCGACGCTAAAGTTCTTAATTTTGGCATTCTCTATGGAATGGGGATACTTGGATTTCAAAGAGCTTCAGGTGTTTCACGTGACAAGGCTCGGGAGTTTATAGACAGATATATGAGAGAATTTTCAGGTATTGCTAAATATATGAATGAGATGAAAATAAAAGCCAGAAAAGAAGGTTATGTTTCCACCATTTTTGGCAGGAGGAGATGGTTTCCTGAAATTAAGTCGAGTATGCCCCAAGTCATAAGCCAGGCAGAACGTATGGCTATAAATATGCCGATACAAGGTACTGCGGCTGATCTGATGAAATTAGCTATGATAAAAATTTTTGAACATCTGCACAATTCTGATAGTCGGGACAACGCTTTTCTTCTTTTACAAGTTCACGATGAGCTGCTTTTTGAAATAAAAGATCATTTAGTGGACAAAATCTCTACTAGTATAAAAGAAATTATGGAAAATATCTGGGAATTACATGTGCCATTGATAGTTGACGTTAAGCTCGGACTCAATTGGTCAGAAATGGAAAAAATCAAATAGTCGGCTAATTGGTGGATAACTTTCGCCTTGTTTTTTTGATATGATATTTAAATGAGCTATATAAAAAATAAATATAAATTTGTAATTGTATCATCGGTTGTTTTTGCTGTGATCGCGGGTTTTGTCTTTTCAGTGGATACATACCCTGTTCAGGGGGCAAGCTATTTAGGATGTAAAGCCATAAAGACCTTAACTGGTCATTACGCTGTGGCCGAGGGCGGCGGAGGCGGGGCGATGAATGCCAATATAACAGCGATCAGTGATTGGGGGAAATTTGAAATAATGGATGTCGGAAACGGTGAAATTGCCTTTAAAACATTCGCCGGTTACTATGCTGTTGCCGAAGGAGGCGGGGGAGGAGATCTGAATGCTAATAGAACTGCCGTCGGCGGTTGGGAAAAATTTAGAATTATAGATGTTGGAGGCGGCAAAGTTGCTTTTCAAACTCTTACCGGCCATTATGCCGTTGCCGAGGGCGGCGGAGGCGGGGCGATGAATGCCAATAGAACGGCTATCGGCGGCTGGGAGCAATTTGAATTGGTAGATACAAGCGGATGCTCAGCGCCAAAACCAACCGCAACTCCTGCGCCCTCTCAACCCACCGTCTCCAACCTCCCCACATGTTCAACCGGATCGTACAACGCGACGATATCCTGGACGGGGACGCCTAATTCAAGTTTTGGATTTTATGTCGACATAGATGATGGAGACCAGAACTTCGGAACTTTCTA
>JACPNL010000012.1 GCA_016185505.1 Candidatus Yanofskyibacteriota bacterium
CAAAACATAGCCAGGATAAATTTTTTCCTCTATTGTTTCTCTTTTCCCGCCCCTTATTCTAATCTTCTTTTCTTTGGGGACCAAGACGCTGAATATTTTGTCCTCAAAACCAAGCGATTCAACTCGCTGTGTAAGGTTTCTGGCAACATTATCCTCGTATCCGGAGTAGGTATGGATAGCGTACCATTGTTTTTCTCCAGTTGTTACTTGCTTTGGCATGAACTTAATTTAAAATTTAAAAATCAAAGTGTAAAATGACAGTGTAAAATTTAAAATTTTCTGATTTCTGGTTATTTTTACATTTTGAATTGTCATTTTGATTTTTGATGTTTACATTTTACATTATCTCAACACGAAAGTGTTAAGTAGCCACTCAAATATAAAATCCAGCAGTCCTAAAAATACGGCCACGGCTAAACTGATGGCTATGACTACCACCGTGTATTGGATCACCTGGTTCTTTGTCGGCCAGGTTACCTTCGCCAGCTCATGTCTGACTTCTTTCAAGAATTGAGCAACTTTTGTCATAAATTAAAGTATTTTAAATTGCCCGGCGGGCAATCTGTACTAACACATTAATGATAGCAAAATCAATTTCATTTGTCAAAGCCGCGTCCAGTTAACCGACGCCTTGGTTCTCGGAGTGGGGCATCGCCCACTCTTGGGGAACTCTGTCGGCTCCCCGACCCCTTAAGGCGTCGGAGTTGTCGACCTTTGCACATCTGTAGCCAACAGATAACCCGACCTGAAATAATACTTCAAGTTTTCTAAAAAACTCATACCGTCATATGGGTATAGCTTGCCCGGTCGAGCATTTTTATAGTCAAAAATCCCTTCGTTTTTAACGCTTTCCACAACGGGGTGGCTATGATCGCCGTCTATTTCAACTCTCCGGCCTAACTCGTCTTCAGTCATCTTAAAAGTCGCGATTTTCTTTTGTCTCGCGTCTTTGTCCAGTTCATATAAGTTAACGAAGTAAAATAGGGTCATATCGTTTTGGGTATTTCACCTGTTTTTAATAAAATCCCTGCTCGCTCTTTAATGCCTGCCAAAATTTGTTTAAGATAGTCCTCTTCTCCTTCAACGATCAAGGTATCCACCGATTCAGCCAACTTGGTCACAGCTGTCAGAATTTCTGTTGGGAGAATTGTTAATTTTCTGCGCCTTGCTTCATCTACCAGCCGAGACCCGACAAATGGCACATCTAAAAACATATAATAATCGTGATCTATTAGCCATATTTTACCTGACTCTAAGTTAACTAAAAAGTTTCTTGTGTCCCTGTCCTGCGCATCTATGAGATAGTCAAAAACCGCCGCTCGTATCAACTCACCAAGTTTAACTTTTCCCTCCCAGTTAAATTGAATAGCCGGAATAGCCGTGGAAACAAACTCTTGTAAAGCCCCCATCTGGCCGCTTATCTCTCTTGAGACGGTTGCCGGAACAAGATTAAACCCCAGTATTTTGTCAATCGCGTAAGCCAGACGTTCTAAAGCAATTCGGTTTTCTGGCAACCTTTCTTTGCCCCCACTCATATACACCATTTCGCTATTTGTCTTAAATAGCCCTTTACCGTCATCTTTAATTTCAACCACATCGATATGTTCATACCCTTCTAACGGTTCTACTCTCTCTATTTCCCCTCTCTCCAAAACCGACTCAATATCAATTTCCGGACCGGTTTCCGGTTTTGGTGTTTCGTGTTTTTCAAATTTTTCTATACTCCCGCCCTCAAACATCCGCTAATAATCGCTCTACTACTAATTACAAATTGCACAAATATACAAATTTTACAAATACGAAATTCTATTCGTAGATTTGTATATTCGTAAAGATTAGTAATTCGTAGTAAAGGTTAAATGTCTAAATTCTGTACCGACTTAGCATGTGACTGTATAAACTTCTTTCGAGGAAGAACATCGGAGCCCATCAACACATCGAATACCCTGTCGGCTTCGTGCGCATCCTTGATGGTCACTTGAAGAAGCACCCGGTTAGCCGGATCAAGAGTTGTCTCCCACAACTGAATTGGATTCATCTCTCCAAGACCTTTATAACGCTGAATGGATACGCCGGATATTTTTTCATCTGTCGTCGACTCTCCTCCATTAGCTAGCGGATTGCCGTTACCTTCCAGCGGTGTTACTTCCCATTCGTCATTCTTTTGCGCTTTGCGCTTTGCGCTTTGCGCTTTCCCTAATTCATCGTCATTCTTTTGCGCTTTGCGCTTTGCGCTTTGCGCTTTCCCTAATTCAGCTAATATTTTTTCTTTTTCGTTGTCATTATATGCATAAGATATTTTGCCTGATTTTTGGATTTTGTATAACGGGGGCTGAGCTATGTATAAATGACCCTTCTCTATGACTTGCGGAAAGTACCGATAGAAAAGCGTAAGGAGAAGCGTCCTAATGTGCGAACCGTCAACATCGGCGTCGGTCATTATAATAATTTTGTGATATCGTAATTTATTTAAATCAAATTCTTCGGCAATGGCGGTCCCCATTGCGATTATCAAGGCCCGTATTTCCTGGTGAGCCAACATCTTATCAATCCTCGCTTTTTCTACATTCAAAATTTTACCCTTCAACGGTAAAATTGCTTGTGTTTTTCTATCACGTCCTTGTTTTGAACTGTTATGGACAAACACGCCGCTTGCCAACGCAAAGTTATGTGTTTCGGGAATTTCTATGTCGTAAACGTCTATTAAATAGTCGAGTTTTTCAATTCTTTTAATGCGGTGGTTAAAATTCTTTACCGCCTCAACAAATTGAGGATTATTGTTGTCAAAAAATCTGGCTAAAATTGTTTCGGGCTTGATAAGATTTTTGTCATTCGTATTTTGTCTTACGGCTTGATATTTTTCTATATCCACAATTCCAGATTCTTTATAAATATCATGCAAAACTTTTAATGCCCTACTCAAGTATGTTTTGTTATAAGCCGCTTTCCTTTTAGCCCTAAATCCGGGCGTCCATTGCTCTTTTGTTTTTCCGCTTCTCCAGGATAATAATTCCGGGTTCTGCCACTGTGTTTTGGCAATATTAGATAGCCACTCTTTTTTTTCCGGATGACTTTCAAAAAACTTTGCCACACGATTAGATTGAATTTTGCGGTTATTTTTGTTGCCCCAATATTCTTTTTGGGCTTTATCAAGCAGTAAATTATTTTTTTCTTGATATTCCGGATTATTTTTATAAAAATCCAAAAACTTATTAACCATAAATTTCTTATATTCTTCGTCCTGCCATTGTTTCTTAGCTCTTTCGCTCAACAAGCCCCGAATTTTAAGCATGCTCTTTCTGACTTTATTTTTAAATTCCGGGGTTTGGCGAATTTTTCTAAGCTTTTCTAAAACTTCCGGACTTCGCAATATTTTGTCGGCAATTTCTTGATGAATTTTAAAATGTTGTTCCCTAGAGAGACGCACAAAGTTATTAGGGCTATTGTTTAGTTTATTAAAATCCTTATGATGACGCTGAGGGCCATCGCTTTCTGAATAAATACTGTGATTAAGATTATATTGATCAGATAGCAGGTGAGTAAAAATCCAAAAATGTTTTTTAGGATCAAGTACCATTTCGTATCCTTCAATCGTTATGCGCCCGCCAATTTTTGAATACTTTCTATACAATGGCATTAGAGAATCCGCAGGAGTCAGGTCTTTTGCTTCTTTATAGCTTCCGTCTCGTAACATAAATTTGTGGTCTGGAGTACAAATTATTTCTTCGTTGTTGTCTAAAATAATCTTAATAACTTCGACATTTTTTCGAGTAATTCGCGGATTCAAAATCGAAGCCACAGAAATATTTCCGTTCTTGTCTATTGTGTAGCAAAAATTTTTCTTTCCCTGATTATCTTCTTCAACTAATTGCCTAAATGAAACGTCTCTGCCGTCAACAAGAGCTACTTCCGTATCTCCGTCCAAGCACCCGCCTGCCGAATCTCCTTCGACAAGGAATAACTCTGATTCAGTTGCATCTCGACTGGAACAGTCAGCCAGTTTGCCGGGCAGAGTCAGACCTTCCATTGCGCCCTTTCGTAGAACTGTTTCCCTTGCCGCTTTGGCCGCAAGACGGGCCTTTGACGCCAGTATGACCTTCTCCAGAATTTCTCTCGCGTCAGACGGACTTCTCTCAAGCCAATCAACAAACTCCGTTCCCATAACGGTTTCAACGGCCGTTCTAGCGTCCGGTGTGCCGAGTTTAGCTTTGGTTTGGCCTTCAAATTGCGGCTCCTTAAGCTTTACTGAAATAACAGTAGTGAGCCCTTCCCTGATATCTTCTCCGGAAAGATTATCGTCCTTTTCTTTTAATATGCCGTTTTTTCTAGCATAGTCGTTCAGAGCTCTGGTAATGGCCGACCTAAAACCCGTAACATGCATCCCGCCCTCATGAGTATGAATGTTGTTGGCAAAACTCATCTCTTGCGAATGAAGTTCGTCAATGTATTGGAGGGCAACTTCCACAAAAATTTCTTGCTGTTCTTTGCCAACATAAAAAATGTTCTTGTTTTTCGGCTCAAGTCCTCTATTCAAGAATTCTATGTACGAGACAATGCCCCCTTCAAAGTAAAAGCTACGCGAGGGGAACTCCGTTATTTCTTTGTTTTGTTTTTTACTGAAATATTTGAGCGGAACTCTTTCGTCCTTAACACTTATTCTCACTCCTTTGGTCAAATATGCCTGCTGCCTGAAATGATTAATTATTCTGTCAAGATCAAAACTTATTTCTTTGAAGATCTCCGGGTCCGGCTCAAATTCAACCATCGTGCCGGTATCTTTAGCGAAGCCGATCTTTTTAACCGCCTTTTTCGGTTTGCCGCGAACATACTCCTGCTCATACACTCCGCCATCGCGACGAACTTCGACGCGCAAATAAACCGAGAGGGCATTCACGACCGAGACACCAACCCCGTGCAACCCTCCCGAGACCTTATAGGCGCCACTTCCAAACTTGCCTCCGGCGTGGAGAATAGTCATGACCGTCTCCAAGGTTGACTTGCCTGTCTGCTTGTGCCTTTCAACCGGAATACCTCGGCCGTCGTCTTTGACCCGAACCCGATTATTCGGCAAAAGAGAAATCTCAATATTCTTGGCATAGCCGATCATCGCTTCGTCGATCCCGTTGTCAGCAACCTCATGGATCAGGTGATGCAACCCATCCGGACCGGTGGAACCGATATACATCCCCGGTCGTTTCCTAACCGGCTCCAAACCCTCAAGAACTTGAATTGACTCGGCAGTATATCCTTGCTGTTTTGTGTTCTCTTTTGCGGCCATTTTACAAAATTATCGCCCCTTAAAAACAGTGCTTTTTAGGGGCTTATATGAGTTAATTTTTATCGCTTAATTTTAACATTTTATAGAAGTGAAAGCAAGACGATTTTGTGGTTAATTTTACAAATTTTAAGAGGGCCTTATGAGCCCTCCTTGACCTCTCGGCGCGCCGAGTCCAACTCGGCTCTTGCTTCGCGTCGGGACTGATTTCGGTCATACCAGCCGCCTCGGCGCGCCGGCACAACCTCCCACCAAAATTTTCACATCATCACACCGACATAAAATAAGCAATTGCTCATTTTATGTCGGTTTATCTTAATTCGGCGTTAAATTGATCCTCTGTTTGTTTGTATATTTTATCCTGAATTGCATCCGCCTCTTCGCTCTTAAGCGTTCTTTCCATACTTCTATAAATAATACGGTAAGTATAACTTATCTTATCCGAACCGAATTTGTTTGAGTCCTCGTATTTGTCTATTAACTCAACCTGTTCCACTAAGTCCCCTCCCAGATCACGAATCAAATCAAAATAATCATTCGGGGCAAAGTTCTTGCTTACGACAAAAGAAATGTCTCTGGTGATGGCCGGGTATTTGGAAACCTCTTGAAACTTCTGGTCGAGTTTTAATTGTTTTTTTATCCTTTCATCTTGAGACCATAATAATCTGATATCTGGTAATTCCATTGAAATCATTGCAAATCTCTCTAGCCCAGGCCCGAAAGCCCAACCGTTCCATTTGGATGAATCTACCCCAAATTTTTCAAGCACGCTTCCTTTAACTACACCGGCACCTGCCACTTCCAGCCATTTTCCGTCTTTGTTGATTTCCATTTCAATCGAAGGATCGGTATATGGAAATCTGTCGTCATTGAAACGGATCTGAACATCAGAACCGAAAACCGCTTTGGCAAACCCAGATAACGCCTCTTGCAGTTCATGAGTAGTTATGATGTCTTTCTCTTTTGGCGCAAGATACCAACCATCTATTTGATGAAACACATTCATATGATGCCGGTCAAGTTCGTCACGCCGATAAACCTTGCCGTAAGAAAATGCGCCCACCGGCCCACCGGCAGCCATACGCTTTTTTACGTCGTCATCCTTCAAATAGTAATACCACATAACCGTAGTATGCGGACGAAGAATATGATTATCGTCTATGTAATAAGTATCGGAACGAGAACGAGCTGGATGGTCAGCTGGAAAATCAAATAAATCAAAACTGATATCGGTTGATACAATTTCTGGAACTTGAATTACATCAAAACCCTTGAAACTGGACCAATTCAAAACACGCTGAACTATTTCATAAAGCGGATTGCCGGGAGTGCGAGACAAATCAGGCATAGCCAAAAACCGCTTCATGCGAAGGCCGTCGGCATCGGTTCGCTTGTTTAATTCTTCGGCAAGTTTAACTTCTTCCGGCGATTCTATTTTGATGAATTTTGAATTCACGATTTAATTATTTTTTGAGTCATTTTATGATAAACCTCGGACCGATGTTTTATCGCAAGAATTTTGACTTTATTATTTTCAATCTTAAAAATAACGCGATAATCTCCTGCTCTTAATTTATAAAATCTCTTAAGAGACCGCCTAAGGGGTTTGCCGTATAAGTCAGGATTTGTGGTAAGACGCTTTTCTATGGCAACGCGGATTTTATTTCTCCATGTTTTGGGAAGTTTAGGAATGTCATCGCGAACAACAAGGCGATGATAAAAAATCTCGTATATTACTTCCATGCTTGCTCGTGTGAAAAATACTTCGTCTTGTGTTTGTCCCTTTTTTCAGCAATTTTATTCCAGACCTGGTCTTCTTCAATTTCAAGAGCAAGTTCAAGCAAACGCGCCGCTTTAGTTGCTTCGGGAACTTTATCGCGAATAGCGAGACCCATCAAGGCCCTTCTCGTTTCATCTGGCAAGCTTATATTGATTCTGGTTTTTGTGGTAGACATAGATTTAGACCTTAGACCTTAATTACAGTGTATCAAAAGTGTATCAGTAGTGTCAACCCTACAAATAAAGTAATTACTTAGTTTTTGCGAAGCCGAGTTTGACTCGGCGGGGCCGTGAGGGACAATTGGAAAACTATTAATCGACAGTTATTGAGGGTTTTTGAGGATATCGATTTTGATTTTAGCATGGTTTTGGAGAATTAAAAAGCGGTTTGATGTTATCGTACCGCTGCTTTTATCCTGGCTAGCTCTTTCTTGACTTCAGATTCTACCCAATCCCTTTTCTCTGAGGGTAGCTTTTCGTATAGTTCTTGAAATCTTTTTGTTTTTCCTGAACCGGCCTTAAGCGTTTTTATTGTTCGTAGTATTTTTACAGTTTTTGCTGTTTTAATAAGATTTTCCATGTATTCCAGTTCTTTTAGGCTGGCCTCCATTAGATAAAGGATAACTGAATCCCGCATGCTGGTTCTAGCCATTTCTTCTCCTCATTGTCAAACTACCGCGAGCATATTAACATCATTTGCTTAAAATGTCAAAAAGTTTCCAATTCTTCGACTCTACGCCTATTTTAGCTGTCTTTTAGAAATTAGGAAAACCCTAGTAATTCAGCTATATAAACAAAAATCCCTCTTTCGATGAGCTTGCCCCACAATGCGGGGAGTGGGGTTAAACCAAGAATTAAGTACCCTAATTATACCACAACTCGTGGTATAATGTCACATGCGGGGCCGACCGGATTCGAACCGGCGATCTCCTCCGTGACAGGGAGGCACTTTGAACCAGCTAAGCTACGGCCCCAATTTCAAATAATGCTTAAATATTAGCACGAATTTGGCTAAATTAAAAGGTGTCCTTAAATTTCGCAATTGCGAAATTTAAGGACACCTACCGGTCGAATGATTCTTTCTTTGCCGCTTCGGAGAGCTGGATGAATAATTCCGGATGGTTGAGGAAATTGCGTCGTGCTTGAGCCAAATTCTTGCCTCCGGCATAGCTAACCGCCGAGCGCAGATGGCCGGCTATTCTGGAAATAATATCAACCACGCTTCCCCGCATTTCAACAATTTCTTCCTTTCCTTCGGCTGGAGTTGAAAGAGCCTCTCGGGCGTTAACTCTGTCTTTCAACCCGCCAAGAACCGATTCCGGAGATGTCATCCCCCGATAATATTTATATTGTTTTCCGTTTTTGTGAATTACCTCTCCGGGCGTCTCTTCGGTCGCCGCAAACATACTGCCGAGCATTACGGTATCAGCGCCGCAAAATAACGCCAACACAATATGCCCATCCCTTTCTATGCCACCGTCAGCCATTATGGGAATTTTGTTCCGACAAGCAAGATATACTTCTCTTATCGCTTGTATTTGGGGCACGCCGAAATTTGTTTCATAGCGAGTCAAACATCCTTTGCCCGGTCCGATACCAACCTTTATACCGTCAACTCCTATGTCAGCCAGGTACTTTGCCCCTTCATATGTCGCTACATTTCCGACAACAAGAGGAAATTCCCTAAACTTGGCTCTGAATTCGCTAACAGCTTTCCAGATCACCGCCGAATGGGCATGAGCCACATCCATTACCAGAAAATCAACTTCGGCACCAACCAACGCTTCGGCGCGTTCCAAATAATCTTTTGTGGCGCCTATTGCCGCGCCCACAACCAAGCGGCCCTTGGCATCTTTAACCGAGTACGGTTTTTGTTTTGCAAGATGAATATCTCTCAAAGTTATCAATCCGCAAATTTTTCTGTGCTCGTCCACCAAAGGAAGCTTTTGGATTTTATTTTCAAGCATCAATCTTTCCGCGTCTTCAAGAGTAATGCCCGGCTTTGCATGAATAAGTTTTTCAAACGGAGTGGCAAAATCCCATGCCATCGCGCCGTTATTATTTCCCGCTCTCAAAATATCACGATGCGTAAGTATGCCCATCAAACGATTCATTTGAGAACTCTCTCTTAACAAAACTCCGCTGATATTATGGCGTTCCATAAGCTCTTGCGCCTTGCCTATGCTTTCTCTCCTATGCAGTGTTACCGGCTCTTCTATCACGTAGGAATGTTGTCTTTTCACATACCTAACCATCGCTTCCTGATCAGGTATCAAAGGACTTCTATCCAAAACACCGACACCCCCTTCAAGAGGCATTGTTTTTGCCATTCGTTCGCGAGTAATCGTGTCCATATTAGCGCTGACAAGAGGAACATTTATCGTAACACCTCGGCAAACTCTAACTGAAAGATCTGTAATATCCTTACGACTCAGCACAGAGCTATACTGCGGCCTGAATAAAAAGTCATTAAATGTTCGACCGTCAAATATCGGCTCAACCGTTCTTTTTGCCATAAGACCCTCTTTTTAATGAGCGCTAAGTTAGAGATAGCAGAATTTTAACAAAGACAAAAGCCCCTACTTACCTGTGGATAAACGACTTCGTCCCGATTTTATTCACCGCAAAACGGTGACTATAAAATCGAGGATCCTCGATTAGTTGAAAACGAATCGGGACAAGTCGTTTATCCACAGCATTCCTCCGCGCCAGCCGGCGAGAAATTCTTTTTTGGTGACGAAATAATTATGGCCAAAATGCCTGAATGGATGAGGGTCTTGTATATGATAACCAAGCACCCGCCCGCTCGCCCGCTTGGCGGGCGAGCGGGCCATTCTAACGCCTCTTACCACAACAAGGTGCCCGCCGTTGCGGGGATTGAAATTATAGTACACCGAGGCAATGACGGGTTTTTTATTTTTGATATTTTTCTCAATAAAGGCAAGGCCTGTTTTTCTTTCTGCCGGCTTCTTCAAAAACTTTCTCTGATAATCCATCTTAAGACCATAGCCGCCAGCCAGCGCGGCCAAAGCATCATGCCGCCAGCCGGTTCTTTTGTCATAACCGTCTTTTTTAACGCCCTCTCTGACCAAATCCATAATTTTTAATTTTGCGTATTTCGGGTTGAAATATCCAAGCAACATTTTAACGGCGCAAACACCGCAGGTATTGTCGGCCCATTTTTTATCTTCAGTATCAGTTTTCTGATTGACCAGAGGTAGATTAATTAAAATATCTTTAGTCATTAAGTGCGTCATGCCAGTAAATTTTTTCTATTTTGCGGGTGTTGTTATAAGTATAATGATGCTTATGGGGAAATCCGGTACCGCGAGAATCGTTGCTCACCGCCATATCGCCACCAACATAAAAGCCTATGTGATTATGCGGTTCTCCCTTACTTCCATCCTTTTTCTCCCAAACAACAACCGCTCCCGGTTTTAGCTCGTCTATCTCATACCACCCGCTTTCAAGCAAATCTTTTTCAGTTGAAGCAACAGTAAGATGAATCCCTCTAAGCCATTGCTTTTTACCCAAAACTTCCAATAGCGGGTTAAAAGAATAAATTATGTGAGAAACCATGACCCCGCAAGAAACACCGCCATTCTTTAGAGTATCCCCAACTTTGCTCTCCTTTTCCACATAAAAATTACGAAACATATGATTCTCTCCTTTTGCCGCATTCTCTATTTGAGTCAGGTAGTTCTTTCTAAAAAGTAGCCTCATTATGTCAATTATAGTACTAAAACCCAAAACTTTGGTCAAAAAATTAAACCCGCCAGTCGCCTGGCGGGTTTATGATAATTTCTCAATTTCTATATTTCTTAAAGCCGACGCTCCGACCGAAGCGTCGGAGGTCGGCTCCCCGACCCATTGGCGTCGGGGTTTCTCAATTTTTATCGCGGAGCGATCTCTTTCCATATCGGTATTGGTTTTTGAAGATTGATTGCCGCTGTCGGCCAAGCGCAGAACTGACCGGAAGGAACAGCGTTATCTCTTGCTTTAAGAGTCACCTGATAAGTGCCGGTCTCGTTAAAAGTGTATTGGGGATTCTGTTCGGATGAAGAACCGGAACCGCCGCCAGCCGGTACGAATGTCCACGACCACTGTTTGTTATTGCTTGCCGGATCAAAAACAGTATTATCCGTGAACTGAATAGGATTATTGATGGAAGGATTTAACGGAGTCCACGAGAACGGCGGATTACCACCCTGCGGATAAGCGTGGCTCGGAGTTTTCCAACTTCCATTCGGCTGACAGCCGGTGCCGCTGCAAGAATCCGCCTCCCGCCAAGCAGATGGAGAATCAGATAAATTCCAAGTTCTTACTCGAGCCCGATATGTTGTATTAAACTGAAGAGCGCCCAGTCCGCCATAAAACGAACGACAGTTTTCGCAGCTAATTTTACCGCTATCTACTTCGGGACTGTTAAATGACGATTGATTGTCCATTTGAACCTGATAAGCGCTTTGCGGACTGCCTGATGGATCGGAATAATCCCAACCGACGGTTGCGGACGGGCCGGAGATACAGTAATTCGGTACGGTTATAAAAACATTTGATACTGTCGGCGGAACCGCTTCCGCGACTGTTACTGGATTTGAAACAGCCAAACGCGTTCCCCCGAGTTTATTATATGAAGAGCGGTCACAGGGGACATTACTATTATTATCATTAAACATGTAAACATCCGAAATTACCGTGCTGTTAATGTTGCCATTATGATCAGCCAAATTAACATCGGCATACCATGTGCCTCCGCCGGCATTAACGCCCTCATAAGCGATTAAATCATCTTCCCAACTACCGTTATATTCGTCCCATGTCAGGAATAAAACTTGTGTGGCATTCGTGATTCCGGTTGCGGTAAAGCGTTGGGTGGTATTCCAAAAGGCCGGACTTCCGTCAGGCGTAGCCGAAGCGCAAGTCGGAGCTGGGGGGGGTTCTCTTATAAAATTAGCGCTGTCGCAATAAATAGCATTGCCAAATAGAGCGCCGTTATAATTTGCGTTTTCCATCCAAGCATCAACCCTTACATTGCCTGTACCGGGATGGTTGGAAAGAGGTATCGGAAAAGCCCATTCTCCTCCTACGCCTTGATCATACGCGGTGTAATATTGCTCGTCATCTGTTCCATTTGCTTCTGTCCAGACATGGAAAAATACATTTGTCGCGTTGTTAACATTGTAAGCATGAACTATATGGCTGGTTGCGTCATATGATACTGACACGCCGTCGAGTCCGGCGCTAGAACAAGTCGGAGCGACCGCCACCGGCACATTCAACGGCCCGCTGGTTCCGCTGTGGCTTCCGGTATAAGTGCGGAAATAGTAATTCACGCCGGGGCTTAATCCGCTGTAAGTATAAGAAGTGTTAGAAGTTTGTGTTCCAGTCCAGTTGGCCTGATCGGTTGAAATATCTATGTAATAGCCGAAGGTGGGGTTGGCCTGCCCGCCCGTCCAGCTGACCGTAACCGAATAGGTGCTTCCGGCCGCCACCGCATCCGGCTGACCACTCCATGTCGGCGGGTTAGTCGCGGCGCAAACCGGTCTGTAAATATTCGGTCCGTAAGAGTGAGAACCGTTCGCAAAAACCCTAGTATAATAAGTGGTGCCGACTTGTAAGACCTTAGTCCAGCTGGGCGGTGTAACCCAAGTTGCTCCCCAGGAGTCGTCCAGAGCAACGGCAGAACTTGTCCCCGAAACAAGCTTGTTATACCAGCTTCCGTCGGACCAATTAGGGTCATTGGAAATGTCGGGGATATAATCAAAACTAGAATTGGGATCGGCGTTTAAGTGCCAACTTATTGTAACGTTGTAACCGGTACCGGCTCTTTCACATGCCCATGGATATCCCGTAACCTGCACATTCCCATGATTTGCTTTTACCGTAGTAAAACTAACCAACCCGACAACCGATAATAAACACCCTACGAAAATAAGAATTGTCTGTTGTTTTTGGTTGATCATTTCAACTCAATATTTTGAATTTTAAGCGCCGGATAATTACCGTTTTCCGGCTCTTCAATATAATAAACAACAATTTTGACGCCTTTTGTAAAATCTGACAGTTGAGCGTCAACCACTTTTACGCCGTTGGCCGTCCGAGTTTGTTTTTTAAGTTCAGTATCAATGCCAAGCAAAGCGGTTTTCTCTTCTCCGGTCGAAACAGTAAAGAATATTTTGTCCGTTTCAACGCGGATGACTTCGCCCAGTTCAAATTTTACCCCTCCGGGCAAAGCAGGACTCCCCGTTTGCTGGCTTTCCGTTTGATTGTCCGTCGGTTTCTGTTCTTTGCCGTCTCTGATAACATATTGCCAAGCCAACAATAAAACCGCTGCCGCAATAATAACCAAGGTAATTACAATTTTAATTTTGTGTGTAGGCATAATAAATATTTTATTAGTTTTAAAAAGAATTAATTTCCGAATAACCTGAACTCGTAATCCCCGGTAGCATTTGGCATTGAAACGGTACAGGATCCTTCCGCTTTGGCCGTACCGCCGACGGTCGTACCGCAGCTGCTGGTGTAAAAGTAGACCCAGAATCCGGATTCGTTATAGAATTCGCCGTCTGTCTTTCCGGCATTGTAAACATAAAGCGCTATCCAGTCAGTAACTTTGGGACTGGCTACATTTAACCAGGTGACAGTAACGGAGCCGCCCGGAAGAACCGATGTCGGCGAAGCACTGAGAACAGGCGCAGACCCCGGAATAACATTAACCGTAACATTAAGAAGCTCACCGAAATAAACATCAGATGAAGGAGGAGGCGCGCATACCGTTCCGTCGTTCAATTCATAATCGCCTCCAGCCCGATGAACCATCTGCATCTGCAGATTATAAGCGCCTGGAGTTAACGGCGCGGTCAAAATAAAATCCTCCTGTTGGGTTGAAGTTGAATCCGGCGGAGCTTTCATGCTTGGCGTAAGGTGCCCGTAGGTTGGGTTAAGAGAAAGATTGGTTTTTTGGACATATTGATACAAAGACCCGTGATACCACCAGGTCGGACCCAAGTTTTCGTTAACGACAGAAAAACTGTATTGGCCACCGGTAACTACGGTGATGGAATCGGGTATGGTTTTACTCGCGTATCTGTGATTATCGGTACAAGAAGGCGGAGGCGGAGGCGCGGCGGAGTAATTGGCGGTAACTGTTTTTGATTGGCCAACATTAACCGAGATATTACAATCGCGCTGGCCGGATCCTTGGGTAGAATTACACCCGCTCCAATTGGAAAAATTTTTACCGCCGGCTGAAGACGGCGCCCGGAGACGAGCATTTGATATATTAGTCGTATAACTGCGGACATAGTTAGTGGTGCCGCCTATGTCAGACGGTCCTTGTACTCTGGCAACAGCCACTCCGCTTGCGCCGGAACTTACCACCTGCAAAATGGCTTCATCGGGATCGGGCGGGGGTGGGGGCGGAGGGGGTTCATCAGAAGGCGGCGGTTCGTCGGATGGCGGAGGTTCTTCCCCACCAACAGCCCCGCATACAAAAAGTTCCGTCGGACTGGAAAAAGTACTGCCGGCGCTATTCACCGCGAAAACCCGATAATAATAATCAATGCCGTTGTTAACCTCTTCCGAAAATGACGTGCCGGTTGTCGTGGAAATCTGGCCCCAAGAACCGCCGCTCCAGGCCTTTCTTTCCACTTTATAACTGTCCGCGTTGCTTGAATTCGTCCATGACAGATCGGCCCTGTTAGTGGATGAATTTACCGCTGAACAATCGCCTGACAAATTAAAGTTCCCGGGCAATCCGGCCGGCGATTCCGTCTCAACGCATTCAACATCAAAAACTTCGCTCACGGGCGCTCCCGGTCCGGAAGCGTTCAACCTAAACTGGGTAACACCCGTTCCGCTTGACGGACAAGTAAACGACATATTCCCGCCTGAATTAACAGCTTCCGAGTCATTGCCTAAATACCCGCCCCAAACCAACTCAACGCTGTCCGCTAAATCCGTATTCCAGTTGATGGTAGTGTTTTCGCCAGCCGGAACACTATAGCCGCTCCCATTTATCCTATTTGATGAAAAATTGGTAATCTCTACTCTTCGGGAAAAAACCGCCGCATCTATTTGCGCGATTTTATCAAAAGCCGTAGTAAAATATCCATTATCATAATCGTTACGATCTATTCCTTCTACGTCATAATTAAAAATTACTGTCGCGTTTACGTAGTTTACGTCCCAGCAACGTTCATCAGTACCCCCCGGCCCGTTTAATCCGACACAAATAAAACCCGTAGTTGCAGAGCCGAATGAAACGGCAACTTCCATTCGGTACGCCTGATAATTATTCGGGTCATATCCACTAAGGATTTCCAATCCGTCTTCGTGCGGTCCGCTGAAATTTTCCCCCTCCCTGACATCAGCATGAGCCGCGTTAAAAATGAATACAAAAACAACCGCAAAAAACAGTACGAAAGTTAAAAGATATTTTTTGTTTAATGCCATAAGAAGGTTCAGTTGGGATTAACTACATAATAAGACATTTGATCAACTATCCCCATATTCTTTCTCCAGATATTATTTCGGGTGATAATTTCCGCGCTAACACCCGGAACAAGGTCATTTAAGTCGCCTGCTTTCATTTCGGACCGCGGACTATACGGTTCGTTAACGGGATGGTTGCTGTCGGTTACAATTAGAAACTTGGTCAATTTACTTTCGCTGTCTATTTTCAATTTAACCGTACCCGTTCTTTTTTCCTCCGGGATACCGCTGTCCGACATTACTCTGCCCTCTACCGTTAATTCGCCATTATCCATTTCTATAATCTTGCCTAACATCCTATGGCTTGAACCGTTATTCGAATATAAAAAAACGGTAACCAAAGTCAGCGCCGTTGCCGTAATAAAAATAATAATAATGGAGTTCCTTGATCTTTTATTCATTTGTACCGTTTTATCGGATTTTTCCCGCTTGCTATTATTATACCACGGATATTAAAAATGGTTTTATTTTTTATCCACAAAAAAGCCGGCGTAGCGGAGACACTTAAAAGTCCTCCGCCACGCCGACAACGAGTTATTCTGTCACCGTCACCGTGCTACCCCCGCCGGATATTTTCCAGTTCGTATAAACCGTAAACTGGCGTTTATTGCACTCCAACCACGGACTTGGAGTGCAAGTATCCGGGCTTATCCATTTTGCAAAGCCCCGGGCGGCATCGACGACTACTGCCAAATATATTACTTCAGACAACCGGGGATCTATACCCGGATTAAACCAGGTGCCAAAGCCCCGGCCGATAGAAATGGTCCTAGATTCTCCTTTCTTTAAGGGTTCGGATTTCCAGATACCTATTCGATTAAAGGGACGGTGAATCCCCGAGTCAACTAATGGATCGGCAACAAGATTTACTTCATCATTTGAAACAAGAACCTGTATAATAGCCTCGTCAAGAAAATCCTGCCACCATGTTACTGACATGTCGGGAGTTGAGCCTACTTGCAACGTACTCCCGCATTCAGGCATGAGGTTAATCGTCATCCTGAAATGCCCGTCGTCCGACTCGTACACCCGCTTCGGACACGGTTCAGCCGGCGCCGGCGCCGGATCACCGCCGTTGTCAGGCGGCGGTAGCGGCGAGGGAGTATTGGGATTGGGGCTTTTGCACCCGCCCAAAACCGCCAACGCAATTATCAAAACCGTCGTCAAGACGAAGGTTTTGAGGCTCATCTCCAACCGAAAGACAAAAGGCACGATCTTCTCCTTGTTTTTGTTGGGTTAAAGAACCAGCTAACTTAATAAGTTTATCATATTTTAGCCGTTTTGGCAAGATTAAAAAACGGCTCAACGCGTTGAGCCGTTTGACTATATTGAGGTTTAACCTCAATCAGTATCAATCAGTATCAATCAGTATGGAGCAAATCCGGCGCTGACCACAAATCCGGGAAGCATTTTGAACCTTTTCTCCACTTGAAAGCCGTTGGTGGTCAGATCAAAACTCTGGATCCCGAATCTGTAAACGTTCCACATCAATCCGGCTTCCAGTATAAAATGGCTGTTTCTAAAACCACCGGCCAGATCAACCGTGGGATATAATACTCCCGCTTTGTGGAATTTCTCGGAATTAGGTATCCAGAAATTCCTTTCCAGAAAAACATGGTCATACCGAAGAAGATTATGCTTTCCGTCATACACAAACTCCGTCTGGTCAAATTCGGTTCCGGGCATACCCCATTCAATACCGGGCCCGAATTTTACGTAAAACGGATCCATGTCAAACCTGCTAAATGTCTTGAAATTCAGAAAATGTCCGGATTCGGCCTTTCTGACGTCTTCTTTTCTGTAGCCGAAAGACCAGCCGTAGAAAATAAATAAGTGCCTGGAATCAAAATGAGTCTCAATATCTATTCTTAACGAATTAAGAGAATAACCAAACCCGTTGTTTAACCTATCTTGGAACAATTCTCCTGTATTGTTCACAAGACCTGCCTTAAAATAAGTATCATGCAAATCAGGTTCAACCGGAAAGATCGGCGAAGGCGGTTGCGTCTTTTGCCGTTCTTCCTCAAGCAATTGACGGCACTTTTCCGCTAATAGCTCCCTGCAAATTTCTTCTTGAGATTTTTCGGCTGGTTTGGCCGCTTCTTGGTCCGGCTCTTGTTCGTTTTCTTGTCTGTTGTTTTCCCGTTCTTGTTGTTTTTGCTTTTTTTGTTCATCAAGCTTCTTCTGATACTCTCTTGCCGCTTTCTCGTTAACTTCAGGAATCTGCCGAGCGCTAGCCAAAACAGCGCTAGAGTTTAGAAATACAAAAGCAAAAAAGAAAAACAACGCGCGCCAACCAACTTTTTGCCTCATTTTAGAATTCCCCCGTCAAACTTTTCATTAACGGACTCATGGTCATCTTCAATACGTCTTGGGGATCTTTTATCAAACTATGGTCCGTATACACGCCGATTCCGTCTAACAAAGCGTACCAATATATTCTCTCAGCTCTTAATTTTGTTGCGGTCTCCGGATATCTTACCTGAACATACCCTATATGCTGGCTCCAATTTTCAATCCCGCTTTCCATAACAAACACCCTAAGATTCAGGTCGTTTGTAATTATGGAAGAATAAGCATTCATTTCTCCGTCGTAGAAGTTTATGCCGACAAACACGCTTTCTCTGGGAAATTTATTTAACCCTAAATTAATCATAGCCCTTAAGTCCTCGGGGCCTTTTTCCCCACTGCCCAAAGTGGACTGGGTAATAAGCTTGAGACGAGGATGCCGCAGTTGTACATAATCAAATACCCTCTTAAAAACAACCATATATTGTTCAAGAGACATTTGAAATTGGTCTTTAGGGATAATGGTGGTTAACTCATTGCCGATCTGCAGATAACTGGCAGACGGATACATCCAGACTATCTGGTCTATCATATTTTCAATATCAGGCCTAAACAACTCACTGTTGGATACAAGGCCGACAACCTCTACCCCCAAACGAGAAACAAGATTAACCGTACTGACCGCTCCTCCGTCAGTAGAGACCTCAATTCTGGCGCCCTTTAACATTCCCTTGGACTGGAGAAGCTTTATTGCCTTTTCGTATCCCGGAAAAGCGCTTTGATCAGGGTGTATAACTATGTAGGGAGACCATGGGGGACTTTTAATTCCGGCGCTGCCGTCCGCGTTAAGCGGTATCGGAGAATTTGACGTAGGAACGCTAAAATTATTACAGCTAGCCGCGAAACCCGCCAAAACAAGTACAAACTCTCGTCGACTAAGTGGGGCCGGAGCCATGGACATTCGCACTGTCTACCTCTCTTTTTTCAAAGGTCAAGTTGCCTTATTAAACAAAAAGATGGGGTAAGTGTCAAGCTAAAAAACTTCCGCCGGTCGGCGGAAGTTTTTTAGGTTTTTATCTTCTCCTCTATAAAATTTTCCAGTTCTATTATTTTTATTCTTTCTTGTTTTGCCGTGTCCCTGTCGCGTACCGTAACCGTGCCGTCTTCAAGGGTTTGGTAATCAACGGTAACGCAATACGGCGTGCCTATTTCGTCCTGCGAGTAGTACCTCTTGCCGATATTGCCACGGTCATCCCAGGCGATGGGACCCGGCGAATAGCGACTAGCGACTAGCGACTGGTAAATCTCGCGGGCTTTGGAAACCAGTTCCGGCTTGTTCGCCACCAACGGGAACACCGCCGCTTTGTACGGAGCAAGCTTCGGTGGAAGTTTTAGTACCACTCTATCGCCCTCTTCATGGTATGCCTCAAGAAGAGCCACGAACACGGAGCGGCTCAATCCGAATGTCGGCTCCACAACATGAGGCACAAACTTCTCCCCCGTTTCCGGATCGGTATAACTCAAGTCCTGGCCGCTTTTCTCCATGTGATTTTTGAGGTCAAAGTCGGTGCGGTATGCCAAACCGTAAAGTTCTTTTTGTCCGAAAGGATAATCGTATTCAAAATCTATCGTGCGTTTTGAATAATGCGCCCTCTCTCCGTCGGGAATTTCTACTTCATGAATATTCTTCAGATCAACGCCGAGATCTTGGAGCCATTCCCTCATTTGTCCCCGCCAATATTCAAACCACTTCTCCCACTCGCTTTCATGGACAAAATACTCAAGCTCCATCAGATCGAATTCGCGGGTTCGAAAAATAAAGTTACCGGGAGTTATCTCATTGCGAAAGGCCATTCCCTGGGAAGCTATACCAAAAGGAAGGCGGACACGCGTGGTATCCAGAACATTTTTAAAATTAACAAACATTGCCTGCGCTATCTCGCCCCGCAAATAGGTTATGCTCGAAGAATCCTCGGTGGGCCCAAGCCGAACTGGAAACATTAGATTAAACCGCTTGGCTTCGGTAAATTCCTTACCGCCGCAATCAGGACACAGCCCCTTAATTTGATCTTCGCGAAATCTTTGATGGCATTTTTTACACTCAACCAAGGGATCGGAGAATTCGGAAACATGGCCGGATGCCTCCCACACCTTAGGATTCATAAAAATCGCCGCGTCTATCCCAACAACGTCTTCTCGTCTTTCAACAAATTTACTCCACCAAAGATCCTTGATATTCTTCTTCAATTGAACCCCAAGCGGGCCATAATCCCATGAATTTGCTAACCCGCCGTATATCTCCGAACCGGGGAAAATAAAACCCCGACGCTTGGCTAAGCTGACAATTTTCTCAAGTAAGTTGTTTGGTTTTTGTTCTTTGGGTTGAGACACGGGCTCTCATTGTTATATTGTTGAATTGTTACATTGTTAGAATTTTTAGCAATGTAGCAATGTAGCAATGTAGCAATTTATTGGACGGTTCCTTCTCCCGGCCTGTCAACTAAATCATCCGTGGTCAGATCAGGCGCGTTAAAAATTATCTGCTCCTTGGTAAAACTGTCCGTACCGGAGAATTTGCCGTCCTTCACTATCACCGGTTTTTGTCCGACAACCGATGGTTTGACGCCTACCTGGAAACTGGCTTCATATTTCGGCGCCAGCCCTCCGATTCCTTGAGGCAAAACCCCGATGTTCCATCTTACTTCAGAACTGTTGGCGTCAAAAGTCGGCTCTGATTGGCCCAAACCGACACTAACAATACTCTTCCATGTTACACCGGGAGAGAGCGCAGCCTTCACTTCTACATTACTCATATCGTTTCCCGGATTAGTTATCTGCCAGTGAACAGTAAAGACCGTCTCCTGTCCCGTCTCGGGCGGCAGTGGACCGGACGAACCGAACGCCGGATCATTGTAGAAAGCCGTCTGCGAAAATGTCGGTTGAGTGCCTACCTTGGTTACCAAATTAGCAGTTGTGGCAACTTCACTATCCCCAAAACCCGACGGAACATTAGGCGTTCTCAATTTTGCCGCCGTTTTCACAAAGAAATTCCTTCCCCCAACTCCGCCTGACGGAAAGTCATCCTTAATGCTCACCGAGAATTTAACTTCTCCCGATTTGTTAGGCAACAAAGCGGAAAAATCCGGGACAACCGCGGCATTCCATAATATCGTTCCGCTTGAACTGTCATAAAATCCTCCATTAGTATCAATCGTCTCGAGATTATACATTTCTCCTTCCAGCTTAACCTCCAAATTCAGGCCTATTAGATTAGAGGTGGAATTGTTCCTGTATCTGACCGTGTATTGGAGGCGATCTTCAAGATGGGCGGAGTAGTCGCGAGAGCCGTTTACCAAAACGTCCAACACTAGCAGCGGGTTGGATATCAATGACGAGGTCGCGGCTTTTTGATAATTAACAAACTCCCCGCCTATCCCACGCTTCAGAGAAACAGATACGGTTTTAACCTCTCCTTCTCTCCCCATCAAGGCTCCTTTAACGCTTATCCGACCACCCTGGCCGCGTTTCAACAAAGGCACGAACCAGGTATTAACTCCTGACGGAGACGGAGTTTGTTCTTGAACCGCAAATCCGTCCGGATAAGTAAATTCAAATCTGATATCCGAGATATTATCGTTGGATTCGTTTCTGTAATCAAGTATGTAGTTTATAGTCTGACCGGATACAACGGATGGGGGCGCTACTAAAGTTAGAGAGACCGGGACGCTGACAAGAGTCGTAGATATGGTATCGCTCTTTTCAAAAGATGACCGGATAGTTCCAGCCCTGAACTCAAGCTGGACTTTGGCGTTCTTGATATTTCCCCTGTCGCCCACCAGGAACGCGCGGAACTCTTTCTCTCCCGATTCTCCGCTCTGAAGAGCATCCACAGCAAATGTTTCAGTCAGCTCTTTTAGTATTTCTTTGTCCCCGTCCGAATGACCGGAGTCGTCCGGTCGGGCGGGCTTGAGTACAACCGATTCTTCAGGATAATTAAATGTGAACCTCAAGTTATTGAGCTCTAATTTCGTCTGATTTCCGTATTTAACCTTGTATACCACCTCATCGCCGACAGAGGCCTGCGTCGGTCCTTCAAGCTCAAGAACAACCTGGTCCTCGCTGAAAGACGGCTTTCCGAAAAGAAATATAACTATGGCTATGATGAATAGCGCTAATGCAAATAAGACAAGCCATTTTAAAATTCGGTTAGTCATTATATTGGTTATAAATTAACCTAATTGCTCTAATTATTCTAATTGTTCTAATCAAATCACAATGCCTAATGCCCGAATGACCAAAGGGTGCTTTAGACATTAGTCATCAAGTCGTTGGGATTTATTTAGGTTAATTAGGTCAATTAGTATAATTAGAATAATTTTTATCCTACCATATTTATCAATTCCAGCGAAGAGAACTTGTTTCCGGAAATATACTCAAACATCCCATCTAAAACTGACCGTCGAAACGTTGGATCGCTTCGCTTGTTGGATCGCTTCGCATATAAGTCGTTTGAATTGTTCGAGATGTTCGACCGTTTCACTTGTTCGAATTGATCAATTCCATCATCTCCATCAGCTCCATCATTTCCAACACCTCCATCATTTCGAACAGTTAGCATTCTGAAATCATCTCGGCTTATTAGTATCCCCCCGTGTCCCGATAAAAAACATTTCTTACACACAATACCGCCCAACTCCTGATTAAAAGCTCCCAACTCACCATCACCCAATTTATCGTCGCATATCTTGCAAAAGTTGGTCTCCGGTAAATAACCGAGAATATCAAGCAATCTGGACTGACCTTGTCTAAATAGTTGAACCGGACTCGTATCGGCTTTGTTGAGTTCCACAAGAAGAGAAACCAGAAAAGACCAAAGCTCGTCGTCTTTGTCGTTATCAAAAACCATTTTATCAATCGCTTCGGCAAAAAAATAAGCTACCGCCGTCTTGGCAAAAAAGCTTTTCATCGTCCCAAAAGAATTTATAACCTGCGCGCCGGTTACTATCGGCATACCCCGCCCGTTTATCAAGTCAAACTCCACCAAATTAAAAATATCCAAATGTAAGGACTGTACAGAGCTTGGCTTCAAGATACTCTTGGCAACTGTCTTTAGTTTACCAAACTCTTCCGTATAACAAGTCACCCACTGATCGTATTCATTGGTATTCTCCTTTTTAATTACTATCGCTTTGGTTTGCATTTATAAATTTGTGATATAAGTTCTAATAAATTTACTTACTGCTAAAATTGTTTCTTCTTTTAGTTTGGGGTTGCTTGATGCTACCCATTTGGCAAAATTATATAATTCTGTGTTATCAACCTTGATCCATTTGTTATTTTTATACAAAAAATAAAACAGGGCAGCCATAGCAATTCTTTTGTTACCATTTTTAAAGGGGTGATTCTTTATCATCAAATAAAAAAGAACTGAAGCTTTTTCTACCAGTCCCTTATATAATTTTCTTCCGCCAAAAGTTTGGAATGGTACAGCCAAACAACTTTCTAAAATATTCGGGTATCGAGAACCGAAGTCAGGAATGGGCTCATCCCACTCCATAAATTTTTTGGCCAACCGATGAGCCACATATTCTATTTCTAAAATTGAAACTGATCTCATTCCTGACCAAGTAATTTCAAAGTTTCGCCGTATTCTTTGATAGTTCTGTCAACCGCTTTATCAATTTCGGCCTTTTTTTGAGAAGTTAAAAAATTGATTGAAATTCCAAGCAGATCCTTTTCCGCAATAACAAAATTCCGGCCTATTTTTTTGCCCTTGATCTTGCCGCTTTTAATTTTCTTAAATACGGCAATTCGGCTTATACCCAATATTCTGGCCGCCTCACCAGTTGAAAGATATTTTTCCATGGTATTAAGGTTAACATAAGTTAACTTACAAATCAACAGTTAACATACTTCCAGCCAAATCAAGGAAGCTCGGCTTCCTCAACTGGCTCCATAACCCATGACATCTCTGTTACTTCTTGAATTTTGTAAATACCACACGAATTTACCAATGCTATTTTATCCTTATTTTAAGCCATTTTTCTGGCTATTGACAAATTAAGTTAATCTATGCTATACTTTCCTTGTGTGGAGAAGTCCCATGCTCACGTGTGGGCACCCATGCTCTTGTGTGGGTAACCGCCCAAAGCGGAAACTCCATGCTCCTACAGCCCCCTGCTTCGGTAGGGGGCGTTTTCTTTTCCCTACGCCCCATGGCATTTTTGCTTTTTATTGCCGCAACCATGCGGATTTTCATGAATGGCTCAATGGATTTATCCATTGAGCCATTCATCTATTTTATTGTTTTACTTTATAAAATACGTCCTGGCCTATTTTACCAACCTGTTCTAATAATCCTTCATTTTCCAACTCGTCTAAATAACGAGTGGCCGTCGCATCTGACACTCCCAGCAGTTCTTCAACTTCATTGTTTTTAATTCGTTCCTTGTCTTTAATAAAATCTCTCAACTTTTCCAAATTTTCTTTCTTTACGCTTTCTTTTTCTTCTATCAGCCCCCGTTCTTCCTCCTGTGGAGGGCCGCCCTCCACAGAATTGGAAGTGTGGTATAATATTTTAACATTTCGCTTTAGCCACAATTTTTTGAAAAACGGCATTGTAAGGGTTGAGAGCATAAATGCAACAGCTGGAACGATAGCATTAAGCCATGGTCGATTAACTTCAATCGCCCACAAATAAACCCCGATGGCCAAATAGGTAAAAACTGTCAGGAGTATCCGCCTCATCCAACTCGTCTCCCACGCCTTATCCACTTCCACCCTTTTATTTCGCTCTTCAATTTGTTGTATTTTTTGTTCTAAATTATCCATCCCGTTAGAAGTCCGTCTTATTCAGCACAGAGCTGATTTTAAGATAAACCATGATTAATTATTACGCCCCATTATACCTATAAGAAAAAATTTGAAACAAATTTTTTCTGCCTAGGACTTCTAACGGGATCCATGTTGATAATCGCTTGACTCTTTAACGCGTCAATGCTAACATTAAGATATCACTACGAAAAAGTCCCCATGTAAGTTTTGTCTTACAGCGGGGCTTTTTCATTTGTTTTTCCAATATTCAAGACGGTCTTTAAATCGGTCTAGGAAAAGAATTTTATCGGGTACTGCTTTTCTAAGCAAGATAGAAGCTTTTTTATGGTTTGGACTAAGTATCGCTTTTAGTCGGTTTCTTTCGTTCAGAAAATTTACAAGACAAGTGAAATCTCCGTCGCCCGTAATAACTATGGCCTTGTCATAATTCTGTTCGTACATATCTGATACTGTTTGCAAAATCATTTCGGCGTCACAATTTCCTTTTGTTTCTCCTTGTTTGTTAAGAAGGGTCTGTTTGAAAACAATAACATACCCCCAATTTTGAAGATTTCTATATAAAACCGAATTTGAGACAATATAACCTAGGAAAATATATGCCTTATTTACAGAATATTTATCTGATAGCCAGATACGGAATTTTTTGTAGTCAAGTTGCCAACCCAATTCATCAATTCCCTTATAAAGATTGGTGCCGTCAATATAAGCAAAATTATTTTCTTTTTTAAACATTTTTTCCGGTTCCGATTTTGTCCCCGCCAAGGCGGGGTAACAAAATCGAGAATCCTCGATTTCTTGACTAAATTATTCTAATTTGGAAGAAATCGGGACCATCTTTAATAATTCTTCTAAAACAACGGACAGTTCGGTTGTGCCCCAATTTCCGCTAAGATGATAACCCTCCCACCCGTGAATTATATAAACTTGTTTCATGATATTATTTTATAAGCAGTTTTATCTCGTCAATATAATTTTCTCGGTTACCAATAGATACTACCGGTAAATTATATTTCTTCGCTTCTTCTTTTATATAACTATTAAAAGCAAGTACCCACGCAATCTCTTTTTCTTTAACACTGTCCGGATATTTATCAGCTTCATCCCACAGACCACGAGTGAATATGGTATTCCTAACCCGTTCAATATCTTCATCAACTAGAAAAAATGCTCTTATATCGTTGCCGCCCTTTAATTCTGAAGCTAGTTTGGGTAAAACAGCCACGCCTTCAACAACAAACGATCCCCAGACATAATCGGTTTCAATAAACGCTTTTACCCCTTTCCACACTTCTAAGCTTTCTTTATTCTGATGTTCAACTATTTCTTCAGCCGTGTTATGGGTTAGAAATTCAACGGCCATTTCGGAAGTTGCTTCTGAATGGTGGAACAAGTCCGGATAATCTTCTTTCTTAACTAACTCTCTCATTTGCTCCCGGATTGTATCAGTAGAAATCCAGGGCAACTTCAAATCCTCAGCAATCCTTCTTGCCGTATAACTTTTTCCTGCCGTCGGAGAACCTCCAATTAAAACGATCTTACGCATGATATTATTTTCTAACGCCAACCCAGATCTTACGCTGCGGAGCCAGTTCAAACTCCTTCTCAATATCATAGGCCTTGCCGTCGTGAGGGCTGTTCAAAAATTCAGATAAGAGAACCTCTTCTTTAATATCGCCTGAAAATCGGCGAATTGCCTCAGATAATCCCTCATCATCGCTGTGCCACTGGCCGAATACCTTATCATCCAAACGATACTTGGCCTCTTTTCTCATATCTTGTATTTGACGCATCAACTCACGGGCATAACCTTCGTAGATAAGAAGTTGAGTCAGTTCCGTGTCTAGAACAACATCCTCTGGTTGATTTTCGTCGTAAACAATTTCCTTCACATTTAACTCTTCTCTAATTAAGTTCTCCAGTTCATTTGTAATTTTGAATTTGGAATTTGTTTGTGATTTGTGATCTGTGATTTGTGATTTGCCAAGTAACAACTTGGCTAATGGCTGTCTAACCTTTATCTGTTTTTCTTTCCTTAACGCCAAACCGGCCGCGACAATTTCTCTCACCTTTTCCATTTCTTCTTCTAACTTTGGATCTATCATTTTTTTGTCCACCTTAGGCCAGTCGTTAAGATGGACACTCTCGTGTCCGGCTTTCTGAAGCTTGTGTCCCGATTTGCTTTGCAAATCGAGGATCCTCGATTGACTAATCGCCTTTGCAGGCGAAGTCAATCGGGACATTCTGGTCTTAATATCTTCTGCTATAAACGGAGTAAAAGGAGCCAGGACTTTCGCTAAATGAAGCAAAATAAATCTCAAAAGGCCAAGCGCTTCTTTTCTTTTTCTGGAACGCCTTAGCCACCAGTTGGAAAAATCCTCCACCACAAACTTTTCGATCGCTCTGGCGGCAGTCGTAGGATCATAATCATCTAAACCCCCGGTAACTTCGCCGACTAAGCCGTGAAGTTTTGATAATATCCATTTATCTAAAGGGGGCTGAAGTTGGATCGCTTTGCTTGTTGGATCGCTTTGCTTGTTGGATCGCTTTGCTTGTTGGAATTGATCATCTCCAACATCTTCATCATTTCCAACATTTCCAGCGCTATACAGTTCCCAAAACCTGACACAGTTATCAAGCGTGGTCATAAAGCCCTTTGCTTTATCTTCTATGTCTTTGGATATGACGCTTTTGTCCTCCCCAAGCGTCATAGACGATAGGAAATACCACCGCAAAACATCAGCCCCATATTTATCCAATAATTCCATTACCGGCACATAATTCTTGAGTGACTTGGACATTTTACGGCCTTTCTCATCTAACGTGAACCCCAATACCATCACGTTTTTGTATGGCGCTCCTTTGTCCAGCAAAGTCGAAACAGCCAAAAGCGTATAGAACCATCCCCTTGTCTGATCCACTGCCTCAACAATAAGATCGGCCGGAAATTGCTCCTTAAAAATTTTAAGATTGTCTTCTCCTGATTTTTGATTTTGAAATGGCCAATGCCACTGTGCGTAAGGCATCGCCCCGGAATCAAACCATACGTCTATCAAATCGGGGATTTTCACCATCTTTGACTTGCATTTTGGACACATTAAAAGAATCTGGTCAATATACGGACGATGAAAATCTAATTCCCCGTCGCCATCGTACGGCCAGTTCTTGAGATCTACCTTCCTTAACTCGCCTTGCGACGGAAAGATTTCGCTCCTGGAATTTATCGTCTCTTTAGGATTTAATCCGAGAGTAAATGTCTCTAAAAGCCATAATGGGTCTCCATGGCTTATAATCAATATTTTTTTATCACTATTCTGTTCATCCAATTTTCTTAGAACACCGGACATTCTTCGGCGGACATCTTTCCAGCTTTCTCCGTCGGCTGTTTTTGTCTCCCAATCCTGATTTGCCGTATGATTGGCAACACAAAAAGCGTGCGTCATTCCTTCACATAATACACCGTGCTGGAATTCTCCAAGCAATGGTTCGGTCTCAACTTTCAATCCCAGTTCTTCGGCAACGATCTTGGCTGTCTCTTGTGTTCTGATGAATGGAGAAACGATTATCGTATCTACTCCGCCTAATTTTTTTAACTTCTTGGCCGAGTTTCGAACCTGCTCCTTTCCCTCTTCTGTCAAATGATATTTGTCATTTGCAGCTATTGAACTGATTATTTCCGCGCCCCCAACACCGTTCTTTTCGCTGTGTCCGTGACGCAAGACATAGAACTCGTTCTTGGGTCGGTAACGATATTTCTCCAGATTATCCATAGAACCGAC
>JACPNL010000015.1 GCA_016185505.1 Candidatus Yanofskyibacteriota bacterium
TTTATTCATCCTGTCTTCTACGGTGAATATTTTATCGCCGTATAAATCTGGCATTTTTACCAGCGTGCCAAACGGCAAGAAGTTAGCGGCAATAATACCGTCTCTAACTTGCGTCCCCCAAGCAGTGATAAAAGGAGTGTCATCTGTCTGGTCCGGGGTAGAAGAGTAAGCGCTGGCCATCACAACATGGATTGCAATCGGAGCGGTCCTAACCGTTTTGGTTTTTTGCGCAGGAATGGGAATCGGGATTGGTTCGGCTTGCGGTGAGATTATCGAATCCGAGATACTTTCAGGTTGCTGGTCTTGCGTTATACCGAGTCCGAGCAACTCTCCATAGACATTATTTACAGACCAATCCGAATCGTTATCAACAAGAGGATGAGTGCTGGCCCAATCAAAGAAGGCCGCATTAACAAAATTTGGAACCAAAATAAACACCGTTAAAAGAACTGCTGAAAATGTAAGTTTTTTAATCATTATTCTATGCCTGGAGAAAGTGAGATAATAATGGCCTTATAGGCACAAAAAAACGGCCTATCAAGCCATCTATCGCTATATCCAGGTTATGCTATAAGTATAGCAAATTGGGGTCAAAAAGTCAACCCCTATTTCTTGAATTTGCATCCTAATTGCATTTTAGTTTGCAGGCTAATTGCAACCCCTGTTAACTGGCGATATGTCACACAAACATATTGGCCGGGAAGACTGGCCCCGGGAAGACTGGCCCTGTATTGCCCGAATGTTACGGGCAGGTTATTCATTTAAAGAAATTGCCCGCACAATCGGCAAAGACTCAAGCTCAATCGGCAGGCATATTCGGAAATATGGAGGTAAAGGCGGATATGATGTAAAGGAGGTGCGTCGTCAAAAGCGCATAAAACGAATTGCCGCCATGGATAGCATCCGTCTCATTCGAGGAAAGCTTCTACGATTCGTTTTAAAAGAACTTAAACATCATAAATCTCCGGAACAAATCAGTGGTATTCTTTCACGCAGGAAGCAATCTCTTGCCGCCAGCACTATCTATCGATATATCAGGGAACGAAGCTCCTCATTTAAAGCAGTACCTTAGGTCACAAAAGGGCGCGTATCGCAGAAGACGAGGCACAAAGATTAGAGAACAAGAGCGAGAACAGGCTAAAAAACGACGTATTGATGAGCGTCCTGGTATTATTGAGAGACGAGGACGGATCGGTGATTGGGAGGGTGACACACTTATGGGGCGAGATAAGCGAGTGCGCATTGTTTCTTTTGTTGACCGAAGAACTGGATATCTAATTGCCTTTTTGCTTCCCAAGATGAATTCACAACTTCTTACTTCTCTTACTCTCAAATACTTTAAAAGAATTCCTAAGAAAAAACGTAAAACCATTACCCTAGATAACGGAACTGAGTTTAGCGATTGGGAGCGTCTAGAAAAGAGATCCGGCATGACCATATATTTTGCCTATCCCTACCATGCCTGGGAAAGAGGTACCAATGAAAATACCAATGGACTTCTTCGACAGTATTTTCCAAAAACTCTCGATTTTAACCTGATTACTTCATCAGAGCTCGCATATGTTGTTAGAAGACTTAATAACCGAGAACGAAAACGCCTCGGATTTTTAAGTCCGAGGCGAATATTTTGTAAGAAGTGAGGGTTGCAATTAGAGTGCTAATCCAGGAGACTTGGACAAATTTACAAAGTTGTGTTATTCTATGGTACGGATTTAAGTTCGTTCACAAGAAGAAACTACTATGCCGAATCCTGTAAGACTTGGTTTTATTGGTTGCGGTGGTCATTCTGGTAGACATGCCGATGTTGTTCTAAGAATGCCTCAAGATTATAAAATTACTGGTGCTTTTGATATCAA
>JACPNL010000001.1 GCA_016185505.1 Candidatus Yanofskyibacteriota bacterium
AGGTTCAGAGAAAAATTTTTGAAATAATGGGCCTGTCCCCGGCAGAAGTAGAGAATAGGTTTGGCCATTTAATTGATGCCTATAAATTTGGAGCGCCGCCTCATGCCGGCATTGCTCCCGGTTTTGATCGGTTGGTTATGCGTTTAGCAAACGAAAAAGACATTCGGGAAGTTATTGCTTTTCCGATGAGCGCTAGGGGGCAAACATCAGTTATGGATGCGCCTTCAGAATTGGACGAGAAACAGCTTGAAGAGTTGCATATTAAAATAGCACGCGAATAGCGTACTACAAATACGCCCACACGAATATATTTGTGGCATTCGTGTGTCATTTGTAGATTTGTGTTAGAAATTTGCAGCGTAAATTATATCTATTATCGGGTGTCTTGAGCGTTTTGATTTTAGTTAATGTTTTTTTTATTTTCTCTTTCCAGAAAGAGGGTTTAAATAATTCTAGCCAAGCCGGCGCGTCTCTGAATAGTACCCAGGCGTATATTTTCCCCATTGCCGAATCAACCTATCTGCCGGTGCTGAATACGGCGATAGAAAGACCTCAACTTTCCGCCAAGTCAGCAATCGTTTATGATACGAGGTCGTCACGATCTCTTTATTCCAAAAATCCGGCTGAGCGTCTCCCTATCGCGTCTTTGACCAAGCTTTTGAGCGCTGTTGTGGTGTTTGAGAATTTGAATTTGGACGATATTGTTGTGGTTCCAAAAGAAGCGCTTCGAGTTGACGACGAAAAACAAACCTTATACTTAGACGAAAGGATAAGGGTCATTGATCTTTTGAAGATGATGCTTATAGAATCATCTAATGATGCGGCTTACGCTCTAAGGTATCATGCCCGCACCCTCGGATTTGATCTCGGTGTTCTTATGAATAGTAAGGCCGTTGAATTAGGAATGTATGGCTCAATATTTCACGATCCAGCGGGCTTGAACGACGATGCTTTGTCCAGTTCGGAGGATTTGGTCAGATTAGTCAAATATTCTCTTAAATTTGACCAACTCTGGTCTATACTGGGAGAAAAAACAGCAAGTGTTTATTCGATAGACGGTAAGATAGAACACGCCGTTAACAGCACTAATCAATTGCTGGGTGTTATACCGGATGTTGTCGGAGGCAAGACGGGGTACACCGAGAAAGCGTTGGGCTGTATGATCTTGGTGGTTGATGTCCCCGGTAAAAATGATAGACTTATCAGTATTGTTCTTGGTTCTACCGAGAGATTTACCGATACGGAGAAATTAATAAACTGGACAAAGAAAGCGTATAGTTGGGAATAAAAATTATTCTAATTATTCTAATTGCTCTAATTATTCTCCTTAGGCCTTTCAGGCCGGGATCCCGGCGGCAAAGCCGCCTAGGGATAAATAATGACTAATGTCTAATTTCTAAATGACCAAACCGGATTAGTCATTCAGTCATTGGGGTTTATTTAGGTCAACTCCGACGTTATCAGTCGGAGAGCCGACTAATAACGTCGGCTTTAGGCTAATTAGAATAATTAGGTTAATTTTCAAACTTGGTTAAATAGCAATTAGCGAGTTCGTAATATGCCTACTGATATCTTCACAGTACTAAACGTAATCCGCATTTTCGCCGTAGCGACGACGGCTTTTTTTGTTGTGCTCGCCATGACTCCGCTTTGGACCAAATTCCTGTACCGTTATCGGCTTGGGAAGCAAATAGTGAGGTCTGACACCGCGCCGATATTTTCCGAACTGCACAAGAAAAAAGTCGGTACTCCCACGATGGGCGGCGTTATTATCTGGCTCACGGTTCTTATTCTTGCCCTCGGTTTTTTCTGGATAGCAAGGATATGGCCGGACAGTCCGCTTGCCGATCTTAATTTTTTGTCTCGCGGTCAAACCTGGGTACCTCTGGCGGCCTTGGCGGCGGCGGCGGTATTCGGACTTATAGATGATCTATTCGGCATAATGAGAAAAGGGCCTGGCGGCGGGGGGTTAAGAATGAGAGATCGTATTTTTATGTATACTCTTGTCGGAGCCGGAGGCGCTTGGTGGTTCTACTACAAACTAGGGTTTGATTTCATAAACATTCCTTTTCTGGGCGACTGGGTTATCGGTTGGTGGTATGTGCCATTTTTCATCTTCATAATTGTTGCCAGCGCCTTTTCGGCCAATGAGACGGACGGCCTCGATGGGCTATCAGGAGGAGTATTTTTAATTATGTTCGGCGCTTATGCCGCTATTGCTTTTGACCAAGGCAGAACGGACCTGGCCATTATGTTATCAGCGACGATGGGCGCTTTGGTGGCTTTTCTATGGTTCAATATCTATCCCGCTAAATTCTTTATGGGAGATACCGGTTCAATGGCTCTCGGGACAATGCTTGGCGTGGTAGCAATGCTTACTAATACTCCGTTTCTGCTTATCCCTATAGGTATTATTTTTATAATGGAATCAGGATCCGTGATTATTCAGTTAGCATCAAAAAAAATTCGCAGGAAAAAAGTTTTCTTGTCTACTCCGATTCACCACCATTTTGAGGCGTTGGGGTGGCCGGAGATGCAAGTGACGATGCGGTTCTGGGTGATTAACGCGGTCGGGGCGATTATAGGACTTATAATATTTCTTGTTGACTCAAAAATACCCCCTATTTCGTTTTTCTAACTCAAATTTTAGTTAAACCTTTTGTTGCAATAATCTAACGACCGTGTAATTTTTGCAACAAGTTGAAACAAACAAAAAAGGAGCTGTTTAGCTCCCTAAGGTTCGCATTATTTTATTCCTGACGACCAGAAGATAAAACCCCATTCATCGGTCTCTGTGTTAATATATCTTGAAATATCAGAACCTCCTCCGTGTCCGGCATTTCTCTCCACTCTTAGTATGATTGGGTTGTGTGAGTTAACTGCCTGCAGTCGCGCGGCCATTTTGAATGCCTGGCCCGGGTGGACTCGATCGTCTCTGTCAGCGGTAATGATGATCGTTGGTGGATATTCGACGTTCTCTTCGACGTTATGATACGGGCTGTATTGTAAAAGATAAGGGAACATCTCGGGATCTTCAGCGCTTCCGTAGTCGGGGATCCAATGTCGGCCGCCGTGAAATAAATGATACCGCAGCATGTCTGCCACGGGAACGTCCATCACAACCGCTTTAAACAGGTCAGGCCTTTGGGTCATAGCGGCTCCGACCAACAAACCGCCGTTGCTCGCCCCGGAAATAACTATGTGTCGGGAGTCGGTGTATTTGTTTTCAATCAGCCACTCGGCGGCTGCTATAAAATCGTCAAAAGTGTTTTGTTTTTGCTTTTTTGTGCCGGCTTTATGCCACTTTTCTCCAAATTCATCTCCGCCTCTAAGATTGGCGATAGCATATAACCCGCCTCGTTCTAAAAAAGGGATGATATTTTTCATAAAGCCGGGCGTGAGGCTGATATGGAATCCTCCGTAACCATAAAGAACGGTGGGATTTGCGCCGGTTTTTGCGAGACCCTTTTTATGAACCAAGAACATCGGTACCCGAGTGCCGTCTTTTGAATGATACCAAACTTGTTCCGCTACGATATTGCCTGTATCAACTGCCACCTTTTGTTTCTTAAAGATCAGGGTATCGTTGTGCTTGAAATCTATCCGAAAAATAATGAAAGGGTGAGCGAATGAACTAAAACTAAAAAACGCCTCATCTCCCTCATGCTCTCCTATCACAGAACTGCAGGTTCCCAGGGCGGGAAGGTTAATTTCTCGTCTGAACTCGCCCGATAGCGAGTACTCTCGTAAAACAGAGTAAACGTTTTCCATCGTAAGAACAAAGAACTTGTCTTTGATTACCGAGATAGAATCGATGGTTCTGTCAGGATGTTCGGGTATGACAGTTTCCCACGTCTCCATGCCCTTGTTGATCTCTGATAACAAAACTCTCTGAACTTTTGACCTCGGGGCTTTGTAGTTTGTCACGACATAGAACCAGTCGCGATGGACTTCGCCAAAAAAGAATGTACTGGCCTCCTCTTTCACGTTTTCAACAATTGGCATAAAACCTTCTTCTGTGTTTTCTAAATCCAGTATGTGTATTTCAGAGCGTTTATATTCTTCTGATTGTATGAGTGTATGGACCACGAGATATCTCCCATCTTCAGTAGTGGAAGCGCTGGGCCGGTCTTCTTTGGCGAGGTTTTCTCCATATATCAGACGGTCATTTAAGTAGTCGGCGCCAAGTTTGTGGTAGTAAACCTTGCGATGGAATTTTTCTTCGCCCTTGGGAGTGTCTTCTTTTCTTCTTGTATACCAAAAGCCGCTGTTGTCTACGGACCATGATCCGCTTGACGGATAAAGTTCGGCGGGAATCCTGTCGGCCAAAATTTTTCCCGAGTTCACATCCATTACATATAAAGCACTCTCATCGTTTGACGACTCTGACAAGTTGTAAGTTATAAGCTTGGCATCTTTGGATGTGCTATAACCAGCAAGACTAACTGGGGAACATTTTTCTTTTGATATTTTGTTTGGATCAACCAGAACACGGGGCTTTCCGTTAAGCCCTTCCTGAACGTAAAGTACGGCGTGATCTTCGTCGGCCCTTCTTTGCATAAAGAAATACCGTCCTTTGCGGGGATGGGGGAATCCTATCGTGTCTTTGCGAAATAATGCTTCAAACTCTTGACGCAGTTCTTTTCTGCGCGGCAGTTTATCCAGAATAGAGCGAGCATATCTGTCTTGCTCGTCAAGCCAGGATTTGGTTCCGGCGCTTTCTATATCTTCAAGCCAGCGGTACGGATCGCTGATCTCGCGGCCGTGAATATTTTCTACGATGTTTTCTTTTGTGGTTGTAGGAGGGTTCATATTCAAGTTTAAGACCTTCTTATTTTAAGATACTGACGAATATATTACCACATTTGCGGATTTGACGCAATAACCACCTCGTGTTATAGTATTTTATTCTTTCACAACCGAATAAGGAGGACGCGTGTTAAAACGAATAATGGGACGAATAACTAACCCTGGTATTCTGCTGATGATTAAGCATATCCGGGCAGAGGGAAGACAGATCAAGAAGGTCTTTGCCGTTGCTGTTTGTGGTGCTGTTTTAGGCGCGTTTGTGCCTTTGGTATACGGGAAAGTTATCAGAATGGCCGGAGACGGAACATCGGCTATAGAATACATTCTCCTGCTTGTTCTGATGTGGATGACGATTGATCAGGTACGAAACTGGACCACAAGATATTCTGACAGGCAGGGCGTCTACGCTTCTTGGGGCATTGATTACAATCTTTTTATGGATTCTCTGGCTCACTTGATACGACTGCCAATGTCGTATTTGTCCGAACAGCGGCTGGGTAAAACAGTACAGCGAGTGGAGCGTGGAGCGGATTCTTTGGGTAGAATGGTAAGAGATGTTCTTGTGTCTCTTGCTCCGCACTTTCTAAGTTTAGTTTTCTCTTTTGTGTTTATGTTCTGGATTCAGTGGCAACTGGGAGTACTCGTTCTTCTGACGGTGATCTCCTATACCCTTGCAATGGCATCCCGTAATAAGAAAATCGTCGCTCTCAATAGAGAGAACAGAAAGATATGGGAAGCGGCGTGGGGTCATATGTGGGACGTGGTAAGTAATGCCAAGGCAGTCAAAGCCAATACTAATGAGGAATTTGAAATAAAAAGAATAAAAGATAACTTTGACAAGTGTTATGCCAACGAAAGAAAAGCCCAGGATTTGAGGAACAAGATCCAGGCATACGAACATTTTATATTTGGCGGCGGATCTGTGCTTACTCTTGCTCTTGGTGCTCTGATGTTGCGTTGGGGAATGATTGATGCCGGCGGCTTGTTCTCTTTTCTGGGATATATCCAGCTGGCTTATACGCCGTTCAGCCGCTTAGCCCATAACTGGCGGTTTGTTTTGGAGACACTGGTTATAGAAGAAAGAGTTGCTAAATTCCTTGATGAAAAAGAAGAAGATTATGAAAGCGGCGAAAGAGTGCGGTTTGCCGGAGATATTGAATTTCACGACGTAACTTTCAGATATGGCGAGTCAGGAAATGAAATTCTCAAAAATATTAATCTAACCGTCAAAGAAGGCGAGACGGTTGCCATAGTGGGAGAGAGCGGGGTTGGCAAAACGACCCTCATTGACCTCATCTCCAGATATTACAGTCCAACAAAAGGGGAGATCACAATAGGGGGAAGAGATATAAGAAAATGGACTCTGGACTCTCTAAGATCTCAAATCGCCGTTGTGCCTCAAGACCTTTCTTTGCTTAACGACACGATAAAGTTAAACATTGCTTATGGAGATATTGAAAGGATGACAGATGATTCTGCCATAGAAGATGTTGCGAGGGCCTCTTATGCTCACAATTTTATTACCGGGGAGCGGTTCGTTAACGGTTACGATCAGATTGTTGGAGAGAGGGGCGTGAAGTTGTCAGCTGGTCAAAAGCAGAGAGTGGCTATTGCTCGGGCGCTACTTCGAGATCCCAGAATTCTGATTCTTGATGAAGCAACTTCTGCGCTTGATTCGGAATCAGAGATGTATGTTCAGCAGGCGCTGGAAGCGTTGATCAAAAGTCGGACCACTTTCATAATTGCTCATCGATTGAGCACAATTAAAAAAGCCGACAAGATCGTTGTTATGCACGAAGGAACAATCGTCGAGATCGGTAAGCATGACGAATTGATGGCAAGGGGTGGTATATATAAGAAGCTGGTTGACCTTCAGAGTTTTCAGACGTGAGTCTGTTTTGAGCCGAGCATTTAGCTCGGTTTTTTAATCCATATTTTCTACGAAATTATCATATGATAATTTCGTAGAAAATATTAAAGAATTGCTTTTTAATTTTAAAAATTTGCTGAAATTATCATATGAAAAATTTAGCAAACCTTTTGTCAAAAGTTTGGTTAAAATTAAAGGCACTGTTATAATTTATATATGGAGAAACGCCTGCTATTTATCACCCTTATTCTGCTTGTATTCGGATTGATAGTTCTATCTTCGGCTGGGATAATTGAGGGCGATAAAAAATTCGGTTCGCCTTATTATTATTTGAATAAACAGATATTATACGGTGTTCTTCCGGGGATACTCCTATTTTTCCTATTCTCAAAGATAAATTACCACTTCTGGCGGAAGGTTTCTCTTCCCGTTCTATTCGGAGCGCTTTTGTTAATGATATTTGTGTTCATACCCGATATCGGTATCGGACTGAAAGGCGCCAACCGGTGGGTGAGTTTGTGGGGCGTGTCTTTCCAGCCGTCAGAGATTTTAAAATTAGCGATGGTTATATACTTTGCCGCTTGGTTCGGTTCAAGAGACGAGCGTGTTAAGAGCTGGTCTTACAGCGTCGCTCCGTTTTTTGTTGTGGTATCTTTCATAGGACTTTTGCTTGCTCTTCAGCCGGATGTGGGTACGCTGGCAGTTGATGTTCTAATTGCTCTAGGAATATATTTTGCCGCCGGTTCTAGTATGAAACATCTTTTTGTCATTATTGCGATTTTCGTTATCGCTGTAGCGGGACTTATTTTCATAGAACCCTATCGTTTTAACAGGATAAAAACATTTCTTGATCCATCCGTTGATCCTAGAGGAATATCTTATCAACTCAATCAGTCCCTTATCGCTATCGGTTCCGGCGGTTTATTCGGCAATGGTTATAACGAAAGCACTCAAAAGTGGGGATTCCTGCCGGAGGTTGTTAATGACTCTATTTTTGCGGTCGTGGTTGAAGAGCTTGGTTTTGCGGGCGCGATAGTTCTGATAGGTCTATTTATATATCTGTGTTACACCCTGATCTCAATAGCCAAACTAACATCCGACAAATTTGGCCGCTTGCTGGTTATCGGTATGAGTACTTGGATAGTGGGCCAAGCGTTTATCAATATGGCCGCCGTATCCGGCCTCGCGCCATTGACCGGAATTCCTCTGCCGTTCGTAAGCCACGGGGGGACGGCGATAATATCCTTGATGGCGGGACTGGGCATTGTGTCCAATATTGCAAGAAAGATTTAGTAATTAACGGCTCAAAATAAACGGGACAGTCAGCTGTCCCGTTTATTTTGCCAGCATTTTTGCCGCTTTTGCTTTCAGACGGGCGGCCTTGTTCTTGGCTATGACGTTGGTCTTGGCGGCTTTATCCAGGGCTTTATATACTTTAGGAAGGAGTTTTTCGGCCTCCTTTTTATTTCCGGCCGAAGCGTATGAGGACAGCTCCTTTAATGCTGTTTTATAATTATTTTTGCGTCTTAAATTTCTCGCCTTCCTTGTGAGGGATTGTCTTAGGGCTTTTTTGGCTGATTGGGTTATTGGCATGACATAAAAATCAAAATGCAAAAATCAAAATGCAAAATGACAGATTAAAATTCAAAAATGAATAATACTATAAAATCTATTTTTACGCAACTTCATTCTTTAACTTTCTTATTTGTTCTTTATATACCAACGCTTTCTCGTATTCAAATTTTCTCATCGCTTTTTCCATAAGTTTGGTTAACTCTTTTACTGCCCGTTGTTTATTGGCATTGCCGAAGAATATTATGTCATCTTTTCCATTTGCTCCGTCGTCGTATTTTGTAGAGTATTTATTCAATGCTGTGTTGGCGGTCGGTAGGTCAAAGTCACCTATGGCCTTTTGAATTGTAGTCGGCGTGATGTTGTGCTTTAGGTTATGTTCTTTTTGTTTTGTTCTTCGTCTGTTTGTCTCATCTATCGCAGCGTCTATGGAGCGGGTGCGTTTGTCCGCGTACATTATTACGTGGCCGTTAACGTGCCTTGCCGCCCGGCCCATTGTCTGAATGAGCGTGGTTGTGTTCCGTAGAAATCCTTCTTTGTCGGCATCTAATATCGCTATCAACGAAACCTCGGGCAAGTCCAGTCCTTCTCTCAACAGATTAACTCCCACGATAACGTCGTAGTGGCCCAATCGGAAGTCCTTCAGTATCTTAAGCCGTTCGAGCGTCTTTATCTCGGAGTGAAGATAGTTGACCTTGATGCCGTTGTCGGCGAGGTGTTCGGCGAGATCTTCGGCCATTCGCTTGGTCAAGGTTGTTACAATGACCCTTTCTCCGCTTTTTGTCCGTTCTTTTATTGTCTTGATAAGGTGGGGGATTTGGTTCTCGGTCGGCTTTATTTCTATGGTCGGATCAAGCAAGCCGGTTGGTCTTATCAACTGTTCGGCGATATTCGCTTTGCCGGATTTTTCCATTTCGTACTTGTTTGGAGTCGCCGAAACATATACGCATTTTTGGACGCGCCCTGTGAACTCGGGGAATTTCAGCGGTCGATTGTCTATAGCGGACGGTAGGCGGAAACCATATTCAACAAGAGTGCTTTTTCTGGAATGGTCGCCGGTGTACATACTTCTCAATTGAGGAATGGAGATATGGGACTCGTCTATGATTGTTAAAAATTCTCCCTTGGATTTAAAGAAATCAAGTAAAGCATACGGTGGCTCGCCGGCCTTTCTGAAATCAAGGTGGCGCGAATAGTTCTCTATTCCGTGGCAATAGCCGGTCTGCCTCATCATTTCTATGTCGTTAAGAGTTTTTTCCTGCAACCGAGACGCTTCTTCGGATTTTTTCTGTTTCTTTAGTACTTTCACTTGTTTCTGAAGTTCGCTTCTTATGTTCTCTATGGCGAGGCCTATCTTGTTGTCGGAAGTGAGCCAGTATTTGGCCGGAAATATTGTCTTCTCCGTTATTTTTTCATAATTAAGCTCTCTCGTCTCAAGCTCTTCGGGGTCATTTAGGTTAGCTAATGATATTTTTTCTATCTTACTTGCCCCGCCCCAAACCCGCCCCTTTTCTGAATGGCGGCCAGCGGAAAAGTTTGGGGCGGGGTCGTTTCCAAAGCGTATCTTTACAACCTCCTGCGCGGCGGGGGAGACAATTTCAAATTCATTGGTTGTTTTTCTGAAACAGCCACGCTTCAATTCTATGTCCTGCGCGTATTGCAAACGCAAAAGGGCTCTGGTTAATTCAGCCGGCTTTATTTTTTTACCCTCGAATATCTCAAGGCCGAGGTTCTTGTATTCTTCCGGCGAGCCGAGGTTGTATATGCAGGAAACGGAAGCGACGATTATGACGTCATCGCGGGAAATAAGCGCCTGTGTGGCGGCATGGCGCAATCGGTCTATCTCTTCGTTTATCTTGGAGTCCTTTTCAATATACGTATCGGTGTGAGGAATATACGCCTCCGGCTGGTAATAGTCGTAATAACTTACAAAATAGTGGACGGCGTTCTTTGGGAAAAATTCTTTGAATTCTTTATATAACTGGGCGGCGAGGGTTTTGTTGTGAGAAATTATTAAAGTTGGTTTGCCGTATTTTTCTATGACTTTAGCAATGCTGAATGTTTTTCCCGAGCCGGTCACGCCCAAAAGCACCTGGTGCTTTTTACCGGATTTTAAACCTTCGGTCAGCTTCTTGATCGCATCGGGCTGATCACCTGTAGGCTGGTATTTAGAAACTAATTTGAACATTGACAATATTTTTACTACATGTTATTATTAAAATGTCAAAGGAGGGTCGTGTAAATGCTTAGAAGGATAGGGCAATCGATCTGGTCTTTTATGGATTCACCTTGGATATTGTTGTTCTTTACCATCGTATTTTCCGTTTTTTCTTTTGTAGAGTTCAATAGGGGTCATTATGGAATCATGACGATATGGATCGTGCTTGCCCTTGTTGATGGCACTCGTTTTTATAACAGGGTAGTGGCTCGCCAGTAGGCGAGCCCTTTTTATTTCCAGGTAGTAGAAGTTGCGAATTCTTCCAGATTTGTAGCAAAGCTGCAATCGCAATTTTCACTACCTGGTTTCTTTTTTCAATGCTATACTACTTTTATGATTAGCTTCTTGGAAGGAACAATTGTACATCGGGGTGATAAATACGTTATTTTGAGCGTGGGCGGTATAGGGTATAAGGTGACAGTATCCCCCAAATTGCTTAATATTTTATCAAAATCAACTCCGGTTGTCAACCCCGAAAAATCGCCTTCGGCGATCTCGGGGCAAGGGATCGTAAAGTCGCTTTCAGCGACCACGTCCGCAGACCCCGTGGCGCAAAGCGCTTTATGGGGTCAAGCCCCTACTGTTTGTCTCTTTATCCATTCTCAACTCAATATGCGAGAGGGCACCTTTGATATGTATGGTTTTCCAACCAAAGAAGACCTAGAACTTTTTCACCTCGTCACGAGTGTCAATGGGATCGGTCCCAAAAGCGCGATAGGGATACTTTCAACTATAGAACCAAAGCACCTGAAAGCGGCGGTTATAAACGAAGATGCTGATTATTTGAAAAAGGTCTCCGGTCTCGGGCCAAAGACCGCCAAGCGCCTGATACTGGAACTTAAAAACAAGGTTGATTATCTGGATGTTGGCGACATGGAAGGCGTTGACTTGAGCCAGGAAGGCCAAGCCACAGAAGCGCTTTTGGCTCTTGGTTATAGCCCGTCACAGGCCAAAGATGCTCTGAAAGAAGCTAAAGGGAAAACATTAGAGGAGCGGGTAAGGGAAGCGTTAAAAATTTTAGGAAGAAAATAAAATGGACAAAGTTTCCAGGATTTTTTTAAATTCTATCCCTATTCTAATCATGATCGGTTTGGTGCCGATAATAAATAATGACTACTTCCTCGCTTTAATTTTTTCTCTGATAATAATAATTTCGTTTCGGATAAAAAAAGAATCACATGAGGGGTTGATATTTGTTTCCGGCTTTTTTCTGATGATTTTCTTTGAGTTTATATTTATCAGTACTCAAGTGGAGGTTTTTTATAGAAACAGTTTGTTTGGCATTATGCCTGTTTGGCTGCCGATTCTTTGGGCATATGGTTTTGTGGCGATATCCAGAGCTGTAAAAATTTTAGATAAATAATTTTATGAACTTTAATAAAAAATTCAAAGCATTCCTTGAAATAGCAGAAGTATTGAACAAACACGGGATAATCCCAACCCTTTATGGCTCTTTGGGACTTTACCGTCTGATAGGACAACGGGACGAGATAGATGATATAGATATTGTGATACCCGAGATATGTGCCAAAGAGAAATTACCCGAACTGATAAAAATTATGGAAGGTATCGGTTATAAGCAAGACAAGACCTTTCCGCACGAATTTTTCAAGGACAAAGAGCAGATAGGATTTGAACTGGAGGAAGAGTTAAAAGAATTTGCCGGAGTAGATGTAAGTAACTATAAGACAACTAAGATAAACAACGCAGAATTTAGAGAGCTGTCGTTAGGGGACTACCTTAAATTTTACAGCAAGGCCCTTAAAGAACGCGAGAATAAAATAAGAAAAACAAAAATAAAAGTTGAGGCTATAGAAGAGTTATTGAAGAATAAAAATGAATAAATCATTTCTTCAAACAAAAGAATGGTTGGATTTCCAAGAATCAATCGGCCACAAGACGTGGCGGTTTCCTTCGACTGGCTCAGGACAAGTTGATTCCGGAATAAGGGCCAATATAATCCAGCATAAAGTTGCTTTTGGGAAGAATTATCTCTACATTCCCCACGGCCCGGTAGTAGATTTTTCAAATGCGCAAAGCGCAAAGCCGGAGGCAATTGAAAAATTCACTACCGGGCACGGGCCGGAGATGTTGACTAAAAATTTTCAAGTTCAAGTTAAG
>JACPNL010000016.1 GCA_016185505.1 Candidatus Yanofskyibacteriota bacterium
CATGTATCTAAAATCCACCAACTCTCTTATACCCCAACCAAGGAATCCTTTTACTTTAATACCTCCCCATAAATGAGCTAATGCGTATTTGCCACCAACCGGCGCTATCCAGACGCTGTAAAACGGTTTATACTCAATAATTTTATTATTGTTTACCCCGTAGTATAAGTTCCGGAATTTAATTTTTGGCGACCTTGTCGCCACCGGAACTTTCACTACAGGGTTTATTAACCTTTTTATATTTTTAGCAACTATTTTCCCCTGCTCCACGGCAACATAAGCTAGCGCTGGTATCGGTCTACCTGTTTTAATGTCTATAAACTCCATATTGTCACCTACCGCAAAAACACCGGACCAACCCTCAACTTCAAGACCATTACCAACTTTAATCTTATTTTTTTCAGTTAGCGGTAAGCCCGAAGTTTTCGCTAACAAATCCGGTAAACGAATACCCGCCGTCCATATAACCAAATCGGTGTCCAAGCGTTTTCCGTTCTTTAATTTAATATGGTCGCTTCCCACTTCTTCGGCCGCCGCATTTTCCATCACTTCTATGCCCAGGCGGGTAAGCCGTTTTAAGACAATATCTCTTTCGCCGTCAGACACGGTCGGCAGAATTTTTGGTCCCGCTTCCAAAAGCATTATTCTCTCACATCGTCCTTTAATCCCACACATTCTAGAAAGTGTTTTCACACAACAGGCAAACTCGGCGGCAACCTCAATGCCGGTGAATCCGGTGTTTTCACACAACAGGCAAACTCGGCGGCAACCTCAATGCCGGTGAATCCGGCGCCAACGACTGCTATTTTTATAGGTTGAGTCCTCCTACCAGCAGCAACTTCCTGTGTCAATTCTTCTATCTTTCTATTCAAAAGTAAAGCATCTTCTAAATTCTTAAACCGATAAGCATACTCCTTGACTCCTGGAACTCCCAAGTCAGCCGCCTGACCGCCAAGCGCGATCACCAGATAATCATAATCCAGTATCTCCCCTCCCCTTGTGGCAACTTTTTTATTTTCCAGATCAATCGAAGATATTTCCGCTTGAATAAAGTTCATCTTCTTGCCGGAAAAAATATCGGAGTAAGGAATGCAAATAGTTTTCTTTAACCGAACAGCGAAGGGATCTTTTTTCACACCGTAGGCAGAAGCCACTTCGTATAAAGCCGGCGCAAACAAATGATAACTATTTTTATCTATCAGAGTTATTTCGACTTTGTCTTTTAATTTTTTCTCAAGATTAAGAGCAGCCCTAACTCCGCCGAATCCTCCACCCAAGATCAAAATTTTTAATTTTACGTTGTCATTTTGCATTTTGATTTTTACCTTTTACATTTTCTAGAGATAATCTGCCGGATCCAACGTCGCGCCAATCGGTAATGTCCCGGATATTTTGCTTTCTTTAGTCGTAAATGTCTTCGGAGCGTAGACCATAAAATGTATATGCGAGCCGGTCGACAGACCCGTGCTTCCCATACTTCCGATCGCATCTCCCCTATTTACTTGTTGCCCCACGGAAACATTTCTTACCGACATATGAGTATAAACCGTCACTAATCCGTTATCATGTTCTACGGCCGCCCAAACACCATAAGCATATGGAGCATTACCGACCGCTATGACCCTTCCGTTCTCGGCGGCGCGAAGAGGTGTACCGTATCTTGCGGCAATATCTAAACCATTATGGAAACCACCTTTTCTGTTATTGCAGTCCGGATAATATCTGCGCGCAAAGCGCGTTTCAACGCATCCATATGGCTGACTTACTATTCCTTCAGCCGGCCGTTCAAGGACCCCATGCCGAGCTAAAGGCAAACTATTTGGATCAATGGTTCGACGAAGCTCATCTTCCAGTTTAAATATCTGAAGATTTACTTCTCGTTCCAGCTCCTCGGCTTCCGTTAATAATTTTTGGTATTCGGCTTCTTGGCCTTTGGTTGTTTTCAACAAATCGTTTTTGCTTTTCTGTGTTCCGCTTAAAGACAACTTCTGTGACGTCTGTTGGCGATTCAGAAATTCCAGTTCTTGTTTCTTGCTCTCAAGAATATCTTTATGGTTTTCGTAAGCATTCCTTGTTTCCTTCAGATCACTGACCAAATTGAGCAAACCCTCGCCGACATCGGCCGTCTGCTGAATGCGGTTTAAAAAATCAGAGATATTCGCGTTCTTCATTACCGCCACAAGCAAACTTTCCTTGTCTTGTTTGTAAATTTCCATAAGCAACTCCCCTATCGCGCTTTTTTGGTGTTCAATTTTTCCTTGAGTAGTTATGATTTCATCCGATACATTGCCTATTTCCGCGCCGGTTTTATTTATATTCACATTCGTCAGATATATCTGATTGTTCATGTACTTTATCTTGCCGTTGATGCTATTAATTTCGTTCTGTAAAGTTCTGGCTTCTTCCTGCGTACCGGCAATGCTCTGACCTAATTTTTCCTGTTCTTGTTTTAAGCGCTCTATCTCTTGTTCATAGCGTCCGATAGCCGCTTCTAATTCTTCGACGGTCTGGGCATAAGCGCCAGAGGCGCCAACAAATAGCCCATAGCTAATAGCTAATAGCAAGAAAAAACAAACTCGACTCTTCAGATTATTGTCCACAGTCGTTCTTGACATATGATATGGGTTTGCTATACTTAAAATGCTAACCACGGAATCAATCCGTAACCCTAAAAGTCCGAGATTTTCTCGGGCTTTTGCTTTTATTTATCTTTTGATAATATGACAACGTGTGGAGTTTAAGGGGCCACCTCATGGCGAGGATTCCGTGGTTAGCGCTCGGATAGAGGGGCTTGATTTCTGTATGAGCGAACCAACTGCTTGGTTCGCAATAGAAATCAAGTGCCAGAACTTGTGGTTTTCTGCAATTGGCAGAAAACCACGTGAGGCGGGGTCGCGACCAAATTTTCGGAAGAAAATTTGAGTTGTGACCGATTCCCCTTGGCTCCACGCTAAAAACTCTGTCTTGGGACGGAGTTTTTAGTTTGTTAACTTTTGTTTTTATTTGTTTCATACTTTTATTTGTTTTAGGTTAACTTTTCTATAGCTACGTCAACTCTTTCTAAAACAACATCTTTTCCTAAAACCACAGCCACATCAACCGGGTCGGGGGATTTTTCTTTTCCGGTCAAAGCAACCCTGAATGGCCAATAAACGAGACCTCTGCTTGCCCCGCGATCGTTAGACGATTTTGCGGGGTCGCCAAGTTTCTTACCTAGATCATCAAGTAGTAATCTTAAAGCACTCTTATCGGCCCAGTCCCAGTATTCAATAGTTATACGAACTTGTTCCAAAGAATTTTTTATCTCCTCTCTTGAAAAACCCTTCCAGTCCAAAAGATTTGAGTCATAGTTTGGCTCTTTCCAGAAATAATCGAAATTCCCGACATCAGTCAGCTTTTCAAGCCGTTCCGTGATAAGTGGTATAGCCGCATCGGGTATTTCTGGCAGATTTGTCAATTGTTTAATTGTTAAATTGTTTAATTGCTTTATATATTGCGAATTCAGCCAGTTTAATTTTTTAACGTCAAACACCGCGCCTGACTTATGAACTTTTGAAAGTTCGAACTCTTCCGCCATTTCTTCTCTAGTTAAAATTTCCTTGCTAAAAGTATAACTCATAGAGCCAAGAAAATTTAAAAGCGCCTCCGGCAAATAATCTTTTTTATAATCAACGACCGCTACGGCCCCGTGGCGTTTGGAAAGTTTTGAACGATCCGGCGCCAGAATAAGAGGCAGGTGGGCGAATATTGGCGGAGGTCCCTCGAGAAGTGCTTCGTATATCAATAACTGTTTGGGAGTATTGGAAATATGGTCCTCCCCGCGAATCACGTGAGATATTTCCATATCAATGTCATCAACCACGACAGCAAGGTTATATAGCGGTTCGTCTAATGACTTTGCTATGCTAAAATCGCCAAATAACGCATCCTTGAACACGATAACCCCTCTTATTTCATCTTTAAAAAGGGTGTTGGAGTCATGCGTTGCTAATCGAATGATGCCGCCCTCCGTCTTCCCCTTTTCACTATCCTTGTGATCACAAACGTGGCGCGGCGGTTCTTTTTTGGCTTCTTGTTCTTTCCGTTCTTCTTCAAGTTCGTCTTTGGCGTGGTGGCAGTAAAACGCCTTGCCTTCGGCCAATAATTTTTCCAAAGCGGCTTTATATTTGTCCATTCTCTCCGATTGTCTTACCACTTCGCCGTCCCACTTAAGTCCAAGCCAAGTCAAAGCATCGAGAATACCGTGTTCATATTCCTTAGTCGAGCGTTCTTTGTCCGTATCTTCTATCCGTAAATAAAATTCCCCGCCGTTTTTACGGGCAAAAAGCCAATTATATAAAGCGCTTTGGGCAGTACCAACATGCAAATTACCTGTTGGCGACGGGGCTATGCGTACTTTAACTTTGTCCATGTTATAATTTTACTCTAAAATGACGGCGTCCTCAACTTTTCAAAAACAAAGACCCCTCGGCGCGCGTTCCGCTGCGCCGAGGGGTTCAGTTCTCCTCTGCCATGTATCTTCCTCCTTTCAGTAAACCATCACCTCTAGAGACGAGGTGAAGTTTTTCATCTCGCCACTCTCCAGCTTCCGATGGAGAGTGACCTCACAGCGGTATGTCGCCGACGGGAGGTTGAAGCTGAGATCATAGATCTCGGCCTGCCTTTCACCGTTATAGAATGACTTACCGCTACTGGTGAAAACTCCACCGCCGAGCCCCTCGCAACTGACATCAAGTGTCCAGTTGCGCTCGTGCTTTTCCATCCGCACAATCAGCCGAACGTTAGCGGCTCGGCTAACGAACGAGACCGGAAAGAACCGGCCCGAAGCGCTGATGGTCACTTGCGGCTTTTCAGCCGCCGCGACCACCGTCACCGCGAAGGCAAAGAACAACCCGACCAGCGCCACGTGTTTCATTGATCTCATGGCGCACCTCCTTATGCTTAATTATACACCTAAAAACATTGTTTGTCAATGTTATTTTGAATTTTGAATTTTGGTATTGTTTAGAGATTAGAGATTTAAATTTTATGTATATCATCGAAGTTATCCCCCTAACTCTTCTGCCTCCCAATGTGCCTCAAATATTGAGCTACTTTTTTGACCCCGTTAGAGGTAAGACGCCCCTCGAAGAGGGGTCGTCTGCCGACAGAGTTCCCCAGGAGCGGGCGATGCCCCACTCCGAGAACCACGCCTCACAGGCGGGTCGGACCTCTAACGGGGCGGGCTCGGCATTACCAAAAGGCGCAATTGTTGAAGTTGAAATTAATAAAAGAAAGGTGAGGGCGGTTGTCATATCTTCCTCCTCTCTTGAGAAAGAGAAGCTTGCGTTAAAAAAAGTTGACTTTCGAATTAAAAAAATTAACAAAGTATTATTTAAAGAACCACAAATAAGCGACTACCAACTCAAACTTGCCGTCTGGCTCGCCAGATACTACTATGCGCCTCTCGGTTATACGCTTAAGACCATCCTTCCCCCAAAAAAAAAAAAAAAAAAGTATCT